>CAIWZS010000146.1 GCA_903917235.1 uncultured Planctomycetaceae bacterium | reverse complement strand
CGCGATCGTCTCCTGCATGCCGGCGTCGATGACCCCACGGGGATTCGAACCCCGGTTCCCGCCGTGAAAGGGCGGTGTCCTAGGCCTCTAGACGATGGGGCCGGCGCCGGACGCCCGCTCACCGCATCGTAGCGTCATCGGGTCGGTCACGGAACGACCGGATGAAAACGGCGGGGCCCGAGAAAGCAGGCCAGTGCACGATGGGACGACCACTCGACGGCACGACGCCACGGGCCGTCAGCCTTCGATGCCGCGGGGCTCGCCCGATCCACCCGCAGGCGTCGTATCGACCGCACGTGCGCCATCAGCCGAGGGAACCGACTGGGAGGGCCGGGACGACGGCTCGCCCGATTCTCCGCGAACGATCGCTTCGTAGACCTCGCGGCGATGCACGGGAACCTCCTTCGGCGCCTCGACACCGAGCCGCACCTTGTCGCCACGGATCTCCACCACGACGATCGTGATGTCGTCGTTGATGACGATGCTCTCGTCTTTTTTCCGAGAAAGAACGAGCATGAGCCAGTCCTTGGCGCCGCTGTGCGCTCGTGCCGTCGGACGAGACGGGTGAGGTGCCGCCTTCGCCGAACGAATGATGGGTGGAGGTTGGTCAGTGATTCCGAGTAAGGTTTCGGGAGCATGGCCCGCCGAAACCCTTGAAATGTAAGGAGTTTCCGCTGATCGTCAAGCAAATCCCGGACCGCGAAGCAGGCGGAATGCCCGAAAAACGACCTTTCCCAAGCGGTGTGGCCGGAAAATGGGCAGTCGGGTGCGGTCGGGTCTCTTGGCAACAGCCTCAGGAGACAGTCGGTATCGCATGGGCGTCGGCGCGCCGCTGGTGCCGTTGCCGTCGCGCCGGTCGGGTTCGATTCCGGGGTTGGCGACGCGCGCTTGTTGGGTTCGTAGTCGACCCTATACTCCTGCCGAGGTCCGCGAATCTCCGGTTCGACCGCCTCCGGTTCGAGGCCGCTGGAGGTGCCGCCCTCCCGACTCGCACCCTGACACCCACCCCGACATCTACGCCGATCGGATCCCATGATCGTCTGGTTTCGGAACCTCTGTTCCGCGGTCGGGACCGTGCTGCACGGGATGCTCGTGACGCTTCGCGTCTTCGGCAGCACCTACGACCAGAATCGCCGGACCTTCACCGACCACTTCGCCTACCCGGAGCTGCCCGCTCCGGTCGCGGCGAGGTATCGCGGGTTCCACCGGTACGACCTGACGACCTGCATCGCCTGTGACCAGTGTGCCAAGGCGTGCCCGGTCGATTGCATCTACATCGGCAAGGAGCGGGTCGAGAACGGCAAGGGATTCCGCGTGAGCGGATTCACGATCGACTACTCGAAGTGCATGTTCTGTGCGCTCTGCGTGGAGCCCTGCCCGGTCGATTGCATCTTCATGGGATCGACGCTCGACCTGTCGTGCTACAGTCGCGACGGCACGATCGTGGACTTCGCCCGACTGCCCGTCGAAGTGGCCTGGGGGCGCTCCACGCTCAATCCGACCGCCGTGGCTGCCGCGAAGGTGATCGTGGAACCCGTTCACGGCGGTCCGAACCAGTGATGCCCCCCGCGGCGCCGCCGACACCCGCGACGGCGTCACCCTGAGCAAGCCATGCATCCAGTCCTGATCGCCGGCTACATCGCCCTCTTCGCCTCGATTGGCGTGGCGTTTCTCGCGGTGAACCTGATCGTGGGCTGGCTCGTCCGGCCCCGGGCGCCCAACGCCGAGAAGCTCGAGGTGTACGAGTGCGGCGAGCCGACGATCGGCTCGTCGTTCGTCCAGTTCGACCTGCGCTTCTACGTCGTCGCCCTTTTGTTCATCATTTTCGACGTCGAGGTCGCGCTCTTCTTCCCCTGGGCGACGGTGTTCGGCAAGGCGACGCAGCTGGCCGATCCCGCCCTCGTGAGCGTCGCGGCGGACGGTTCGCTCACGCCCGCATCGGCCGGTCTGCTGCGGGAACTCGGGCTCCACGCCCCGGTCGCGCCGAAACCGGACGGTCAGTTCCTCGCGCCGACCCTGAACGAGGCGCGGTCGCTCGAGACGGCGCGGCTCGCGGACGGCGCCTTGGCGACACCCGCGCAGGCGCTCGGTGGATGGGCCGTGGCCCGGACCGGGTCGCTGCTCGCGCGGATGGCGGTGGTCGACATGGCGGTGTTCTACGCCGTGCTTCTCGTCGGCTTCGCCTACGTGTGGTACCGGGGCGACCTCGACTGGGTCCGCGCCGTGTCGTCCGAGCGGGCGGGATCGCCGCAGCGGAGTTCCGGCTGACGCCAACGCCCGATCGATCCGTCCACTCCATCCTTCCACCCGCAGGTCGGTCATGCAGGTCACTCGCGGCCCCGGTTTCCTCGACCAGCTCGATGCGGCGCTGCCCGGGGCGGTCACGGGCCGCAACCTCGAGGCCCTCGACCCGTGGATCGAGGTCGCTCCGGGCCGCATCGCGGAGGTGTGCCACTGGCTGAAGCGCTCGAGCCCGGTGCGCTTCGACTCGCTCGAATGCATCACGGCCGTCGACTGGCACGAACCTGATCCGAAGAAGGCCGCGAAGGTGTCGTGGCAGCCGCGGATCGAGCTGGTCTACCACCTCTGGAGCACCCCCGCCCGCGTGAGCCTCGTGCTCAAGTGCGGTCTGCCGAGATGGAAGGACGACCAGCCGGGCAGCCTGCCCGAGCTTCCCAGCGTGACGGGCGTGTGGCGCGGGGCCGACTGGCACGAGCGCGAGGTCTACGACCTCTCCGGCGTGTGGTTCACCGGCCATCCCGACCTCCGCCGCATCCTCTGCCCGGAGGACTGGGAGGGGCACCCGCTGCGGAAGGATTACGTGCAGCCGGTCGAGTACCACGGCATCCGCAATCGCTAGGCCGCCACCGCCGCCAGCCCACTCCGGAGCGACACCCGCATGGCCTCCATCCTCGACGACGATCCGCGGATCATCGAGTTCGACGTCCGCACCGACGAGATGCTCGTCAACATGGGGCCGCAGCACCCGAGCACGCACGGCGTGCTGCGGCTCGTGCTGCGCACCGACGGCGAGATCGTGTCGGAGGTCGAGCCCCACATCGGCTACCTCCATCGGTGTGCGGAGAAGATCGGCGAAAACCTGACCGCCCGGCAGTGGATTCCCTACACCGATCGGATGGACTACCTCGCCGCGATGAACATGAATCTCGGCTGGTCGCTCGCCGTCGAGAAGCTGATGAAGTACGAGGTGAGCGAGAAGGCCAGGCACCTGCGGGTGCTCATCGCGGAGCTCGGCCGGATCGCCAGCCATCTCGTGGGCATGGGGGCGTACGGGCTGGATCTCGGCACGTTCAGCCCCTTCCTCTACGCCTTCCGCGAGCGCGAGAGGATCCTCGACCTCTTCGAGGAGGCGTGCGGGGCCCGGCTGACCTACAGCTACATCACCGTGGGCGGACTCACCGCCGACCTGCCCCCCGGCTGGCTGCAGCGGTGCGAGGCGTTTCTCGACCAGTTCGAGCCCGTCATCAAAGAATATCACGCCCTCCTCACGACCAACGCGATCTTCGTCAAGCGCACGGCGAACATCGGCGTGATGTCCCGCGAGATGGCGATCGATTACGGGTGCTCGGGCCCCGTGCTGCGGGGCAGCGGAGTCGATCAGGACCTGCGGCGGGATGGCGAGGCGATCTACACCGCCATGTACGACGGCTATGCGTTCGAGGTGGCCGTCATGAAGAACGGCCGCTACCCGCGCGACCACGAATACCCGCCGGTGCCCCCCGACGCCGTGATCGGGGACTGCTGGCACCGCTTCTTCGTGCGCATGATCGAGGTCGTGCAGTCGATGGACCTCGTCCGCCAGGCGATCGACCGGTATTCCGCCTGCAAGGGCACGATCGGCGAGCCGCTCAAGCTCACGGAAAAGATTCCGGCGGGTGATGCCTACCTCGAGACGGAGTGCCCCAAAGGACAGATGGGCTTCTATGTCGTCGGCGACGGCACCGCCATTCCGTGGCGGGCGCGGGCCCGGTCGAGCTCGTTCTCGAATCTTTCCGTCACGGCGGATCTGTGCCGTGGCTGCCTGATCGCCGACGTGCCTGCCATCGTGGGCTCGCTCGACATCGTGATGGGCGAGATCGATCGCTGACGGTGGCGGTCGTCGACGCTCCCGGATCGCATCGCGGGCGCTGATACAGATGCGACCGGCGGGTGTGTTCCGCGAGCGGGCCTTTTGCAGGAGGGACTTGTGGTCCGGCCGCGGAGACGGCACACTTCGTGCAAATTTTCACGAAGTCGGCTTCCGCCGGGAAAGAGGCGGGTTTTGGCCCGTCGGGCCGGACCGGTTTCGCGACCCTGGCTCGTGCTCCCATGGTTGAATACCTGATCGACCGCGTCGGGCTGCCGGGCTGGCTGGCATGGACGGCGGCCGCGGCACTGGCGGCCGTGCTGATCCTGAACGTGATCGCCGGCGGCGCCCTCGTCTTCATCTGGGCCGAGCGGAAGATCGCGGCCCGCATCCAGGACCGGCTCGGACCCACGCGCACCGGTGGGAAGTTCGGGTGGCTCCAGTCCCTCGCCGACGGCATCAAGCTGCTCGCGAAGGAGGACCTCATGCCGGACGGGGCCGACGGCATGCTCTTCCGCCTCGCTCCATACGTCAGTTTCTGCGCGTCGTTCTGCGCCTTCATCGCGTTGCCGTTCGCCTTCGACTTCGTGGGCCTGCGGCTGAACGTGGCGGTCTTCTTCGTCGTGGCCGTCCTCGGCCTCGAGGTGTTCGGCGTGATCCTCGCGGGCTATGCCTCGGCGTCGAAGTGGTCGCTCTTCGGGTCGATGCGCGAGGCGGCGCAGGTGGTGAGTTACGAGGTGCCCCTCGGCATGTGCGTGGTGGTGCCCGTGATGCTCGCCGGCAGCATGGACATGGTCACCATCGCGGAGAAGCAGGCGGGCTGGTTCTGGAACTGGTACCTCTTCCACGACCCGTTCACGTTCGTGATCTTCTGGGTCTACGTGACCTGCGCGGTCGCCAGCGTGAACCGGGCGCCGTTCGACCTCGCGGAGGCCGAGAGCGAGCTCGTCGCCGGTTTCCACACCGAGTATTCCGGCCTGCGCTGGAGCTTCTTCTTCATGGCGGAATACGGCTCCATGTTTCTCGTGAGCGCGATGGCGGCCGTGCTCTTCCTGGGAGGCTGGAACGGGCCCGTTCCGCTGGCGACGCTGGCGGGGCTTTCCGAAGGCACCGGCGACACGGCCGGCTATCTCGTGCGGCTGCTCGGCATGGTGAACCTGCTCGGCAAGGCGACGCTCGGGGTGCTCGTGATGATGTGGATCCGCTGGACGCTGCCGCGGCTGCGGATCGACCAGGTCATGACCACATGCCTGAAGTACTGCACGCCGATCGCGGCCGTGATGTTCGCGGGGGCGATGCTCTGGCAGCTGTTCCTCCCGGGCGGCCTCGTGCCCGGCATGCGTCGGCCGGCCGGGGAGATCCGGGAAGGCTGGCTGGAGGGACCGGGGGGGCGGGCGGCCGCGTCCGCGCCGACCGGCTCCGGCGACCTCGTGCTCGTGCCTGCCGCACAGGTGCGACCATGATCGGTGCCGCGGTCGCCGTTGCATCGACGTCTTGTCTCGGGGCGGTCGTGCCGCCGCTGGCGGTGCTCGACTGGCACGCCGTGTTCTTCATGCTGTTCGCAGCGGCCGCCTGCGGCTGTGCGCTCGCCGTCGTGCTGGCAGACAACGTGGTGCGGATGGCCTTCTACCTGGTGCTGTCGCTTGGCGCGACGGCCGGGCTCTTCTTCCTGGCAGGCGCCGAATTCGTCGGTGCGATGCAGCTGATGATCTACGTCGGCGGGACGCTCGTTCTGCTCGTCTTCGGTGTCATGCTCACGGCGCAGGCGCCCTTCGTGTCGATCAAGACGTCCGCGGGGGAGAAGGCCGTCGCCGGTCTGCTCGGCGGGGCCCTGCTCACGCTCCTGCTGGTCGCGGCGCTGTCGGTCGAGCCCTGGCGTCGGCCCGGCAGCGTGGGTCCGACGGAGCCGTCGGCCACCCCGCTGGGGATGGCGCTCGTCGGGGTGCGCGTCGACGAGCCGCCTGCCGGTTCGCCGGCGGTGGGTCGCAGCGGATACCTGCTTCCGTTCGAGATCATCTCGGTGCACCTGCTCGTCGTGCTCGTGGCGGCCGCCTATCTGGCCCGCGCGAAGCGGCGGAAGACGCCTCGGCCCGTCGAAATGGTCGCCTCGGTGGAGCCGCCGGTGTCGGTCGCCGAGCATGCGGCCATCGGGCGCGAGGCTCCGGCCGGTGCACCGGCCCGGTCGGGGTCGGTGCTCGTCGGAGGCGGATCATGACGGCGATGATCGCGCCCGTCGCGTGGGTCTGCCCTGTCTTCGGGCTGGGGCCACTGGGGCATCCGCCCGGCGTGTCCCACTACCTCGTCGTCGGCGCGATCCTCTTCGTGTGCGGCGTCGTCTGCATGGCGACCAAGCGCAACGCGCTCGGCGTGCTCATGGGGATCGAACTGGTGCTCAACGGAGCCAACGTCAACTTCGTGGCTTTCGCCTCGCCGTGGCTGCAGGCCGACGGCGCCCGCTCGATCGGGCTCGACGGGCAGGCGATCGCCGTGTTCGTGATCGTCCTGGCGGCGGCCGAGGCGGCCGTCGCCCTCGCGATCACGCTCAACTTCTACAACAACCACGCCACCGTCGACGTCGACCGCGCCGACGACCTGAAGGGCTGAACCGGGGATCTCGGGCATGGGCTTGGAATCGACGCTGCCGATGCTGCTCGGGCTGGCCTGGGTCGTGCCCCTCGGCTCGTACGTGGCCATCCTGTTTTTCGGACCGCGGATGGGGCCGCACGGCCGCAATGCGGCATGGGTCGCGACCGCCGCGATCGGCACCTCCCTCGTGCTGTCGCTGACCGCGTTCGCCCTGTGGCTCGGCCACCATCCGCCGGTCGCCATCGACCATGGCCACGGTGGGGCGCACACCGCGGTGGAGGCCGATCCGATGGACGGACCCGGTGCGGCCGGGGGCGCGATCCGCCTCGTGTCCGCCCGGGCGGACACGGCGGCGGTCGACCCGGGGCACGCCGACGCGCCGCATGCGGCGCACGCCGACGGTCATGGTGATGGGCACGGGCACGCACACGCCGCCCCACCGGCCTACGCGGGCGACTGGTACACGCTGTACGAGGGCGGTCGCCTGCGGCTCTCCATCGGCTGGTACATCGACACGCTCACCGTGCTCATGTTCGTCGTCGTGACCTTCATCGCGACCTGCATCCATGTCTACGCGTCGGGATACATGCACGACGAACTGCACGAGGTGACCGACCACGAGGTGCGACTCGCCGCGGGTGGCCACCTGCACCGACCGGGGCGGTTTCCGCGGTTCTTCCAGGCACTGTCGCTCTTCTGCTTTTCGATGCTGGGGCTCGTCATCGCCGGCAATCTTGCGATGGTGTTCGTGTTCTGGGAGCTCGTCGGCATCTGCTCGTGGTTCCTGATCGGCTTCTATTACGAGCGCCCGAGCGCCTCGACGGCCGCGAACAAGGCGTTCATCGTCAACCGCATCGGCGACTTCGGCATGCTGATCGGGCTGATGGCGCTCTGGGGCGCCCTCGGTACGCTCCACTTCGCCGACGGCCCCGGTCAGGCCGGCGCTGGGGGGGACGGCCAGACGCGGCCGGGGCTCTTCAGCCTCGTGCGGCCGGCCGCGCACGGCCACGCGCTCCAGGTGCCGGACGGCATGGTGACGTTCGCGGCATCCCGCGAGGTCGCGGCGATCGCGGGGCGCCCCGGCGTGCCCGCCGACGTCGCGGCCGCGGAGATCGCCGCGCGGACACCGGGCTGGCGGGAGGCTGGGTACGGTCGCTGGCTGCTCTTCGTCGCCGGCGTGGGCATCTTCTGCGGGTGCGTCGGCAAGAGCGCCCAGTTTCCGCTTTCGGTGTGGCTGCCCGATGCCATGGAGGGGCCCACGCCCGTCTCGGCGCTCGTGCACTCGGCGACGATGGTCGCCGCCGGCGTCTATCTCGTCGGCCGCTTCTTCCCGGTGCTCTCGCCCGACGTCCTGCTCGTGATCGCGTACGTCGGGGCGATCACGCTCTTCATCGCCGCGACCATCGCGCTCGTCGCCAACGACATCAAGCGGGTGCTCGCCTACTCCACCGTGAGCCAGCTCGGCTACATGATGCTCGCCCTCGGCGTGGGTGGCTGGGTTGCCGGGCTGTTTCACCTCGTCACGCACGCGTTCTTCAAGAGCCTGCTCTTCCTCTGCTCGGGGTCGGTGATCCACGCGTGCCATACGAACGACATGCGCAAGATGGGCGGCCTGCTCAAGGTGATGCCGTGGACGGCCTGGACGATGCTCGTCGGCTGCCTCGCGATCATCGGCGCCGGCATACCGTTCGTCATCGGACTGTCGGGCTACTACTCGAAGGACTCGATCCTCGCGCAGGCCCTGTCGTTCGCGCAGGCGAACCCGCGGCATGCGATCCTCTACTGGGCCGTGGCGGGCGGGGCGTTCCTGACGGCCTTCTACATGTTCCGCCTCTGGTTCATGACCTTCGCGGGCGAGCCGCGTGACCATCACGTCGCGGACCATGCCCACGAATCGCCCAACGTGATGGTGGCCCCGCTCGTCGCGCTGGCGGCGCTCGCCGTCGTGGCGGGCTGGTCCCTGGGCAGCTTCGGCATCGCGAACCTGCTCGAGCAGGCGCGGCCCGCCGGCACGGCCGAGGGGCTCGCGGGGGGCTTCGTCTTCGGCCAGTCGCTCGTCGTGCCGGCGGAGCATCTCAGCCACGAGGGCTCGATCCACGTCACGGCGACGCTGACGGCCTTCACGACGGCGCTTGCCGGCGTGCTCGTCGCGGCGGCGATGTACCTGTGGCGAGTCGTGTCGCCCGAGGCGGTCGCGAAGGCCTGCGGGCCCGCCTACACCTTCCTCGCGAACCGCTGGTACCTCGACGAGCTGTATCATGCGGTCTTCGTCGTGCCGACGCTCGGCATCGCCCGACTCGCCAGCGCGAACGACCGCGGCGTGATCGACCGGATCATCGACGGCGTCGCCCGGCTCGCCCGCGGCCTCGCCGGGATCGACGCCTGGATCGACCGGACGATCGTGGACGGCGTCGTGAACGCCACCGCGGCCGCCACCTGGAGCACGGGCGTGCGGCTGAAGCGGCTTCAGACCGGCCGCCTCCGCCAGTACGTCGCCTTCATCGTCCTCGGCACGGTCGTCGCCGCTGTCGTCGCCGGATTCCTGCTGCGCACCTCGCTCGCAGGCTGAAGCGCCGTCGCGGTGACGCACCGCCCCCCGCCTCGTCCAACACGCTCCGCACCACGCTCCCTGACACGCCTCCTCCAGCACCTCCCCGAGCCGCCGACATGACGCCCGACGCCCTGCCGCAGCCCGCCTTGTGGCCACTCACGCTGATCGTCTTCCTGCCGGCCTTCGTCGCGGCCCTGCTGTCGCTGCCGATCATTCCCAAGGCGCGTGAGGAGGCGATCCGCTGGATCGCGTTCGCGACCACCGCGGTCACCTTCGTGCTGTCGCTCTGGATGGCGTGGCCCGGTCTTTTCGCCGCCCTCGGCTTCGGTGCCGCGGGGCCCGCGCAGTTCACGATCGGCGAGGCCGGGATGCAGGCCGTGGTGAAGAAGCCGTGGATTCCGGCCTTCGGCATCGAGTACCTGCTCGGCGTCGACGGCATCAGCATGCCGCTGGTGCTCCTGACCACGTTCCTCTCGATGCTCGCCTCCGCCGCGAGCTGGCCGATCACGAAGCACGTCAAGGCCTACCACGTGCTCTTCCTGCTCCTGGTCACCGGGATGGTCGGCGTGTTCGTGTCGCTCGACTTCTTTCTCTTCTACGTGTTCTGGGAGGTGATGCTGCTGCCGATGTACTTCCTCATCGGCATCTGGGGAGGGCCGCGTCGGGAGTATGCGGCGATCAAGTTCTTCCTCTACACGCTCCTCGGCAGCGTGCTCATGCTCATCGCCATCCTCATGCTCTATTTCACGAGCGACCTGCGGATGCTGTCGCCCGAGCAGCTCGTGGCCGCCCGGGTCGTGCCGGACGCGGCGGCCGCCGCCGAGATTGCGAGCGGCACGGAGCCGGTGCACACCTTCAACCTCCTCG
>CAIWZS010000145.1 GCA_903917235.1 uncultured Planctomycetaceae bacterium | reverse complement strand
TCGGGGCGGAGGAGGCGCGGTCTTCGCGGCGATCACGGCCACGAGGTCGGTGAAACTCCTGCCCGGCTCGCGCAGCGGCTCGAGCAGCACGAGCAGGTGCTTCGCCTCCTTGAGCTTCACCGACACGACGGGCACGTGGCCCCGCCACACGATGACGGCCTGCTCGCGATCCATGTCGAACCAGAGCGTATCGAGCCGGAGCGGCACCTCGCGGAAATCGAGCGCCCCGCGGATCAGCTGCGAGAGCACCATCCGCGGGCGGACGGCGGGCAGCGAGGTGCGATACTCGGGAATCGTGGGGTGGAGATTCGTGAACACGCACTCCTCGTCACCGACGGGGTGCCGCTCGAACCACTGATCGGGGGGCGTGGCGTTGTAAAAAGAAAAATCGAAATCCTCCGGCAGCCACGGCCAGCGCCGTGTGTTCCACTCGTCGCCGTAGGTCCCGGTCTTCCGCTGCCGCACCGGCCACATCGGGGGCAGCGGCGCGAAGCCGGCCGGTGTCTCGTGGCGTCCCCGCGCGTGGTTGCGGGTGAGCGGCCCCATCTCGATCACGGGCGCGCCGGGTGTGTGATCCCCGCGGCCGATCGGATTGGCTTCGCAGTCGGGCCCGCCCCACGCCGCCTGATACCGCAGGGGCGTGGGCTCGGCCGGCCGCGCGGCACCCGGCGTGAGCCGGCGGGAAAAAAAGTGCGGCTCCCAGGGCCGCGCCCCGAAAACCACGAGCGACTTCCAGTGCGTGCCGATCCGCGTGGTCACCTCGAACATCGTGGCGTCACCCGCGGGCGGATGCGCCGTCCCCACCACCGCAAAGTCGGCCCGCGGCTTGTACGGCACCATGTCGGACGCGTAGGCGATGCCCTGGAGCAGGTCCCCGTCGAAGGGCACATCCCCCGAGAGCGGCAGCGCGCCGTCAGGCCACGGCTCGGCCACGCCGTCCGGCACGAGCCGGAAAGTAGCCTTCGCGAAGAACGAGCCGCTGAGCCCGTCGTGGGCCGGCTCGATCGCCGCCGGGAGCCGTGCCACCGTCCAGCCGACGGTCACGGTGTTCGGGTCGAGGTTGATGACGTGCATGTCACACGGCTCGGAACGGGCCTCAGACCAGTCCGTACAAATCGAGAATCTCACGCGGGCTCATGACGATGCCGGACGAGATGGGTCCGAGATTCACGTATCTCGCGAAATATTCGGTCGCCATGACACTGCTGAAATAGGCGGTGAGGTCATCCGCACGCTCGCCCCATACGGTCAGCACGCTGTCGTACGAGCACAGGCCCCGCGCCAAGGTAAACAGTTGGGTCACGTCCGGATGCGGCTTCCCCGCGACGCGAAGGCTGGCCACCATGATCTGGGCGCGCCGCTCTTCGGGCAGGGCGAACCAGTTATCCGGCCCATCACGACGACACGTGAACGGCACCACCGCCACGTTACGACTGGAGGGAATGGCGGGTTGCGTCGCGGCCGCCAGTTTCTCTGTGCGGCGACGCTCGAACTCGGCGACTTCGCGAGCAAACCGATCCGATGACGGATCGACACCCTGCCGGACCAGACGGGAACCAAGGTTTTCCGTCGAAAACAGTCGATCGTCCACCGAGGTCGTGCTCAGAAGCACCGGACCCGCGGCCACGAGTTCGCCGCCTCCCACGGCTCGCAACTGGCAGCGGACACGCTCGATTGGCAGCAGCGACGAATCCATCGCGAGGATTCCGATCATGCCGTCCGTCCGACCGAGCCAGGTCACGAGCCGCTGAACTGCCCTGCCGGACGACTCGATGATCACGATGAACTGTTCTGCAGCCTGCCTTCGCTGCTCGGCCGACAACCCACGCCACCGGCCGATCGACAGGTCGAACCATGCATGGACCACATGCCAACCGGACCGTAGCCCCGCGGCCGTGGCGAGATCTCCACCGCCTGACACCCCCGTCGTCGCGGTCATCGTCGCACCATCTCTTTCTGGGAACGCGACTCCACGTGCAGGGTGGCGCCCTCGCGGCATCGCGGCACGACGACGAGGTCCATCAGACAACGTACGACGAATTTGACGAGCGGCCGGTGATGAATCCATCGCGCGAACCATTCACCATGCGCGATATACACCAGCCGCAGCCAACAGGGAGCGTCGGGAGAGAGCAGCCAACTTCGAAAGACCAGCCAACGCGGGTCCCTCTCTCCGTAGACCTCTCTGGCCACCCAGCAACTCACAAACAGCGAAAAAATGGTCACACAACCCGGAACACATTCCTCCACTACTGACTCAACCGCAGATTCGGCCAACGACGATACGTCCGCCCCCGACCTGGCAGATCGCACGACGCCGCCTCCGACACGCACCACGTTGCCATCCGTATTCCAGTAATGCGTTGTCGAAAGCGTGCCGTCCTCGTCGACGACCCAGTTGCGATCGGTTGCGTTGCTACGTGGCTGACCAGAGGTGGGTTCCTCCCCGCCGTCTTCCCCACTCGAAGGATCGTTTGCGTCTTCTTCCGCGGTGCCTTGTCCGTCCGCACCATCGCCATGGGCGCCCTCAGACGGCGGACCGACGTCTGCGTCCTCCTCGTCATCGTCGTCGTCGTCATCGTCGTCCTCGTCCTCGTCCTCCTCGTCATTGTCTTCCGTTAGGTCGATGTATCTGTCTTCCCCCCCGTCCTCCTGCTCTTCGCCTGGCTCGCTGTCCTCCTCCCCGTCCTCCTGCTCGTCGCCTGGCTCGCTGCCCTCCTCCCGGTCCTCCTGCTCGTCGCCGGACTCGCTGCCCTCCTCCACGTCCTCCTGCTCGTCGCCTGGCTCGCTGCCCTCCTCCCCGTCCTCCTGCTCGTCGCCTGGCTCGCTGCCCTCCTCCCCGTCCTCCTGCTCGTCGCCGGACTCGCTGCCCTCCTCCACGTCCTCCTGCTCGTCGCCTG
>CAIWZS010000144.1 GCA_903917235.1 uncultured Planctomycetaceae bacterium | reverse complement strand
GCGCCGCTCCTGCCGCTCCTGCGGGTGCATGTGGGGCCGGGATGCCGCCGGGCCGTTCACCTCCTCGCCCCGGGCGGCAGCCGCGTGCGCCACGAGTTCACGCTCTCGATGCTCGACGGACAGCTGCCCCCCGACGTCATGCTCACCGTCACGCGCAGCGAGACGATCAAGCGCGGTGCCGTCGGGCCGACCACGATCGGCGGTAGCCCAAAGACGCTCGTCGTCCCCGTGCCTGCACGATGAGCGGCCCATGAGGCCGTGCGGGAGAGCGAACGGTCGTCCCGGCGCGTCCGAGTCCGAAAATGACTCACGTCGGGGAGGGCAATCGGTCGATACTGCCCGGATCAGGGGCGGGGGTCGCCCGCGTGGATGACCGGCACGTGGACCGGAAGCGATGACGCCGCTGCCACGAGGTCGGAGCGCGATTCGCGCGGCAGCGATGTACGTCATCGTCGCACTCGCCGCCATCCAGGCGTGCGGCGCGGCCACCGTGGACTGCCCTCTTCCCGACACGCGGCTCGAACTCTGGCGGGAGTCGGTGTTCGGATCCCTCGACACCGAGTGCTGGACCCCGCTCGGCATCGAGGACTTCTTCAGCGACGGCTGGGACCGGCCGTACGACTCGGTCGATCACGACAATCCCCGCCAGACCTGGATCAACAGCGCCGACGGCGCGTTCTACCGGCTGGCGGTCATCTCGGGCGCCTGGGCGCAGGGCACCTCGGACGTCGTGGACACCGCCAATGGCAGCGTCTTTCTCTTCACGCCGTTCAACCGACGGTTCGAGCTCGGCTGGTTCCTGCCGTTCACCCTGATCGCACCGGATCCCCGCTCGCCGGCCACGGCGTCGGCCCGCGGCACCGGCGACCTCACCGTCGCGCCCCGTTTTCTGCTGATCGAGGAGAAGGAGTATTCCCTCACCGCCAACTGTTACGTCCGTTGTCCCACCGGCAGCACGCTCACCGGGAACGGCGTCGCGAGCCTGTCGCCGGACGTGGAGTTCTGGGCCAACCCGACCGGCCGCTGGGTGGTGCGGGGTGGCGTCGGCGTGACCGTGCCCACGAACCTCACGGCTGCCTCGCTTCCCGCGCTCGAGGTGAACCCCTGGACGGGTTTCAACCTCTCACCGGGTCCCTTCAGTTCCTTCGACGCGAGGTACGCCGTCGGGGTGTATCTCACTCCGGACGACGCCCCGGTTTTCAAGCATCTCTGCGCGACCCTCGCGACGAACCTGCACACGCGACTCTCCGGTGGCAGCACCACGTATTTCAGCGTCACTCCCGGCATGCGGGCCGGAGTCGGCGGCGACTGGTATCTGCTCGCCGGCCTCGAGGTGCCGCTCGTGGGGCCGCTCCCCTTCGCGAATCAGGTGATCGTGCAGGCGATCAGGAACTTCTAGCCGGGCGTGGATCTCGAGCAGGAGTTCCGCCACCTCGCCGATCGCCGCGGCCACGAACGCGCCCACCACGCCCACGGCCGCCGCGGCGACGCCGTTGATCACGCCGCCGATCGGCCGGCCGCCGACGAGCCCGAGGATCAGGAACACGACCGCCGCGACGACGCCCGCGACGGCACTCAGGCCCGCGGCCACCGCCGCGACAAGGACCGAGATCCGGAGGATGGGGAAGTGGCGGGGCATGACCATGTACGCTAGGGTGTGAACGACGGTCAACGCAAGCAGATCGCACGAGTGAGGAGCATGACCAGATGTGGGACCTCTTGGCGAGCTTCGTCCAGAAACTGAACTGGGCGATGTTTGGAACGATCGAGGTACCGGAAGTCATCACGCAACAACTCGCCGCCAATGCGGCGGTTCCTGCACCGGCGGTGAAGACGATCGTCAACAGTGGTTCCACCTGCATGTGCGACAAGGGGCTGACACCCTGTCCCGTGGCCATGGGACTGCCCACGGTCACGACGTCCGCGACCCCTGCTTTGAATGAGTCGAGTGCGACCATCAGCGTGCTGCCGACCTTCGGCATGTGCACGTCGCAGGCGAATCCCACCGTCGCCACCGCCACGGCAGCCGCGATGGGCGTGCTGACTCCGATGCCCTGCGTGCCCGTGTTCATTCCGCCATGGTCCGGAACGAG
>CAIWZS010000143.1 GCA_903917235.1 uncultured Planctomycetaceae bacterium | reverse complement strand
CGGGCTTTCGCGACGCCGCAACGGCCGCCGGCCTGCCCGTGTGGATCGCACGCGTGGGCAGCATGATGACGATGTTCTTTCAGCGCGGGCCCGAGGTGGTGCCCGTGACGGGCTGGCGCACCGCGTCGGCGAGCGACACGCCACGCTACGGGGCGTTCTTCTGGGGCATGATCGAGCGGGGCGTCTACCTGCCGTGCAGCCAGTACGAGGCGCTCTTCTTCTCGACGGCCCATGGCGACGCCGACATCGCCGCCACGATCGCCGCCGCGAAAGACACGCTCGCGACGCTCGCCGGCCCGTGAGCGGCGCCGAAGCCCGCCCTCGCACCGATCATGCAGGCTCGTCGCGGCCGTCGCCACTCGGCGCGGATGGAGGACGCGTCGCATCGCTCGTCGACCCCTGGTCACGTCGCCGGTCCCGCGCGGCGGGCTCGATCCGGATCTGATCCTCGCGCTCGTCGAACGTAGTGAGTTGGTCTGCGAGTTCGACGTGACGGGGGCAGTCGGGGCGGTCCGTCGGCTGATCAAGAAATATCGCGCTTCAGCACGAACATGGCCTCGGTGACGACCGGCTGGCAACTCATGAGAGGATTGGTCGGCTCACGAAATCGGTCGCACGTCCAGCGATGACACTCCGAATCGCGGTCGAACAAGGCCACCGGCGGTCCCGTGTCGACGATCACATGGCTCACTCGCCGAACTCCTGAACGATCTCGCGGCTCGACGCCGGATCGGGCCGCCCGCTCCGTCCCGCGCCACACAGGTCCTGCGTGTCGTCGTAGAGGCTCTCCTTTGCGGAGCCTCTACGCAGGCGGACGGTGACCGCCTCGCGAATGAAGGCCGACACCGACTTTCCCGCCTGCCGAGCCTCGCGTTCCAGCCGCTGCTTGACCTCGGCCGGAAACGTGATCGTGACCATGCCTTCAGGGCAGTACGTTCTGCGCAGAACGCACTCCTGACGCGTTGGCGTTGGGGACGACCGTGTCGTGCGACCGGGGCTTCGCCTGAGTGTCGCAGCAGCCTTCCGCGGAATGCCCGCCGGTCGCGGCCTCGCGCCGCTTGCCGATATCCCCTTTTGTCACGCGCCGTGACGGCCGGTGGCCGCTAACGGTCTCGGTGCTCGCGGCGGAACTGTTCGAGCTCGCGCCGCAGCGGTTCCCAATACTCGCGGTCGAGGGCCTGCTCCGCCCGCACTTCCGCGTCGAGCGCCGTGCGAAGGTCGTCCAGCGATCGGTCTTGCGCGAGTCGAATCAGCGGGCGGCGTGCCGTCATCTCGGCTGCCTGCGTCGGAAAACGCCGGCACAGTTCGACGAGCAGTTCGGGCGTGCGGGCCTCATGCAGCCAGAAATCGATCCGCTCATCCGTGGCCTCGCTCGCATGCTGCCGATGATGAATTGTGACCAGCAGTTCGATCACCGGCCAGTCCCTGCTCCGCTGCGTCTTCTTGGCTTGCACAAGATCCGGGATACAGAGCAGGTGATATTCGACACCCTCGTCATCCACCAGCGTCGTTCGACGGTCCCACGGAGATGTGAACTCCGACAGCGTCCGCAGGCGGGTCATGACGTCCACCCGCAGACCTGCCGCACCCGGTGCGCGGCAGCGAAAGTGAACCGCATGCCCCCGGGCCAGGGCTGCCGGGTCGAACGGCGGCACGGCGATCCGGTCTGCCTGCAACGTCTCCAGGGCCGCTTGGAGCCGGGCGAAGTTCTCCGTTTCGGCCAGCACCAGGAAATCGATGTCCTTGCTAACCTGCGCCGCGCCG
>CAIWZS010000142.1 GCA_903917235.1 uncultured Planctomycetaceae bacterium | reverse complement strand
CCGTTCGATCACACGAAGCTCATGGTGGTGGACCGCAGCTGGGCCCTCTTCGGCAGCAGCAACTGGGACGAGCGCAGCCTCCGATTGAACTTCGAGTTCAACGTCGAGACCTACGACCGCGGACTCGCCGGCCGGCTCGACGGCCGCATCGCCGAGGTGATCGCCCGCGCCCGGCCGCGGACGATGTCGGACCTCGACGCCCGCAGCCTGCCGGTACGGCTGCGCGACGGTGTCGCCAGGCTCTTCAGCCCCTACCTGTGAGCGACGACCGGGGCCGGCGTCGACTCGTTGCCGAGCCCCGCCGCGTGACCTACAGTCTGCGATCATGGGTTCGCACGCGACCGCCACCCTCCAGCATCCCGCCGACACGTCGGCCGACGCGATCGACCGCCTGCGGGCGATCGGCCGGGAGTTCCATGGCCGTGGCTGGTCGCTGGGCACGAGCAGCAACTACAGCGTCGTCGCCTCGCGCGATCCGCTCGAACTGATCATCACGGCGAGCGGACTCGACAAGTCGGCACTCGGCCGCGACGACTTCGTGCGGGTGGATGCCGCCGGGAACGTCTGCGACGGAGGCCGGGGACGCGCGTCGGCGGAAACGCTCCTCCATTGCACGATGGCCGCGCTCGACCCCACGGTCGGAGCCGTGCTGCACACCCACTCGCAGTGGGCCACGCTCCTCTCGGGGCTCGACCTGGCCCGCGGCAGCGTGCGCATCGCCGGCTACGAGATGCTCAAGGGCCTCGCCGGGATCACCACGCACGAGACGGCCGTCGAGGTGCCCATCTTCGCGAACACGCAGGACATGACGGCGCTGGCGACCGACGTGCGGCGCAGGTTCGCCGACGTCGATCTCACCGCGGCACGGCCGACCGTGCACGGGTTCCTGCTCTCGCGGCACGGGCTCTACACGTGGGGCCGGGACCTCGCCGAGGCCCGCCGGCACGTCGAGATCTTCGAGTTCCTCTTCGAGGCCGTGGCACGCGAGCGGATGTTCGGCACTCCGGCGTCCGCGGCGCCCCGCTCGCAGGCGGGTCACTGGCAGCAGCAACAGCAGCAGCAACAACAATAAGCAGCAGGCAAAGCGGCAGGGGCCCTCGGCCGCGCCACATCCGACACCAGTCCCATCCCACCCTTCTGACTCCCGGAGGTTTCCCATGGCGATCGTCACCGTCCCGGCCGAATCCCGCCGCATCACGGACGCCGGCGAGCTTCGCGACTTCCTCGCCGAGCGGGGGCTCCATTACGAGCAGTGGCCCCTCGAGGACCGCGTGGACCCCGCCGCGCCGCCGGAGGCGATCCTCGCGGCCTACGCCCCCGAGATCGACGAACTCAAGGCCCGCGGCGGCTTCGTGACGGCCGACGTCATCGACGTCCGCCCGGAGACGCCGAATCTGGACACGATGCTGGCGAAGTTCGCCCGGGAGCACACGCACACCGAGGACGAGGTCCGCTTCATCCTGCAGGGGCGCGGCGTATTCCACATCAATCCCGTCGACCGGCCCGTCTTCGCGATCGAGGTGCACGCGGGCGACCTCATCAGCGTGCCCCTCGGCACACGGCACTGGTTCGACCTCTGTGCCGACCGCCGCATTCGGGCGATCCGCCTCTTCCAGGACACCAGCGGCTGGACGCCCCACTACCTCGAGGACGGCGTGCACGGCGGCTACGAGCCGCTCTGCCTCGGCCCCGCCTGGGTGCCCGCCGAGGGAAGGGCGGCCTCGTGATCGTCTTCGACGGCGCCGGCATCGTCCTCGATGTCGAGGGCACCACCTCGTCGATCTCGTTCGTGCATGACGTGCTCTTCGGCCACGCAAAGCGGCACGTCGGGAGCTTCATCGCCGCCCACCACGACGACCCGACGGTGCGGCCGCTCCTGGTGGGCATCGCGACGGCGGCCGGACTCGATCCGACGGTCGCCGAGGCCGACGATGGCGCGGCACGCGTCACGCTCGCGGCGCTCGAACTCATGAACCGAGACGTGAAGGACACGTCGCTCAAGGCGCTCCAGGGCATGATCTGGCGGAGCGGCTTCGAGTCGGGCGAACTCGTCTCCCACGTCTTCGACGACGTGCCGCCGGCCCTCGCCCGCTGGGCCGACTCGGGCCTCGACGTGCGGATCTATTCCTCGGGGTCGATCGAGGCACAGCGGCTCTACTTCCGCCACACGGCCGCGGGCGACCTGACACCGCTGCTCCGCGGCCACTACGACACGACGACCGGTCCGAAACGCGACAGCGCGAGTTACACGGCGATCGCAGCCGACATGGGGCTCGAACCGCGACGCATCCTCTTCGTGAGCGACATCGGCGCGGAGCTCGACGCGGCCCGCGGGGCCGGATTCGTCACCGCCCTCGCCGAGCGCCCCGGCAACGCCGCGCCGACGAGCGTCTTCGATCACGACCCGCTCGCGTCCTTCGCGGAGATCGTGACATGACGCAGTCGCCGGCGGCGTCCGGTCACGGTGGCTCCGATGGTCCCCGGTGCAGCGTGGGGACGTCCACCGAGGCCCGGCTCGACACGGCCGTGGCCCGCGCGACGGCCGACGCCACCGCAGGGCTCGGGACTGGCCCGGCCGACCTCGCAGTCGTGTTCGTCTCGGCGGCCTACGGGCCGGAGATTCGGCCCGTGCTCGAGGACCTCGCCGATCGCGTCCGGGCCCGGGTCGTGCTCGGCACGACCGCCGAAAGCGTGCTCGGCGGCGCCGAGGAGTTCGAGGGCGGGCCCGCGGTGGCCGTGTGGCTGGCGAGGCTGCCGGGCGCGACGGTGCAGCCCCTGTCGCTCGAATACACGCAGACGCCCGACGGGGGCATGTTCGCCGGCTGGCCGCCGGAGGGCGGATCGTGGCCATCCAACGCGTCGCTCCTCCTGCTCGCCGATCCGTTCTCGTTTCCGGTGGACGGATTCGTGCGCCGCGTGGAGGAGGACCATCCGGGCCTCGTCGTGGTCGGCGGCATGGCCAGCGGCGG
>CAIWZS010000141.1 GCA_903917235.1 uncultured Planctomycetaceae bacterium | reverse complement strand
TGGATCGCCGCGGGAGCGCCGCGGGATCCACCGGGTGCCCCGAAGCTTTCCCACATCACGATCGCCCCCGAACCGCGTTCCCTCGCGCCCGGTGAATCGCTCCCGCTCGTGGTGA
This sequence comes from uncultured Planctomycetaceae bacterium, assembly GCA_903917235.1. Taxonomy (GTDB): domain Bacteria; phylum Planctomycetota; class Planctomycetia; order Pirellulales; family UBA1268; genus QWPN01. The sequence continues at coordinate 4,530 of CAIWZS010000141.1, read as the reverse complement.
CGGCCCACGACACGGACGGCACGACCCGCGACGTGACGGCGGTGACCGCGTTCGCGTCGAACGAGCCGGTGATCGTGCGGGTCGAATCCGACGGGAAACTGACCGCGGGCACCCTGCCGGGCGAGGCGAGCATCATGGCCCGCTTCATGGGACGGATCGCGAGCTGGAACACGATCGTGCCGCGGCCGGGCGTCATCGACGCGGCCGCCTGGGACGCGCTGCCGGTGAAGAACTTCATCGACGAGCTCGCATGGAAGAAGCATCGGTCGCTCAACGTGCTGCCGAGCGATCCGGCCGACGACGCGACCTTCCTGCGAAGGGCGTTTCTCGACGGCATCGGACGAGTGCCTTCGCCGGACGAGGCGAGACGGTTCCTCGCCGATACCGATCCGCACAAGCGAGACCGACTCGTCGACGAACTGCTCGAGCGGCCGGAATACGCCGATCGTTGGGCGAACCTCTGGGCCGACCTCGTGCGCCCCAATCCCTACCGCGTCGGCATCAAGTCGACGCTCGCACTCGACACCTTCCTGCGCGACGCGTTCGCGCAGAACCTGCCGTACGACCGCTTCGTGGGCGAACTCATGACGGCCACGGGGAGCGTGTGGCGGAACGGGGCGGCGGTGATCTATCGCGACCGGCGCACTCCCGACGAGATCGTCACTCTTGCCAGCCAGCTCTTTCTGGGCGTGCGACTCGAATGCGCGAAGTGCCACCAGCACCCGTTCGAGGTCTACGGGCAGGGCGACTTCTACGGACTGGCGGCCTACTTCGCCCGCGTGGGCTACGCGGGCACCGGGCTCTCACCGCCGATCTCGGGAGGTGAGGAGTCGGTGATCGTCGCGACCGCGGGTGAGGTGAAGCATCCCCTCACCGATGCCGTCCTGCCGCCCAAGCCGCTCGGGATCGACGCGGCCGCCGTGGCCCCCGCCACGCCGGCCGCGGCCGATCGTCGCCTCGCGCTCATGGACTGGCTGCGTTCGTCCGATCATCCGACGTTCGCCGCGGCCGCCGTGAACCGCATCTGGGCCGAGTTCTTCGGCGTGGGGATCGTCGATCCCGTGGATGATTTCCGGGCGACCAATCCGGCCAGCAATCCCGAACTGCTCGCGGCGCTCGCGGCCGAGTTCCGCAGCCAGGGCTTCGATCAGAAGCGGCTCGTCGCCACGATCATGAAGAGCCACCTCTACGGGCTCTCGTCGCTCGCCAACGCGACGAACGCGGGCGACCACCGCAACTTTTCGCGTCACTATCGCCGCAGGCTGCGGGCGGAGGTGGTCGCCGACGCGATCGACGACGTGACCGGCATGCCGAGCGGTTACGGGGGTGCCCCGCCGGATGCCCGTGCCGCCCAGCTCTGGACGCACCGCACCGGCTCGACGTTCCTCGACGTCTTCGGTCGCCCCGACCCCAACCAGGATCCGCCGTGCGAGCGGATCGCCGATGCGACGGTCGTGCAGGCGATGCACCTCATGAACGGAGCCCACCTCCACGGCAAGGTGGTGGCCGATGCGGGGCGGGTCGCGAAATTGGCGGCGAGCGACGTGACCCCCGAGGCGATACTGGAGGAGCTGTACCTGGCGGCGTACGGCCGACGGCCCACCGCGACGGAGCATGAGCGACTGCTGCCGGAGTTCGCCCGCGAAGGTGCATCGCGTCGCGCCGTCGCGGAGGATATCCTGTGGGCGCTCCTGAACACGCCGGAGTTCGTGTACGTGAACTGAGGATGACGAACGCGGCCGACGAGATGGACCCGTTCGCGGATCCCGAGGAGGACACGAGATGCATGACACCCTGAAGCCCTGCACCGGCGGCGCCTTCGGTCGTCGCACCTGGCTGAAACTCGGCATCGGTGGCCTGGCCGGAGGGAGCTTTCCGGGCCTGCTCGGGCTCGTCCAGCAGGCCCGCGCGGCCGATGCCGCCGCGAATCCCCGACGACGGTCACCGGCCAACTGCATCCTCATCTGGATGGATGGCGGGCCGACCCACATCGAGATGTTCGATCCGAAGCCCGACGCCCCGGCCGAGATGCGTGGCGAGTTCGTACCCATCAGCACGAACGTGCCCGGCATCCAGGTCTGCGAGCACCTCCCGCGGCTGGCGAAGATCGCCGACAAGTACGCCATCATCCGCAGCGTGCATCACAACCAGGGCAATCATGGCGCGGGCAACCACTACATGATGACCGGCGCGCCGCCGCGGATTCCCGTCGGTTGCGGTGCCTACGTGAGCTTCCACCCCAGCATGGGCTCCGTCGCCGCCCACGAGCGGTCCGCCCCCCACGGCCTGCCCGGCTACTTCTCGCTGCCCGGCATGACGCGGTCAGGTGGGCCCAACTTTCTGGGCGCCGCCTACGCCCCCTTCGTCGTGTCCGACGATCCCAACGGGAAGGACTTCCGCGTGCGGGATCTCGCGTTGCCGAGGGGCCTCGACGAGACCCGCTTTCTGGCGAGGCGGGACCTGCGGTCGTTGGTGGACACGCTGCCGCGGATCGACGACCCGGCCGCCGCCGACCCGGTGAAGGCGCTCGACGGCTACTACGAGCAGGGCTACCGGCTCGTGATGACGCCGGAGGCGCAGAAGGCCTTCCAGATCGAGCAGGAGCCCGATGCGGTCCGCGACGCCTACGGCCGCGACCCGTTCGGCCAGCGGCTGCTGCTGGCCCGTCGGCTCGTGGAGGCGGGCGTGCCGTTCGTGACGATCAACGACGGCGGATGGGACCACCATGCGGACATCTTCGGTGCTCTCCGCAAGCGGTTGCCCGGCTGGGACAACTCCGTGGCCGCCCTCATCGAGGACCTCGACACGCGGGGCCTGCTCGAGGACACGATGGTGATCGCGCTCGGCGAGTTCGGGCGGACGCCGAAACTCTCGACGCTTCCCGGCCAATCGAAGGCGGGCCGCGATCACTGGTCGAGCGCGATGTCGATCCTGTTCGCCGGTGCCGGCACGCCGGGCGGTCAGGTGATCGGTGCAACCGACCGTCTCGGACACGCCCCGGTCGACCGTCCGCTCTCCCCGGAGAACTTCGTGTCCACGGTCTACACCAAGCTGGGGATCGATCCGGGCAAGCACTTCATCACACCCGCTGGTCGGCCGGCATTCCTCGTGAGCGATCCGACGCCGATCCGCGAGCTGATGGGATGAGCGTCGGCGTGCCGGAGGGATCGTGGCGCCGCACGCGACGCCGCGGGATCGCGGCCGGATGCGCCCTGACGGCCGCGGCGGTCGTCGGCACTTCATCCGCGACGGACCCGCCACCCGTCGCCACACGTCTCTTTCCCGCGGGCGGGGCAGCGGGCTCCACCGTGACGGTCAAGGCCGAGGGGACGTTTCCGCGCTGGCCCGTGCAGGTCTGGACCGACCGGCCCGGCACGACCTGGAAGCCGCTCGAGGAGAAGGGCGCCTTCGAGGTGACGATCGCGCCGGCCGACAGCTTCGGCGTGCATCGTGTGCGGCTGTTCGACGCGGTGGGAACCGCGGCGCTTCGCCGCTTCGTCGTGGGCACCACGGCAGAGGCCGTCGAGACCGAACCGAACAATCGCCCATCCGAGGCGCAGCGTGTCTCGTCGCTTCCGGTGACCGTCAACGGTGTGCTCGACAAGGCTGGCGACGTCGACTGCTTCGCCGTCGTGCTCGACGCCGGGCAGACGCTCGTCGCCTCGCTCGATGCGCACGGGGCACTCGGTTCACCGGTCGATGCCGTCCTCGAACTCGTCTCCGAGACGGGCGGATACCTCGCACGGACGCTCGATACCCGGGGCCTCGATCCACGGATCGTCTTCACCGCCCGCCGGGCCGGCGCCGTCGTGGTGCGGGTCTACGGGTTTCCGGCGGAGCCGAACCAGACGATCGGTCTCGCTGGCGCGAGCGACTACGTCTACCGGCTCGCGCTGACGACCGGCCCCGTGGTCGCCGCCGCCCTGCCGTCGGCCGTCGGCTCGGGCGGCGCCACGAAGGTCACGGCGATCGGCTGGAACCTTCCGGCCGCGCCGCCCACCCGGGACGTCACGGCGCTTCCGGATGCGAGGCGGATATGGATCCCGTTCGACGGCGTTTGCGGCGCGGTCGAACTGCCCGTGGTGGCCATGCCGGTGACCGCCTTCGTCCCAGCGGGCGGATCGGAGCCGCCTCCCGCGGTCATGCCGCCGATCGTTGCCGGAGGCTGGTTCGACGCACCGTCACGCGAGGCCATCCTGCGGATCACGGCGGCGAAGGACGCATCCCTCGCCATCGCGGTGGAGGCGATCGGTCACGGTTCCGAGGCGGATCCCACGCTCGAGATCCGTGACCCATCCGGCGCGGTCGTGCTCGCGAAGGGGGAGCGCGACGCGGCGTTTTCCTGGAAGCCGCCCGCCGACGGGGACTTCACGATCGCGCTGCGAGACCGGCGTGGAGGCTTCGGTCCGGGGCATTTCTTCCGAGTGTCGGTCGTGCCCGAGAAGCCCGAGGTGCGGGCGACGACGGAGGCCGACGCGGTCTCGGGAACGGTCGGCGGGAAGGTCGAGATCGCGATCGCCGTGGAGCGCC
>CAIWZS010000140.1 GCA_903917235.1 uncultured Planctomycetaceae bacterium | reverse complement strand
GTTCTCGGGTGTGCCGAGGCACCGGCTCGGGGGGCGGCAAAAGTCTCCTCGCTCCGGCCGCGGCGACCGCTCGCTCGGGAAGCGTTCGCCGACCCCCCTCACCTCGTCTCGCCCGATGCCTCGGCGCCGCGCCGCAAAACGTCACTGTCCGCTCGGGCACGTGCAACGCTGGTCAGGCACCGGCTCGGGGGGCGGCAAAAGTCTCCTCGCTCCGGCCGCGGCGGCCGCTCGCTCGGGAAGCGTTCGCCGACCCCCCTCACCTCGCCTCGCCCGATGCCTCGGCGCCGCGCCGCCGAACGCGGCGGCCTTCTCGTGGACGGTTAGCGCGTCTTGACCGGCACGTCGTTGCGTTGGCGCGGGCCCGGGGTGCTGCGGCCGGCCGCCACGAGTTCGGCGTAGGCGGCACGCATCGCGGCCACGCGGTCGGGCTCCCGCGCCGCGAGGTTCTCGCGTTCACCGAGATCCGCTGAGAGATCCGAGAGCCAGACGTCGCTCGCGCCTTCCTTCACGCCCGGGCCACCAGCTCCGAGGATGAGCTTCCACTGCCCGTCTCGAATCGTCGGCACCCCCCTGCAGGCGCAGCTCACGGCGTGCCGCCGCACGGCAGCGGTCGATCCCCGCAGCAGCGGCAGGAGGCTCACGCTGTCCTCGCCGGCATCCTCCGGCAGCGACGCACCGAGCACGTCCGCGATCGTGGCCATGAGGTCGGCCTGGTGCACGAGCGCGTCGCAGGTGGTGCCGGGCCGCGCGACCCCCGGATAGCGCACGATGAAGGGCACGCGGTGCCCGCCCTCCCACGCATCCGCCTTGTAGCCGCGCAGCGGACCACTCGGATGATGACCTCGCGCCTCGAGTTCCCTCGCGCCCACGTAGGGCGCGAAGCCGTTGTCGCTCGTGAAGAGGACGAGCGTGCGGTCCGCGACACCGGCCCGTTCCAACGCGTCGAGCACGTCACCCACCACGGCGTCGGTCTCCATGACGAGATCGGCGCACGCATTGTCGAGTCCGCTGGCTCCGCGCCACGGTTCGTTGACCGCGAGCGGCGTATGCGGGCTGGTCAGCGGCATGTAGAGCAGGAAGGGCGTCGCATCCGACGCCGCCTCGGCGATGAAGGCGACGGCCCGGTCGCGGAGCGCCGGCAGGACGTCCTCCAGCCGCCAGCCCTCGAGCGCGGGCCCCTGGAGGCTGGCCCGGTTGTTCCGAAAGTCGCCCGCGGGCAGGAGCGTCGACGGGATGCCGATCGTGCGATCGTTCTCGATGAAGCAGAACGGCGGCCAGTTGGGCACGTCGGTGCCGAAGTAGCGATCGAATCCGCGCGTCGTCGGACCGCCGCCGAGCGGCCTCGCGAAGATCGCCTGCCATGCGGCCACGTGCGCGTCCGTCACCGTGTCGCTGCCGCGATCGCCCGGGGAGGTCCGCCGGTTGCCGCCGAAGCCGGTCACCGTCCGCTTTTCAGCAGGCTCGATCGGCCAGTCCCACCCGAGGTGCCACTTGCCGACGCATGCGGTGCGGTAGCCGTGACGGCCGACGAGGCCGGCGATGGTCAGCCGATCCGGCGCGATGAGCGGCGCGCCCCAGACACCGACGATCCCCGACTGGAGTCTCGTGCGCCAGTGGTAGCGACCGGTGAGCAGCGTGTACCGCGACGGCGAGCAGCAGCCCGACGATGAGTGGGCATCCGTGAACCGCACGCCCTCGGCGGCGAGCCGGTCGACGTGCGGCGTCGGAATCCTGCCACGGTCCGGGTTGTAGCAGCGGACGTCGCCGTAGCCGAGGTCGTCGGCGTAGAGGATGACGATGTTGGGGCGATCTTCGGGAGCGGCCATCGCCTGCCGACCCATGAGCCACGCGCCCGCGGCAAGCGCGAGCACCGCGAGCACCGCGAGCGCCGCGGAGCGGAGCGGGCAGTGCCGTCGGAGCGGACGTCGCTCACCCATCGGATCGACCTGCGTCAGGGCCCCGTGCGGGCGTCACGCCGACACCCGGCTCGCCGTCGAGCACGACGACCTCGACACCCGCACCGGCCTCGAGCACCCCCGCGCCCGCCGGCAGCGCGAGCAGGCCGTCGGCGACGGCGAGGCCGACGAGGTCCGACGAGCCGGTCCAGGGGAGCGGATCGGCGAGCCACTCGCTCCGCTCCTGCACGAGACGACACGGCACGTAGGCAGGCCGATCGGCAGGCGCCTTGGCGGTCGCGATCAGACGCGCCTCGATCCGCCGCCGGTGCCAGGTGCCGGGCGGGCGACCGGCGAGGATCTGCAGGGCTGGCCTGACGAAGAGCTCGAAACAGACGAGGCTGCTCGCCGGATTGCCGGGCAGGCCGAAGACGAGCGTCGACGACTCACCGGCCGGACGCCGGAGGACGCCGAACCACACCGGCTTGCCGGGCTTGAGCCGCACCTTGTGAAACACCTGCTCGACGCCGCACGCGGCGAGCGTGCCGGGCACGAGATCCAGGTCGCCCGCGGAGACGCCGCCGGAGACGAGCAGGATGTCGGCGGCGAGTGACTGGGCGATCGCGGCCCGGAGGTGCTCGGGGCGATCGGGGGCGATGCCCTGCAGGATCGGCTCGGCATCGAGTGCCGCGACGGCCGCGGCGAGCATCGGGCCGTTGGAGTTGCGCGTCTGACCGAAGCCGGGCGCGGCGTCGTGCGGCACGAGTTCGCTTCCCGTCTGCAGGATCGCCACCCGCACGCGCGGGCTCGCGATCACGTGCGTCGCGCCGGCCTCGGCGGCGAGCCCGATCGCCGCGGCACCCAGTCGCGTCCCCGCGGGCAGCACCTCCTGCCCGCGGCGGAAGGCGCTACCCCGCCGCGCCACGTGCTGGCCGACGCGGAAGCCGCGTTCGTGCAGCCGGACGCGACTCCCCGCGTGCGCCCGTGCGGTGTCCTCGACCGCCCGCTCGATCGGCACGATCGCATCGGCGCCCTCGGGCAGCGGAGCGCCGGTCATGATCCGGGCGCACGCACCGGGACGGACCACGATCCCCGTCACGTCGCCCGCGGCGAGGTCGACCGCGACCTCCAGTTCCACGACCCCGTCTCCCACGGCCGCGAAGTCGGAGTCCCGAACCGCGAAGCCGTCCATCATCGCCCGATCCCATGGCGGGGAATCGATGTCGGCCACGACAGGCGCCCCGAGAACGGCCCCGCGGGCCTCGAGAAGCCGGCACCGTCGTGGCGGAAGGGGTGAGGCGGTGCGCTCCACGTGGCCGAGCGCCGCGGCAAGTTCGATCATGGCGAGTGGGGACGCGAGGACGTTCGGACGACGGTGGGGGCGATCCGGAAGCCCGGGACCTCGCGTCACCGGCCGCTGCCGAGGCAGGTCACCTGCCGATCGGTGCGGTGGCGAGGAACGCGCGCAGCAGGTCATGCCCGGTGGGGGTGAGGAAGCTCTCCGGATGGAACTGCACGCCGTACACGGGCAGGGTGCGGTGACGGATCGCCATGATCTCACGGGATCCGTCCGGTGCGGTCGACCAGGCGTCCACCTCGAAGTCGCGCGGCAGCGACGGCGGATCGATCACGAGGCTGTGGTAGCGTGTCGCCTCGAGCGGACTGGCGACGCCCGCGAAGAGCCCCGCGCCGGTGTGCTCGATGTGGTCGACTTTGCCATGCATGAGCCGTTTGGCCCGCACGATGCTGCCCCCGAAGACCTGCCCGATCGACTGATGCCCCAGGCATACGCCGAGGATCGGCATGCGTCCGGCGAAACGCCGTACCGCGTCGCAGGAAATCCCCGCCTCGTCCGGCGTGCAGGGACCGGGCGAGATCACGAGGTGGGTGGGTGCCCGGGCCGCGATGTCGTCGGTCGTGAGCGCGTCGTTGCGATGCACCTCGACGGTCAGGTCGGGTGCGACCTCACCGAGGCGTTGCACGAGGTTCCACGTGAACGAGTCGTAGTTGTCGATGAGCAGGATCATCGGAACGAAGGCCGCTCGAGTCGGACGCTCAGACAGATGGGCCCGCGGGATCACTCGAGCAGCGTGCCGGGGTGTCCCTCGCGATCCACCAACGGCATCACGTGAGGCTTGTAGATCTGCGTGTAGGCCTCGGCGAGACGGTGGGCGTCGAGCGCCTCCTGGGAGGACCAGTGTTCGACGAGCGTGAACCGCCGCGGCTCGGCGGACGAGTGGTAGACGTCGAACCGCAGGCATCCCGGCTCCCGTCGGCTCGAGCGCATCGCCTGCGCGAGATGGTCGCGAATGCGCGGGATGTCGTCGGGGCTTTTGGCCGTGAGCAGGACGGTGAGGGCGATCATCGGGGATTCAGCAGGAGAGGATGCGGCGTGGCACGGCACCGAGTGTATCCGACGACCCGCCGCGGCGTCGGGCCAGCACACGGAAGTACGGCGGCACGAAGGCCGCCCGATGGGCGAACGAGCCCACGGCCGCTCCGGGCGCGGTGTGATCGGGCTCGCTGACGTCCTCGATCACGAACCCGGCGGCACAGATGCCGCCGAGCAGCGCGGCGAGTGAATGCACGAACTCGTGCGTGCCCTGCTCGCGCAGCCGCGAGGGCTGCGTCGCCGGAAGCGGCAGGCCCGTGCCCTGGGGGTGCTCGAGTTCGTAGCGGCCGGTCGAGGCCGGAGCCAGGCCCGCCTGCAGGCTCGCCGGACTCTTGTGTTGGCTCACGTAGATGCCACCCGGACGGACCACGCGCGCGATCTCGTGGAAGACGCGCCGCACGTCGGGCAGGTAGCAGCTGCTCACCGGATGGACGACCACGTCGAACCGGCCGCAGCCGAACATCCCAAGATCGTCCATCGATGTCCGCACCAGTTCGAGGTCGAGCCGCCGCTCACTGGCGACGTGCCGGTCGAGGGCGAGCATCGCGGCGGACAGGTCGACGACCGTCACCCGTGCCCCCGCTGCCGCGTAGAGCGGGCCGTGCTTGCCGCCACCGGCCGCGAGGCAGAGCACCTCGAGGCCCACGAGGCTCTCCGGCAGCCACGCCCTGTCTCCCGACGGGCCGCCGGCCAGCCACCGCCGCGGATCATCGAACGCATCATCGGCCGCCGGCCGCGCGAGGGGGACCCCGCCGGCGGCGAGCCGATCCCACGCGCGGGCGTTGTGTGCGAGGATCGCATCGCGGGACGCGATCCCTTCCGGAGGCGATCCCATGCGTGACGGTGCGGCCTTCTGGAGTGTGTTCATTCCTTCTACCATGGGCACGACCATGAACACGACATCGCTGCCCCACCGCCACTCCCGCCGCACGAAGGCGGTCGAGCACCCGGGTCTCCGCGAGGAGCCGGGTCTTTGCCCGGGGGCCGGGCGGCTGCAGCGGTCATGAGCAGCCCGTTCCCGCCGCTGCCCTTGCCGTGCGAAGCCTCTCGGGTGGCGGCCATCGCCCGCCAGGCCCGGCTCACCAAGCCGCCCGGGAGCCTCGGCCGCCTCGAACGCGTCGCGATCGACATCGCCGCCTGGCAGGCGACGGACCGGCCCGAGGTGCGTCCCTGTCGTGCGCTCATCTTCGCAGCCGACCACCCCGTCGCGGCCGCCGGGGTGTCCCCCTATCCACAGGCGGTGACGCGGGCGATGGTCCGCAATTTCCTCACCGGCGGGGCCGCGGCGGCCGTCATGGCGCACCATCTGCGAGTTCATCTCGACGTCATCGACGTCGGCGTCGACGGTGGAACGGTCGCCCCGGCATGTCCCGAGTCCACGCCCCACCCACGGCCACGTGCCGCCGACGGATCGCCTCCGGCCGCAGCGACCTACACGCGGGCGGCCGTCGCCGACACGAGGGAGGCCGACGTGCGCCGCGCGGATGCGATGACCCACGACGTGTTCGCGGCGGCGATCGCGGCCGGCGCCCGGGCCGTCCATGCGCTCCCGGCCGACACGCGCTGCGTGATCCTCGGCGAGATGGGGATCGGCAACTCGCTGCTCGCCGCGGCCGTGACCAGCGCGCTCTGCGGCGTCCCCGCGGAGGCCGCGACCGGTCCCGGCACCGGTGCGGTCGGGACGTGCTTCGAGCGGAAGCTCGCCGCCGTGCGGGAGGCGACGGCACGGGTCGCGACCTCCGACCCGCTCGACGTGCTGCGCCGTGTCGGGGGGCGGGAGCTGGCCGCCCTCGCCGGTGCGGCGGCCGAGGCGCTCTCCCGCCGCGTCGTCGTCGTCGCGGACGGGTTCATCGCCTGCGCCGCGCTCGCGCCGCTCGTCGCCGTCGAGCCGGCCGCGCGGGCCGGGATCCTCTTCGCCCATCGTGGTCGCGAACCGGGCCACGGGATCCTGCTCGACTGGCTGGGAGTCTCGCCGCTGGTGAGTCTCGAGATGGCACTCGGCGAGGCCACCGGAGCCCTGGCCGCCATGCCGCTGTTGGACCTGGCCTGTGCGACGCACAATCGCATGGCGACATTCACCGAGGCGGGCGTTCCCGACGCGGTGGAGTGAGGGACGGCCGTGCCGCGGGGCATCCTCGGCTTCGGTGTACAACCATCGCACCCTCGAAGGGCGGATGTTCCGACCGACTCCCGGTGGCGGGCTCACACCCGTCCTCCCACCATGCCTGCCATCCTTCGCGCCTGCCGCGCGGCGTTCTTTTTTCTCACGCGCCTTCCGGTCGGCGGCTTCCCGTTCACGGAGGCCGAGTGGCGCTGGGCCGCAGGCTGGTTCCCCTTCGTGGGGCTCGTCGTCGGAGCGGTGATGGCCTGCGTCTGGCTCGCCGCGGAGCGTGCCGGGCCGCTCGTCGCCGCGACGCTGGCCACCGGTGCGGGCATGCTGCTGACGGGCTGCTTTCACGAGGACGGCCTCGCGGACACCGCCGACGCGCTCGGCGGCGTGGTGGACCGCGGCCGGGTGTTCGAGATCCTCAAGGACAGCCGGATCGGTTCGTTCGCCGCGGCGTGCCTGGTCGTCGTGCTCCTCCTGCGGATCGGCCTGCTGGCCCGACTCGCCGCACTCCCGTCGACGGCCGGCGCCACCGCGCTCGCGGTTCCGGGGCTGATCGTGCTCTCGCAGGGCCTGGCGCGCGTGCCGCCGGTGTGGCTCATGGCCGCTCTGCCCTACGTCACGCTCGACGACGTGTCGAAGAGCAAGGTCGTGACGGGCGCCGGCAGCGGACAGGCCTGGCTGGCGACCACGTGGATGGCGCTGGCGCTGGCGGCCGGAGTCTGGTGGGGCGTCGTGCGGCCGATCGAGGCAGGGATCGCCGTGGCCGCCGCGGCGGCCGTGACCGCCTATCTCGGCTGGCGCTTTCGGCGGCGGATCGGTGGACTCACCGGCGACTTTCTCGGCGCCGTGGAACAGTGCGGCGAGGTCGCGTTCCTGCTGGCCCTCGCGCTGGTGCGCGGTCCCGCACCATGATCATCGCAATCCGCCACGGTCCGGTCGCCGCCGCGGGGCTTTGTTACGGCCGCTGGGATCCGCCGCTCGTGCATCCGGCGCACGAGGATGCCGCGCGGATCGCCGAGCTGCTCGAAGGGATGATGGCACCGAACGCCGACGCCGTCGCAGGCCTTCGCCTGCCGCCTCCGCGACGGATCATCTCGTCGCCTGCGGCACGCTGCCAGACAGTCGCCGCGCTGCTCGCTCCCCGACTCGGCACGCCCCTCGTGATCGACGAGCGTCTCGCCGAACTTTCGATGGGTGACTGGGAGGGTCGCTCATGGGCGGAGATCGAGGCCGTCGACGGGGTGCGCCTCGCCGCCTGGATGAATCGCTGGGAGTCGGATGCGGCTCCGGGCGGCGAGACGCTCCCGGACTTCCAGACTCGCGTGCGGGCAGCCGCCGCGGAGATCACGGAGCCGGTGATCTGGATGACGCATGCCGGCGTCATCCGGACCCTCCGCGTGCTGCAGCGTGGAATCACATGGCCGGAGGCGATGCGTGAAGCCGTCGCGCACCTGGAGCCGCAGCCGTTCGGCGCGACGCGCCCGACCGGGTGACACGGGGCGTCGCACCCACCTGTGGCGCGGCATTAGTGCGCATCCCGATTTGGTGGAGCGACGGCTTCGGGGCGGCAACGGGATCTCTTCCGCCGCTCCAACGGCGGATTGGCTCGTCGCGTGGGCCGAGGCGGCCCAAAGCTCCT
>CAIWZS010000139.1 GCA_903917235.1 uncultured Planctomycetaceae bacterium | reverse complement strand
TCCAGCACGAGCGCCGCCGTGATGCGTTCCTCCTCGGCCCGCGACCGCGCGCCCTTTTCGAGCACGAGCCCGGCGACGCGCGTGGCCGCGAGCCGCTGCACGGCCACGAAGATGCGGTGCTCGCCCCGTTTCGGCCGTCGCGTGCGGAGGCCGGCGGTCACGCCCACGCCACATGCCGCCGCCGTCGCGTCGGGCGGCGGCACGTCGTGCCGCGCGAGGGCGCAGGCACGCTGGAAGGCGGCCATCGCCAGGAGCCTCGCCGTGCCGGATGCACAGTACGATTCCGGGGGTCCGCCCAGCCACCCGTCGACCGCCGGCCGCGCCGACGCCACGGCTGCCTCGAGGATCACCCCGCTGGCTCCCGGACACGTCACCAGGTGGCTGATCGCCTCGCTGCCGCCGCCGGCGGCCACGAGCACGACCCGCGCGCCCGCGGACTCGAGCGCGGAGACGAGGACGGCAGCGTCCGGCAGGGGCGCGCTCATGACACTCCGCTTCCACGTTGAACGGGCGTCGCAAGCATACCCGCGGCCGCAGGCGGCGGCTTGTGCGGCATCGGGGCGACCGACACACTGGGCGGGGCGTTCGTTCACCCCCTCGCGTCCCGTACGGTCCATCCTTCATGCGCGCGGCCATCATCGGCATCGGAGCCATCGCCCGCTTCCATGCGCGGGCGCTCGCCGACATTCCTGGCGTCGAACTGGTCGCGGCCTCGTGCCGCACCGAGGAGAAGGGGCGTCGGTTCGCCGCCGAGTTCGGCTGCACGTGGCATGCGGACACGGCGCGGATGCTGCGCCGCGAGAAACCCGACTTCGTGACGGTGGCGACACCGTCCGGTGCACACCTCGATGCGGTGCTGAAGGCGGCTCGTCAGGGGATCCACGTGATCTGCGAGAAGCCGCTCGAGATCACCGTCCGCCGCATCGACCGCATGATCGCCGCGTGCGAGAAGGCGGGAGTGACGCTCGGAGCGATCTTTCCCCAGCGTTTCAATCCCGTGGTGCAGGCCGTCCACGGCGCGGCCGTCGCAGGCCGCTTCGGCCGTCTCGCCATCGCCGCCGCGTACGTGCCGTGGTGGCGCGACGACGCCTACTACGGCCCCGGCCGCTGGCAGGGCACGAAGGCCCTCGACGGCGGCGGCGCGCTCATGAACCAATCGATCCACGGCATCGACGCCCTGCAGTGGATCGCGGGAGCGACGATGGCCGATGCGGGCCCGGGGCGCGGCCCGATCGAGCGCGTCACGGCTCTCACGGCGGTGCGGGCCCACGACCCCGAGCGGCTCGAGGTCGAGGACACGTGCGTCGGCATGCTCCAGTTTCGCGACGGCGCGCTCGGCCAGCTCCTGGCCGCCACCAGCCTCTATCCGGGACACCTGCGGCGTCTGCTCTTCGGCGGTCGTGACGGCACGGTCGTGGTGGAGGAGGAACAGCTGATTGCCTGGCAGTTCCGCACGGACGTGGCCGACGACGCGGCCGTGCGCGAACGGTTCGGCGGCGCGAGTCGCACCTCGGGCGGTGCCGCCGACCCGATGGCGATCGACTTCTCATGCCACACGCGGAACTTCGAGCAGTTCGTCACGGCGCTCCGCGAGGGGCGGAGGCCGATGCTCGACGGCATCGAGGGCCGCAAGGCCGTGGCGATCGTCGAGGCCTGCTACCGGTCGGCGCGCACGGGCCGGTCCGCGAAGGTCGAGGATCCGGCATGAGCGACACCTCCTCGCACGACCCGGCGACGGGTGGCGACGCGGGCGACTTCCGTCACGCCATCTGCAACGAGACCTTCGGTGACTGGCCGCTGGCGAAGGCGTGCGACGTGGCTGCGGCGTGCGGCTACACCGGCCTCGAGATCGCGCCCTTCACGCTCGCGCCGCGGGCGACCGACGTCACCCCCCGGGAACGCGGCGAGATCGTCCGGACCGTCGCCCGCGCGGGCCTCGAGTGCGTCGGGCTCCATTGGCTGCTGGCCCGGACGGAGGGCCTCCACGTCGCCCACCCCGACCCGGACGTGCGTCGGCACACCGTCGAATACCTGGGCGAGCTCGCGCGGCTGTGCCACGACCTCGGTGGCCGCGTGCTCGTCTTCGGATCGCCGAAGCAGCGGAGCCTGCTGCCGGGCGTCACGCCGCGGCAGGCGATCGACTCGATCCACGAGGTGTTCTCACGGCTCGTGCCGGTGCTCGAGGCGACCGACACCGTCGTCGCCCTCGAGCCGCTCGCGCCCTCCGAGACCGACGTCCTGACGACGGCCGCGGAGACCTGCCGGCTCATCGAACGAATCGGCTCACCGCACGTGCGGCTCCATCTCGACGTCAAGGCGATGTGCAGCGAAGCCGCGTCGATCCCGGAGATCATCCATGCCTCGGCCCGTCACCTCGAGCACTTCCACGCCAACGACGAGAATCTCCAGGGCCCTGGCTTCGGTGCCGTGGACTTCGCGCCGATCCTCCGGGCTCTCGCCGAGATCCGCTACGGCGGCTGGGTGAGCGTCGAGGTGTTCGACTACTCCCCCGGAGCCGAGCGGCTCGCGCGGGAGAGCATCGAGCACCTGCGCAGGGTCGAGGCCGAGATGGATTGAGGCATCCCGTGCGGTGGGGTGCAGGCGCCGGAGTTCACCCCTACAATCCGGTTCGGTCGGCCGCGGTTCGCAGGCCGGGACAGGTCGCTTCACACGAGGATTCGCACTGATGCGCTGGCAGGGACGGAGACAGAGCGAGAACGTCGAGGATCGACGCAACGTCGGTCAGCAGGTGGTCGTGGGAGGCGGACTCCTCACGCTCGTCGTGATGGCGGTCATGATGTTCCTCGGGGCCGACCCGCAGCAGGTGGCGCAGATCGCGCCCGATCTGGCCGGGCCCCAGAAGCAGAAACAGGCGGCGCCCGCCGACGACAAGCGCACGCAGTTCGTCAAGACCGTGCTGGCCGACACGGAGGACGTGTGGGGCAAGCTCTTCCCGTCCTTCACCGGCCGACGGTACACGCCGCCGGTGCTCGTGCTCTTCTCGGGCCAGGTGAAGAGCGCCTGCGGCTTTGCCAGTGCCGCCGCGGGGCCCTTCTACTGCCCGCTCGACAAGAAGGTCTACATCGACCTCGCCTTCTACGACGAGCTGACCCGCCGCTTCAAGGCGCCCGGGGAGTTCGCGCAGGCCTACGTCGTCGCCCACGAGATCGGCCATCACATCCAGAACCAGCTTGGCATCAGCACCAAGGTGCAGTCGCTCCAGACGCGGTTGTCGAAGTCCGACTACAACCGCATGTCGGTGCGGATGGAGCTCCAGGCCGACTTCCTGGCCGGCGTGTGGGCGCACCACGTGGCCCGGTATGCCGGCATCCTCGACGAGAACGACATCAAGGCGGCCGTCAACGCCGCCGCCGCGATCGGCGACGACCGCATCCAGAAGATGTCGCAGGGCTACATCGTCCCCGACGCCTTCACCCACGGATCGAGCGAGCAGCGCGTGCGCTGGTTTCTCTACGGCCTGAAGACGGGCGATCCCAACCTCATGGACCGGGCGTTCGAGGTGGACGAGCCGTAGGCACGGGGGCACACCCACCGGAGGCGGAACCCGGTTCGCATCCTCCGCGACAGCCGGTCCCCTCGATCTGGATCGTGGCGTGGCTGACGTGGAAGCGTCCACCGACGAGGTCGTGGGCGGCCGCGAGCACCGCGTCACGGTCGACGTCGGCCGCGACCGTGAGATGGGCGGTCAACGCGGTCTCGGAGGTGCTCGCGCCCCAGATGTGCAGTTCGTGCACCGCGACGACGCCGGGCAGGTCGGCGAGCGCCGCGCGCACCGCGCCCGGGTCGATCCCGCGAGGCACCGCGTCGAGCGCGAGGTCCACGCTCTCGCGGAGGAGCCCCCACGTGCCTGCCACGATCAGCGCCGCGATCACGATGCTGACCACCGGATCGATCCACGTGACGCCCGTCGTCATGATCGCGACCCCTGCGACCACGACCCCCGCGGAAACCGCCGCGTCGGCGGCCATGTGCAGGAACGCCCCACGGACGTTCGCATCGCCGTGACCGCGGACGAAGAGAAGCGCGGTCAGCGTGTTGATCACGACGCCGATCGTCGCCACCGCGATCACCGTGAAGCCGCCGACGGCCATCGGCGTGCGCAGTCTTCCCGCCGCCTCCCACACGATCAGGATGCACGCGGCGAGCAGGAGCAGGGCATTGACGAGCGCCGCGTAGATCGTCGCGCGCCTCAGTCCCCACGTGTAGCGGGCCGACGGTGGCCGCCGCGCGAGCCAGGCCGCACCCCAGGCCAGCAGCAGCCCGACGATGTCGCCGGCATTGTGCCCCGCATCGGCGAGCAGCGCGAGCGACGACGACCAGAGTCCGGCGGCGATCTCGATCGCCACGAAGGTCGCATTGAGACCCACGCCGATGCCCATGGCCCGGTCGAGGTGTCCCGCCGACAGCCCGTGCGCGTGCGCCCCATGCGCGTGCGGAAGGCGGTCGTCATGGACATGACCGCGGTCGTGATCGAGCGTGGCTGGGGCTGAGGGCACGGCGTGTGTCAGACGGGATCGAGCGACCGGACACCCGCATTGTGCGCTCCCCGTGCCCGCCCGGCGAACCGCGCGCGTGGGGATCGTCACCGCACGGACGAAGCGTCGTCCCGCCCTCCGGCGATCCGCGCGAGCGGCGGCCGTCGCGCGGGCACGTCCGCCAACTGTTCGAGCGCGCCGAGCGCCGGGCCGCAGAACCCCCAGCCCTTCTGCGGCAGCATGAACTCGAGCATCTCGAGCACCACGACGTCCTTCTCGAGCAGGGCCCGCCGCCAGTCGGGGGCCTCCGCCTCGAGCGAGCAGACGCGGTGTCGCGGGAACCGCGCGCCGGGCTCGAGCGGTGCCGCGCCGTCGGGACCGCGGTAGTGGGTGCGGTTGTAATAGAAGAGGTCGACGTCGCGGCCCGAGCCACTGACGTACAGCGCGTCCATGAGGGTCCAGCAGAAGCTCGATCCGACGAACAGGAATCCGGGCCGCTGCTCCGGCGGAAGCGGGTCGACCCGGACCACCGGATAGCCCATCACCGGCCGGCCCCCGGGGGGCACGAAGGCGTTGACCATCTTGCCCAGATCATGGTCCGCGTGGCGGGCCCGGTCGCGCTCGACTGCGACGATCTCCGGGATCGGGATGCCGAGCCCCGACGCCGCATTCACGACGGCGAGCAGTTCCCGCCAGAAGAGCAGGCAGCCGTGGTAGCTCCAATGCACGCCGGTGCGCGAGAAGAGATGCTCCCCGTGGGTGGACTTGAGCCGACGGAAAATGGCCGGACCGTCGACGACCCGCACGCCCTCCTCGGCGAGAAGTTCGACGAACGCGTCGTAGTCCCGGCGGCAGTCGTTGCGGCGCCGCACCTCCACGACGTCGTCGGGAAGATACTCGGGATAGAGCTCGCACTTGCTCGGGCTGATCGCGAGGACGAACGTCGTGCCGCGATCCGCGAGGCGGTCCTGCAGCGACCTGAGTTCGCGGACGAAGCCGCGCAGGTCCTCGTCGGTGAGGCGGCGGGCCGGATTGGTGTAGGGGTCGAGGTACGGCCGCCCGAAGAGCCAATTCTGCTTGCCGATGAAGACCTCGCCGTTGTCGAGCGTGCATCGCGGATCATGCCAGGCGAGCCGCGCCTGGTTCACGAGCCGCACGCTCACCGGCCGAAACCCGATGGCCCGTCGCACGCGCACGTCGAGGGCCGCGGCAAGCGAGCCGTCGGACCAGGCGGCGACACTCCACGACAGTGGCGCGAGCGGGGATTCCACGCCCTCGAGCTTCGGATCCTTGACGACGGGCAGCACCATCTGCACGGCGGGGAGGATCAGCAGCGCGACGAACCCGCCGCGCAGCCATCGCCGCCGCCGCCGCGCCGCGGGATCCGCCGCCGCCGTCGCGGCGTCCGGCCCGCCTGGATCGGCCGGGCCGTCGGACTCGTGCGGGCTGGGAGCGTGGATCATCGTCAGGGGGTCCCTCCTCGTGCGGCGGAGGCCGCGGTCAGAACTGGAAGTAGATGAAGGGCGAGAAGTCGGACGACGCCACGATCACGAAGGAGGCCACGACGAGCACGGTGCAGACGCCGGCCCGCAGCGCCAGCGAGCGCGACTCGTGCACGGTGCCGGGAACCACGATCCAGTCCCCGAGCCAGGCGGGCGAGCGCGTCCAGAGCGGGGCGACGGCGAGCATCGCGGCGCCCGCGAGCATCGGCACCGTCCACGGGCGGGCGATCGCCGCGAACCCGACCGTCGCACCCCCATGCGTCGGCCCCAGCATCGTCTCGAGGTAGCCCCAGGCCTGCGGCAGGGTCCAGGCGCGAAAGAAGACCCAGCCGAGCATCACGAGCACGATCGTGCGCGGGATGGCCACGAGGGCGGGCCACGGTCGCATGCCGAGTCCCCTCGCGAAGCGCTCGATCGACAGCAGGGCCCCGTGGAATGCGCCCCAGGCGACGAAGTTCCACGACGCGCCGTGCCAGAAGCCGGAGAGCAGGAAGACGATCCAGAGGTTGAGATAGACCCGCCACGAGGCGACACGGTTGCCACCGAGGGGGATGTAGAGGTACTCCCGCATCCAGGTCGACAGCGAGATGTGCCAGCGCTGCCAGAACTCGCTGATCGATCGTGACACGTAGGGATGATCGAAGTTCTCGAGGAACCGGAAGCCGAACATCCGGCCCAGCCCGATCGCCATGTCGCTGTACCCGGAAAAGTCGAAGTACAGCTGGAGCGCGTAGCAGGCGGCCCCGAGCCAGGCTGCGGCTCGCGTCAGCGTCGCGGGATCGACCGCCGCCGCGGCCGTCGCACCGAATGCGGCATCGGCCGTGACGGCGAGCGTGTCGGCCACGAGCACCTTCTTCGCCAGGCCGACGCCGAACCGCCAGACGCCCGTGAGGAAGTCCTCGTCGTCCACCTGGCGCCGCACCAGCTGCGCGGACACGTCGCTGTAGCGGACGATGGGGCCGGCGATCAGCTGCGGAAAAAGCGTGACGTAGAGGAGGTAGTGGCCGAAGCCCGGCGCCGGCTCGACCTCACCGCGGTACACGTCGACCACGTAGCTGAGCTTCTGGAACGTGAAGAAGGAGATGCCGACGGGCAGCACGATCGCGGTCCAGGCCACGGGCTCCGCACCCGCCCAGGCGAGCGCCTGATTGGCCTGCTCGACGAAGAAGTTCATGTACTTGCAGTAGAGAAACACCGCGAGGTTCGCACCCACCCCGGCGAAAAGCAGAAGCCGACCGGACCGCGTGCCGCGACGTGCCGGCAGCGCGTGGCTGCAGAGGTAGTCGACGAGGCTCGAGACCACGAGCACGACGACGAAGCGCGGTGCCCCCCAGGCGTAGAACGCGAGGCTGGCCGTGAGCGCCACGGCGTTGCGAAACCGCTCCGGCACGGCGTGGTACACGACCAGCACCGCCGGCAGGAACATGCAGAGGAAGACGACGGAGGTGAAGACCATGACGGCCGACCCCGGGGTGCGGCGGCCGGGACCGCCTGACATTGAGGGGCGAATAGCAGGCCTCGTGGCGACCCCACAAGGCCGACCCCACAAGGCCGACCCCACAAGGCCGACCCCGGACGGGCACCCTGCGGGCGACATTGCGCGCGGCCCGGCGGGTAGGATGCGGCACCGTGGACCCGGGCACCTCGAGGAGGCGGAGAGCATGGATACCCTGCGCGTGGCGGCAATCGGGCGGACGGGGCGTGGCGACTGGGGCCATGCCATCGACGAACTCTGGAAGAACCTTCCCGGCATCTCGGTCGTGGCCGTCGCCGACGAGTCGCCCGAAGGCCTGGCGAAGGCTGCCGCGCGGCATGGGCTGGCGGACACGGCCGCATTCGCCGACTGGCGGCGCATGCTCGCGGACGTGAAGCCGGACGTGGTCGCGATCTGCATGCGGCACATCGATTGCCATGCCGAGATGGCGATCGCGGCGGCGGAGGCCGGTGCCCGCGGCATCTTCATGGAGAAGCCGTTCGTCCGCACACTCGCCGAAGCCGACGCGGTGATCGAGGCCTGCCGCCGATCCGGGACGAAGCTGTCGCTGGCCCTGGTCAACCGTCACTCACCCACCTACGCCACGGTGCGCGAGATGATCGAATCGGGCCGCATCGGCAGGGTGCTCGAACTGCGGGGACGGGGCAAGGAGGATCGGCGCGGCGGAGGGGAGGACATGTGGGTTCTCGGCGCACACGTCCTTGACCTGATGGTGGACCTCGGCGGCAGCGTGCGGTGGTGTGCGGCGGTCGTCACGCAGGACGGGCGCGTGATCGGGAAGGCGGATGCTGCGGAGGGCCCCGAGGGACTCGGGCTCATCGCGGGGGATTCGATCGCCGCGATGTTCGGTCTGGACGACGGCCCGACCGGATACTTCGCCAGCACGCGCGAGGCGGGCCTCAAGCAGCCCAACTTCGGCCTGACCGTGGTCGGCACGAACGGGGCGATCCAGATCTGGCCCGATCGCCTCCCCCATGCCTATTTCCGGGCGGCGCCGCTCTGGCGTGTCGATCGCGAGGCGCCCTGGCAGCCCCTCGGGCCGGAGGGCATCGAGAGCGAACCGCCGAGCGGCGTGGACCGGTCTGCCGAGCGGGCCGAATGGGGTCGGCGATGCGTGATCGATCTCGTCGACGCGATCCTCACCGACCGGGAGCCCGAGACGGGGATGTACGCCGGCCGCGCGACGGTGGAGATGAACGCGGCCGTGTATGCATCGGCGCTGTCGGGCCGACGCGTCGATCTGCCGCTCGGCGAGCGAGGCAATCCTCTGGCGTGAGCGCCGGGGCGCCTCCAGCGTCGGTCGGCGCCAGCGCGGTCACCGCCCCGTGCGCGTGGGACAGGGGTCGGCGTGTGCGAAAAAGCCATGCCCGGCGGAGGGCCCTCGGCAGCATCCGTGCTTTCGGGTTCCGATCCGTGAGGTGTGCATTGCCTGGCCGGATGAGACCGACAGGTCAAGAACGCCCCTCCGTTCCGGGCATGGCTGAAGCTGATTCATGCCGTGAGTTCGTCCATCCTCCGGCGAAAACCGGGCATCTCCCCGGTGACGAAGGCGGCCCACGCTGCCGGCTGCCAGATCTCGACGCACACGGCAGCTCCCACGACGACCAAGTCGGCAGAAGGCTCGACCGCCAGGAACTCGCGAAATCCCTCGGGCACGACGAGCCGCCCTCGAGCCGCCAGCGACACCATCTCGTGGCGCGTCGAGAGCAGTCGACCCAGTTCCTGCACGTCGCCGACACGCTGCGCGAGCAGGCCGGCCTGCATCTTGCTCTGCACGACGGCGACCGCCGCATCGATACGCGGCTTCCAGATCGCGGCCGACCAGAGTGACAGACAGCCGAACCGTTCCTTCGCGAGCACCAGCCGGGCGCCCCCCGCGAGAAGCGGGTCGACGAGTTCCTGAGGCAGGGTGACCCGGTATCGCTCGTCGAGCGTGCGGACGTACTCGCCTATGAGCAGATCGGCTGCGGTCATGGACGTCGCTGCTCGCGTCGCTCACGAGACCCGCCTCCGCGGGAACCTGCGTGCCGGCACGTCACCGACACGCCCATCCTCGCCATCCGCATTCACAATTTCACAAAATGGGCATGTAACCCACAAAATACATGCTTTTCAGCACATATTTGGGTCATGTACCCACGGAACGGCAATGTACTGGCTCCCCAGCCGAATGCAAGGGGCCGGCGACGACGGTCTACGGCGGCGTGCGAGAATCACGCCGGCCTGGCGACGGAGACCGTCAGTGGCAGCCATCCGGCCCACAGGCCGACCCGTCCGCTCCCACTTCCTTGCGGTACGCCTTCTGGGCCGCCGCCTCCTTCGAGAGCTTGAACTCGGGTCCGGCGGGGAAGTACTGGATGTCGTCTTGGAGGTAGTACGCGCTCGGCAGCGTCTGGCCGCCGACGTCCACCTGGCAGCCGGTGACGAGCGTCGGACCGGTCACTGCCAGCACCAGCATTCCCATGCGCCCCATCGGGCGGCGGTCGCGTCGATTCCCGCTCATGCTCGTCATGCCTCTGTCCCTCGTGCGGACGATTCGAAAGGACTATCGGTCCGGACAACCGGCAAACTTGTGACAATCGTCACGACCGGACGTTCGGCCGTGCTCACGGGCCTGGATTGCGGCACCCCGAGGCCCGAGCGACGTTCGATCGCCCGCGTGCCTCTCCCACCTTGCCCATCTCACGGTGATTCGCCGTGGCAGACGGCGCCGTCGAGGAGAAACGGAACGTGTACAACCGGGGCATGTGCTGCCCCGTCGCGTCGTGTGCTCCGGATCGCCGGCTCGGACCGGCGCCCCGTCACGTCCGCCGCCTGACCGCGTCTCGCCAGCCGCTCGCGGCCGTCGTCATCGCGATGGCGACGGCGGGTGCGCTCGTGCCGGCGGTGGTGACCGGACCATGCCTCGCACAGGTCGTCCTGCCGCCCGATCTCGGCGTCGGGGGTGGCGGACCGCGCCCATCGCCGTCGTACGATCTCTCGCTCGCCGCACTGGCGGAAGGGCGGTTCGACGTCGCGCTTGAGCTGGCGACCACCGAGTATCGCACCGCGAACCGCACCGGCACGCAGCGCTGGATCGATTCGATCGCCGCCGCGGCGGTCATGGCCGAGTGCCACTACGAGCTGGGCAACCTCGCGGCGGCCGTGGCCGCGACCGACGAGGCGCTCCTGCTGTCCACCGTCCATGCCAACTGGCTTCTGTCGGTGCAGTTCGGAGCGACCGGCCCACGCCCCCTCGATCGACCCCGCGCGGCGACCTGGGGAAAAAGCCGCCGCACCGCGTCACCGGCCCGCGTGCCCGATGCGGTGGCGATCCGCCTGGGCACCGCGGACCCGCAGGAGGTGCTCAAGCGCGGCGGCGTGCTCGCGGCGCCGAGCGACCGGATCATCCGTCCCCAGGAGATCGCGCGCGGCCTCGTGACGGCCCTCTATCGACACGGCGACATCCTCGGCGATCTCGCCCGCGATTCCGCCCCGCTCGATGCCGCCGCGCGCGCGCTCGCACGCCGTGCGGCACCTCCCAACCACTATTCCCAGTCGTGGATCGACGTCGCATGGGGCACGGCGCTCTGGGCGCAAGGCAAGGCGGAACAGGCGCGTCCGCTGCTCGAGCGTGGGCTCGTCCTGGAAGGCAGCTTCGACCATCCGCTCGCAGCCTGGGCCCTCATCGTGCTGGGACGGATCGCCCTCGATGCCGGCCAGCCGGCCGAAGCCGCGCGGCTGTTCGAGGAGGCGACGTTCACCGCGGCCGATTTCGGCGACGCGCGGTCGCTCGAGGAGGCCTTCCGCTGGGCCTTCGCCGCGCACATGGCGGCCGGCACGCGCGGCGTGCCGGCCTCGATCGCGCGCGGTGCCGACTGGGCCGCGCAGACGGGGCCTCCCGTGGCGGTGCTCGCCTCCCGCATGCGGGCCTGGCAGGCGGAGTGCCTCGCGATCAACGGCGACGCCCGCACCGCGGATGCGGCGCTGGCCCAGGTCGACGGCCGGCTCCTGCGCGCCGAGCCGGGGCGCGGCAGCCTCGGCACCGACGTCGGGTACGCGCGCGCGATGCTCGCCTACACGTCGGGGGCGGCGGACAAGGGTGACGCCGAACTCGATGCCGCGATCGCGCTGGCGCGGCCGCGCAGCGCGAGGCTCTTCCAGACCATGCGGCTCGTCGAGCGGGTCCGCGCGGGCGCGGCCGACCTCTCCGACCGCCGGGCCAACGAATCCTTCGCACGCCTCCTCGGTCCGCCGTCGACTCGCGACCGCGCGATCGATCCTCTCGGCACGCTCACGGTCCTCTCGACACCCCGTGCGGATGCCTTCCAAACATGGATCGGCATCGCGGTGCGGCGCGGCGACGAGGCGACCATCGACGCGACGGAGGCGGCCGCCTGCGAGCGCTGGCAGTCGATGCAGTTCATCGGGGGGCGTCGGCTCGCGGTGGACCGGCTGCTCGACGCGTCGGTCGCCGATCTTTCGGCGGACCTCGCCGCCCAGCGGGCCGCGATCCTCGGCGCACGACCCGATCTCGCCGCGGCGATCGAGCGGATGGGCCAACTGCGTGGCACGCTCGCCGCGGCCGAGCGTGCCGCCGCGGCACAGCCGGCCGCGGGAAACGCCGTCGGCTCGGCGGCGGACTGGGCCGCGTTCGGCGATCTCGCGCGGCTTCGTGGCCGCCATGTCGCGGCGCTCGCCGCCGGACGTGACGGCGTGGGGCTCGACTTTCCCCCCGTCCTCGCGACCGCGGAGGTGCGGCGGCGACTGGCACCGCGCCAGCTGATCCTGTCGTTCCACTGGACCGCCGGTGGTCTCGCCGGTGTGCTCGAGGCTCGCGATCGCGCCGCGACATGGGAGGTCCGACAGGCTGCGGATCTCGCACGCGAGATCGAGCTGCTCGCGCGGGGAATCGGCCTCTTCGATCCATCGGCCCCGGTGTCCACCGACAAGTTGATCGCCGGCGACTGGTCCGGCAGCGCGGCACGCATCGAGCGCATCCTCTTCGAGAACGCGCGTGTCTCCCTGGCGGATGGCATCGACGAGCTCGTCATCGTGCCGGACGGCTGGCTGTGGTACGTGCCGTTCGAGCTCCTGCCGGTCTCGACCGGCGGCGATCCGGCCGCACCCGCCCGGCGGCTCCGCGACGTCTGCCGCATCCGGTACTGCCCGACGCGCAGCCTCGCGGTGACGGGCGGCGGAAGGCCCCGCGGCAACGGTCCGGTCGGCATCCATGCCGGTCGGATGCTCCGCGGCGACAAGCCCGCGACCGCGGCGGCCCTGGTGGCGGAGATGGTGAAGACCATCGATCGCGCGGTGCCGCTGTCGCTCGCGGCCGCCACTCCGCCGCCGGCGCTCGTCGCCGACACCTGCGAGGCGATCGCCCTGTTCGAGGAGGTGGCGGCGGATCGGCCCGCGGCGACCCGCCTCCTCGTGCCGGGCACGTCGGGCCAGGCCGGGATGACCTTCGGCGACTGGCTCGCGCCACCGCTCAAGCAGCCACGCGTCGTGATCCTCCCGGGACTCCAGACGGCGATGTCGGGCGGCTTCGATCCGAAGCGGCTGCCGGCACGCCCGGGGGACGAGCTCTTCGCGGTGGCGACCGACCTCATCGCCGCGGGCGCGCCGACCGTGCTGCTCACCCGCTGGCGGGTCGGCGGACGCACCTCGGCGGACCTCGTGGCGGAGTTTCTCCGCGACGCCACCGCGACCGTGGCGGAGGATGACGCAGCCCCGCCGGCATCCGAGAGCTGGCGCCGCGCGGTCGACGTCGTGACTGCCGACTGGCCCGACCCGCAGCGCGAGCCACGGCTGAAGCAGCATCCCGACGCCGTCATCGGGCCGGGCAGCCATCCGTTCCTCTGGTCCGGATTCCTGCTCGTCGACTGCGGATCCGAGGCGCCCACGCCCGAGCCGCCGCCCCCGGCCCTGCGTGCCGCCGCCGCGCCCGGGGGCCAGCAGGCCGCTCCGAATCCCGCGCCCGCCCCGAACGCACCCGCCGCACCCAACGCACCGGCGGGGGGCCGCGGCGCGGGGCCGGCGCCACAGGCCGCGCCCGTCAGGGCAGCGCCATGAGCGAGCTTCACGCGGTGGGCCTGCCGGGCCTCGCCGTGCTCGTGGCCGCGAGCATCGCCGCAGGCGCGATCAATTCCGTCGCCGGTGGCGGGACGATCCTCACGTTTCCGGTGCTCACGGCGATCCTTCCCGAGACGGCCGGCCGTCTCGTGGCGGCCAACGCGACGAGCACGATCGGCCTCATGCCCGGCGCCCTGGCCGCGGCGTGGGCCTATCGCGAGGAGCGACAGGGGCAGCCGCCGTGGGCCTTCTGGCTTCTCGCCCCGAGCGTGATCGGCTCGGTCGCGGGCGCGCTTTTGCTCTTCGCTTTGCCCGCGCGGCTGTTCGACCTGCTGGTCCCCTGGCTGATCCTGCTCGCGGCGGTGCTCTTCGCCGCCCAGCCGCGGCTCGTGCGCCGGCGCACGGCCGCGCCCGTGAGCGCCGACGCGACGCCACCCGCCGGGCGGATCGCCTGCGCGGCGCTCCTGCAGCTCCTGGTCGGCATCTACGGCGGATACTTCGGAGCGGGGATCGGCATCCTCATGCTCGCGGTGCTCGGCCTTCTCGACCTCGGCGACATCCACCGCCTCAACGGGATCAAGAACGTGCTCGGCACCGCGATCAACGCGGTGGCCGCGGCCGTCTTCGCGACGATGTCGCTCGCCGGGGGGCGTCAGGTGTCGTGGCCGCTGGCAACGCTCATGATCGTCGGGTCCGTGATCGGCGCGCTCGGCGGCTCCGCGCTCGCCCGCCGGATGCCGCCGTCGCGGGTGCGGCGGGGCGTCGCCATCATCGGCTTCGTGCTGGCGGGCTATTATCTCTGGCGTGAATACCTCGCGTGAGTGCGCGCGCCGTCCGCCCCATCGCCCCGGCCCCGCGTCATGATCGTCCGCACCGACCAGCTCACGAAGCGGTACGCCCGATTCACGGCGCTCGACGCCTGCACGCTGGAGGTGCGGCGTGGGGAGATCTTCGGGCTCCTCGGGCCCAACGGCGCCGGCAAGACGACGCTCTTGCGTCTGCTGCTCGGCTTCATTCGTCCGACGGCCGGGTCGGCGCACGTGGCCGGCTGCGACTGCGAGCACGACTCGCTCGGCGTGCGGCGTCGCACCGCCTACCTGCCCGGCGAGGCGCGGCTCTTCCGCCGCATGAACGGTCATGGCGTGCTCGACTTCTTCTCGCGCCTGCGGCCCGCCTGCCGACGCGACACGGCCGCTCGCGTGGCCGACCGCCTGGGACTCGACTGCACGCGGCAGGTGGGACGCATGAGCACCGGCATGCGGCAGAAGCTCGCCCTCGCGGTGGTGCTGGCCACCGAGGCCGAACTCGTGATTCTCGACGAGCCGACCGCCAACCTCGATCCCACGGCGCGGGCCGAGGTCCTCGATCTCGTCACGGAGGCTCGTGCCGCGGGCCGCACCGTCATCTTCTCGTCACACGTCCTCTCCGAGGTGGAGACGGCCTGCGACCGCGTGGTGATCCTGCGGGCCGGGCGGCTGGTCCACGAGCAGTCGATCGAGCACCTGCGACGCAGCCACCGCATCTCGGCACGGCTCGCCGGTCCCTTCACGGGTGTTCCCGAGGCGCTCGCCGCGCACGTGTCGCTCGCGGAGCACCGGGACGACAGGGTCGTGCTCGAGGCCGCCGACTCGCTGCCGCGGCTGCTGGGCTGGCTGGCGACCCTGCCGCTCGAGGAGATGCAGGTGGAGCCCGTCGGCCTCGGCGCGGTGTACGACCGCTTCCACCGCGGCAGCAACGACGCACACGGCACGATCTGACTTCCGGGACGAAGGCCTCCGACGGGACGCGCGCATGTGGAACACGGCGATCTGGCGACGGGCCTGGGGCGACCAGCGGGCGCTCGTGCTCTCGCTCACGGCGCTGTGGGCGGCCTTTCCCTGGATTTATCTCTGGCTGTCCGCACAGATCACCATGTCGGCCTTCCAGGACGTGCTGCTGCGCGCGATCCCGCAGGAATGGCAGAAGCTCTCGGGCGTGCCCTTCGCCGAAGTGGCCACGCCGGCGGGCCGCGTGGCCCTCGCCTTCGTCGATCCCGTGATCGTGCTCGCGGCCACGGTGTGGGGCATCACGCGCGGAAGCGACGCCGTCTCCGGGCAGCTCGAGCGGGGCACGATGGAGATGGTGCTGGCGTCTCCGATCCGTCGCACGGCCGTGTTCGTCACGCAGGCGCTCGCGGCGACGGGCGGAGCGGCGCTGCTCTGTGGAGTGCTGCTGGTGAGCGTCTGGACGGCCGTGGCGTCCGGGCCGTGGGCTGACCGGGTCGAGCCGGCCCGGTTCGTACCCGCGGTGGCGAACGTCTTCGGCCTCATGGTCTGCCTCGGCGGGATCGCGTCCCTCGTCTCGGCGGCCGACAGCCATCGCTGGCGCACGATCGGCATCATGTGCGGCTTCTACGTGCTCTCGATCCTCGCGAAGCTCGTCGGTCGTCTGAGCACGAGCTTCTCCTGGGTGGGAGCGCTGTCGGTGCTGGAGGTCTACGAGCCGCAGCGGCTCGTCGGCGGTGGCGCGGAGGCCTGGTGGCTCCTGGCACGCTATGACGGGGTGCTGCTCGGGATCGGGATCGCCGCGTACGTCGCGGGAGCCGTGATCTTCGCCCGCCGCGATCTGCCGGCGCCGCTGTGAACGACGTCCGGCGGGAATTCCCGAGGGTCGGTGTGGCGTCATGGCCCGCTCGCGCCGCATACTGAGCCGGCACGGCGACGGTTCCCCGAGGGCCGTGCCGTCGAGGATCGAGGACGGCTCCACTGCGGCTTTCTCGATCCACACCTCGTGCATGAAGAGGAGCATCGGCATGTCCCGTCCTGCCCGGCACCCGCACCGGCGGTGGATGCTCGCGACGGCGCTCGTCGTCGCGTCGTGCTGCCCGTCCGCCTCGAATCCCCCGATCGCAGCCGAGCCCGCGGCGGCCGCCGCCGACGGGACGGCCACGCCTCCCGGACAGGCGGAGCTCGACGCGGCCATCGACGTGAAGATCGGCGCCCGAAGCCTGAACGACTACGACCGCGTGTTGAAGCACTGCCGCCGGGCGATCGAACTCGGCCTCGACGCCGACTCAAAGAAGTTCGCCGAGGAGCTCTACACGGGCACGCTCGTCGATCGGGCGGGACTGCTCGTCGACGTGATCTACGGGTCGAAGCCTCCCGACCCGCAATGGCCGCGGATGCGTGCGCTGGCGCTCGGCGACCTCGCCGAAATCCTGGCGCGCGATCCCGAACTCGGTCAGGCCCACCTCATGGTCGCACGACTCGAGGCGCTGCCCCGGGGCGATCGCGAGCGGGCGCGGACGGCCGCCCGCAAGGCGATCGATCTGCTCGGCGACGACATGCTCCAGCAGGCGCGGGCCTTCATCGTGCTGGGCTCGCTGGAGGACGACGCCGCCGAGCGGAAGAAGCACTACGACCGAGCGGTCGAACTGGCGCCGCGTGACGCCGACGTGCGTCGTACGCGCGGACTCGCGCTGCTCGTCACGGGCGATCCCGCCGAGGCCTGCGACGACCTCGCCGCGGCGCTCGACGAGGAGCCGGAGGATGCATCGCTCCACGAGGCGTTCGGGATGGCGTGCCTGATGAACGATCGGCTCGACGACGCCGAAGAGGCGTTCGACCGGGCCATCGAACTCGACCCCGAATCCGCGGGTGCCCACGCCTATCGCGGGCGTCTGCACGCCGTGCGCGGCGACCTCGAGAAGGCGCTCGCCGACATCGACCGGGCGATCGAGCTCGATCCGACCGACACCTCGACCTTCGTGCTGCGGGCACGCGTCCGCCAGCAGGCGGGGGACGAAACCGAGGCGTTCGAGGACATCGAGTCGGTGCTGGGTGGCGACCCCGGCAATCTCGAGGCGCTCGAGCTCCGCGGCCTCATCCTGGCCGACAAGGGGGATTACTCGGCGGCGATCCGCGATTTCCGACGGCTCGTCGCCAAGAACCCGGACAACGCGGGTGTCGTCAGTCAGCTGGGCATGCTGTACCTGATGGCCCGTCAGCCGCGTGAGGCGATCCGGCGCTTCACCCGCGCACTCGAGATCGACGAGAACCACTTCCCGAGTCGACGTGGCCGCAGCGACGCCCGCATCTCGATCGGTGACCACGCCGAGGCCCGGGCCGACCTTGAACGTGCCCTCGAAGCCCGGCCGGATGACACCGGCGTCCTGAACAACCTCGCCTGGCTCCTGGCGACGTCGCCGGACGACGCCCTGCGGGACGGCACGCGGGCCATCGAACTGGCGACCAAGGCGTGCGAGGAGACGGAGTGGAACGAGGCCCACATCATCAGCACGTTGGCCGCCGGGTATGCCGAGACGGGAGACTTCGAGACGGCGAGGAAGTACAGCCGCCAGTCGGTGGAGAAGAGCGATCCCGAGGCCGGCGTCCGCGAGCAGCTCGAGAACGAGCTCGCGAGTTACGAGCGCAGCGAGCCGTGGCGGGAGCGACAGGAGATGCAGGAGGAGCCGCTCGAAGGGGATGCGGCCCGGGAGGCCGAGCCAGCCGGCGCCAACGCGACGACCGAGGCTCCGCGCCGCCCCTTCGACGACGACTGACCGCCCGCGACCACGCGACGACGAGGCGTCGCCAAGCGACCCCGCCGCCACTCAGGGTGGGGCGGGGATGACGGGCCGGCGCGGGCGCCGCGTGTCCGGGTCGAGTGGCTGGAGCGCGGCGTGGGCGTCGCAGGCCTGCACGAGTCCCTGCATCATGCGCACGAGTTCCCCGGGCCGTTCGCCCGCCAGGTCGTGCTCCTCGAACGGATCGTCGTGGAGGTTGAAGAGCTGGTAGTGAGCGCCACCGGAGTCCGGCGCGGGCAGGTGATGGTAGATCACCTTCCAGTCGCCTTCACGCCACACGGTGAAGTAGTCGCTGCGGTGCGGCGCATGGGGATAGTGCATGAGGAAGGTGCGATCGTGCGCGGGGTCGTCGCGTCCCGCGAGCAGCAGGTCGAGCGGCCGGCCGTCGACCACATGCCCCGGCGGGACGGGGACGTCGACGAGTCGCAGGATCGTCGGCATGACGTCGCAGACGTTCGCGATCTGGCGTTGGATCGCACCGGCGGCGATCGGCAGACGGCGCTGCCAGCGGCCGGCCGGATCGGGGGCGGCCCAGGAGGCGATGAAGGGCACCCGCATGCCCCCCTCGTAGTGCGAGCCCTTGCGACCGCGCAGCGGCGCCGCCGAGGCCCACGCGTGCTCGTGGCCCAGCGGGGCGTCCGACCCGTTGTCGCCGAGGAAGAGCACGAGCGTGTCGGCGGCGACGCCGAGCGCGTGGAGATGGTCGAGGATGTCGCCGAGCGAGCGGTCCATTCCCTCGACGAGCGTCGCGAACGCGCGGGCCGGCGGCGACACGTCGCGATCGGCGTAGCGATCCGCGAAGCGGGGATCGGAGTCGAAGGGAGCATGGACGGCGTAGTGCGCGAGATGCAGGAAGAAGGGCTGGCGTGCCTCGACCGCCGCCGTGATCTCGGCCGTCGCCTCGCGCGTCAGGGCCTCGGTGAGAAAGATGTCCTCGCCGTGGTGGTGCTCGAGCCCCGGCACGGCGTTGTCGGCGGCGGCACGAGCCCGGGAGGGTGTGTCGCGTCGGGCGAAGTCCCGCGAGCCGAAGTAGGTCGCGGGAGCGCCGATGCAGCTGCCGGCGATGTTCACGTCGAAGCCGAGGGCCGCCGGATCCTCACCGGGCGCACCACGGGGCGCGAAGTGCCCCTTGCCCACGTGGATGGTGCGGTACCCCGCCTGTCGCAGCAGGCGGGGAAGGGTCACGTCGTCGGCGTCGAGACCGCGCCAGTTCCAGTCGGGCGGACCGAGCGGTCCGGCGTTGTCCTGTCGCCAATTGATCCAGTTCGTGGTGCGGTGCCGCGCCGCGTTCTGGCCCGTCATGAGCGAGATGCGGGTCGGCGAGCAGACGCTCATCGCGTAGAACGTGCTGAAGCGCACGCCGGAGGCCGCCAGCCGCTCCATCGCCGGCGTGTGGTAGAAGTCGTTGAGCGGATGGCGACGCGGTCGGCCATCCGCGTCGGTGAGGAACGGGACCGACGTGTCCATCACGCCCAGGTCGTCCACGAGGAAGACGACGACGTTGGGTCGGTCGGCCGCGATCGCGTGCCCGGCGGCAGGGGCGAGCGGCAGCGCGGCCCAGAGGCCCACGACGCGGGCCACGATCGCCGGCTTCATACGTCGCACACCATCGCCGCATGCCGCAGGGCGAGCACGGGATCGTCCCAGGTGGGGATGAATTCGTGCGCCACGAAGTCGTCGTAGCCCGCGGCCGCGAGCGCCCGCATCACGGCCGGGTAGTTGGTCTCCTGGGTGTCGTCGAGCTCGCCACGACCCGGGTTTCCGGCGGTGTGCACGTGCCCGATGAGGTCCCGCAGCGCGTCGATCCGCCGGATCACGTCGCCATTCATGATCGACACGTGGTAGACGTCGAAGAGGAGCTTGAAGTTGGGTGAGCCGACCCGCCGCACCAGATCGACGCAGAAATCGACGTCGTCGCCGAAGTACCCCGGGTGGCCCTTCATGGGATGCGTCGCATCGCGCGTGTTGAGGTGCTCGAGCACGAGCGTCACGCCGCGCGCCTCCGCGAGAGGCAGCACCCGCTGCCACGCGGCGACGCATTCCGCCGCCGCCCGTTCCTCGTCCATGTCCGGAAACCGCATGCCGGTGAACGTGATCACCTTGCGACTTCCGACGCGCGACGCCACGTCGATCGCCTCGACGAGCTTCTCGTGTACCTCCGCGCGGTGGGCGGGATCGCACGGCCCTTTGGCGAAGCCGTGGCTGCTGACGAGCGAAATCTCGAGGCCCAGTTCGCGCACCGCCGGGTAGTGCGCCCGATCGATGCCTTCGATGCCCACGAGGCCGATCTCGACGGCATGCCGCGCGAGGGTGACCGGATCCATCGGCTTGAAGCACCACCCCATCACGGAGTGCCGGATGCCCCGATTGCGGATGCGATACGACGGATCGGCGGCGGAGCGCGACACGATCCCTGCCGTCGCGGGAGCGGCCGTGCCCGCGCCGGAGACACCGCCCGACGCGGCCCCCGTCAGCCCTGCCGCAAGCAACGCACGACGATGGACCGAGCCGTTCATGGAACACTCGCGCGGCCGGAACGGTGCACCGCGCGAGGCGGGTACCGGGGCAGGAACCTCGTACACCCTTTTCAGCGTACCACCGGACTCGGCAAGGTGGGCAAGCTGCGAAACCGCGAAGCCTCCCGAACGTTACGGAGTGGCCGTGCGTACGGTACTCAGTCTCGATCAGTTCTTCGACTCGACCATGGAGGGTTGGACGATGGACGCACACTTCAACGAGTACCTGGCGGCGGTCGCGGGCATGCGGGATCTGTACGGCGAGCGGGGCGACGATCACCCGACGGATTTTCACGACGTCGACGCGTCTCCCGTCGCCGGCGATCCGCTCGCGCGCGAGACCGCGGCGCTCGTGGCGAGCGCCGTGAACGCGTGCTGTTTGCAGTGACGCGTGGGGGTGCCTTACCCTGCCGGGGTTCCCCGGAGCGCCGCGCGTGGCCGACGACCGACTCGCCGATGACGCCGACCCGGGAGGGATCGGGACGCGGAGCGCCCGCGATGTCTCGACCTTGCACCCGTCGGACACCGCGCCATCGGAGGTCGGGCTGCCGCGGGCCGCGACCAACTTTGGCCTGGACCGCCCCGACCCGGAGGTCGATCCGCTGATCGGCCGGGAACTCGGCGACGTGCAGCTCGTGCGGCTGGTCGGACAGGGGGGCATGGGGCGCGTGTACGAAGCCCGCCAACGCGGCCTCTCGCGCTGCGTGGCGGTGAAAGTGATGCGCACCGGCGCGGGCGGGTCGAGCGCGGCGTCGCTCCGCTTTCGTCGCGAGGCCGAGGTGCTCGGCCGACTGCGTCATCCCGGCATCGCGCACGTCTACACCGCCGGCATGCACCACGCCGTCGGCGGCGACACGCCGTACATCGTGATGGAGTTCGTTCCCGGAGCCGAACCGCTCGTCGAGTACGCCACCCGTCACAGCCTCGATGCCCGCGCCCGGCTGCAGCTGCTGCGACAGGTCTGCGAGGCGGTCGCCCACGGCCACCGCCACGGCATCGTGCATCGTGACCTGAAGCCCGGCAACATCCTCGTCGACGAGGATGGGCATCCGAAGGTGATCGACTTCGGAATCGCCCGCATCACCGACGACCTCGCCGCGAACGACTCGGTCACGGAGACGGGCCAATTCGTGGGCACGCGGCCCTACATGAGTCCCGAGCAGTTTCTGGGGGAGCCTGTCGATGCGCGCAGCGACGTCTACTCGCTCGGCGTCATCCTTCACGAACTGCTCACCGGCCGCCTGCCGCACGACGTGCATGCCGCATCCCTCGTCGACACCGCCCGACTCGTCTGCGAGGAGCCCCCGCGCCCCTTGGTCGTGCCGGATCGGGAACTGCGCCGCGGAACCGCGGCGATCGCCGCCCATTGCCTCGAAAAAAAGCCCGGCGACCGCTACCCGGATGCGGCCGAACTCGCGGCCGATCTCGATCGCGTGCTCGGCGGGCTCCCCGTCCGAGCGCGGGCGCCGCGGCTCGACGAGCGGGTGGGACGCTGGCTGAGACGACGGCGGACACCGCTGGCCGCGTTGGGGGCCGCCGCGGTCGCGGCCGCGGTCGTCGGAGTGGCATCGTCCGCCCGCCGCATCACGTCGCCCGGAGCATTGCCACCAGCGCGTGTCGCCGCCCCGGACGCCATCGACACCGAGGGGCCGACCGCCCGGTTCGACGGGATCTCGAGCGGGCGCACCACGCCGGTCGACCGCGTCGGCCTTCATTTCAGCGAGCCGGTC
>CAIWZS010000138.1 GCA_903917235.1 uncultured Planctomycetaceae bacterium | reverse complement strand
CGGCTCCCTCTCGGCGGACGTTCGCTGCGGGCATCCTGCCCTGCGCTCACTCGATGCTGCCTGCGCATCGGCATCCTGCCTTCGCTGGTCAGCAACGCCGTCGAGAGTGAGCCGGCAACCCCTCCTTGTTGCTCAAAGGAGTTGGGCACCTTGTCTCTCGATGGCGAGGCTGGTCGCGATCGTCCAGAGGCCGGTCGGGGCGGTGTCGCCGAGGATACGAGGGTCTTCGAGGCCGTACTCGTGGAATGCGGCGCGATAGCGGGCGCAGAGCGCGGGGTCGCCGACGAGCACCGGTGTGCGGCCGCACGACGTTTCCTGGTCCGCGAGGGCGCTGCGGATTTCGTCGCCGATGAGCAGTCCCGAGAGGTGATCCGTCACATCCTCGGCCGCGAGGTCACCCGCGAGGTAGAGAGTGCGGGTCGAAAAGAGCCGGCCCGCGATGCCCTCCGCTCCAGCGTCGCGAGCGATCTTGACGCCGCGGAGGAAGGCCGCGGCCGTGGGATCGCGGTGCTCATGTGCGCCCGTCTCGGCCGTCGCGCGTGTCCCTGGCGCGCCGAGCAGTGAATGGTCGCGGAGCACCGCGAAGAGCTCGCCGGTCATGAACGTCGTGAACGCGGTAAGCCGACCGTCGCGCACGCGGCACCACTTCGAGTGGGTGCCCGGCAGCACGATCAGCGACGCTGCAGCGAGATCAGGCGCACGGGCGAGTGCGCCACAGATCTGCGTCTCCTCGCCGCGCATCACGTCCGGAAGTCGCTCGGGCCGGGTCGCACGATCGCCCGGCACCATCGCGCCCGGCACGATGCGGAGCACGCCATGCCCCGTGTCGCAGGGAACGAGTGCTGCCGCGAGCGACCGTGCGTCGATCGGACAGCGCGCGTACGGCACCTCACGCCAGCCCTGGCGGCTGCCCACCATGCCGCAGGCGACGACCGGGAGCGTGGGAACGTCGGCGAGCCAGTCGCCGACGACGGCCGTGAAGGCTGCGTCAAACCCGCCTTCCGGCAGATGCCGGATGCCCCAGGGGCGCGTTCGCGTCTCGATTACGGCGCCGTCGGACCCGAAGAGATGCGCCCGCAGCGACGAGGTGCCCCAGTCGAGACCGACGAGTGCGGGTTTCGGGCGATCGTCGCGTGAGGAATGATCGGCAGGTTGCACGGTCGGCCCGGTCGTGGACCGGTCACGCGTCGGATCGAAACGGTTCCGCCCGGAGAACTCTGTCGCTCGTCACCGTGCAGAGGCTTCGAGCAGCCCCTTATAGTAGGTTGCGGCCACGCGGCTCGTGGCTGGTCGCCTTCCGGGAGGGTTCGTGCATGGCTCGATCGGTCACCGTCCGCAGCGCACTCGTCGGCGCACTCGTCATCCTGTCGTCGGCCGCCGCATCGGCCCACGCGGCCACGATCCTCGTCGAGGCCGAGGGGTTTGCGGACCACGGTGGGTGGACGCTCGACACGCAGTTCATCGGCGAGATGGGCTCCCCCTACCTCTTGGCCCACGGGCTCGGCCGACCGGTGGCCGATGCGACCACCACGATCACCGTGCCCGAGGCTGGCACGTACCGGGTCTTCGTGCGAACGAAGGACTGGGTCGCGCGCTGGCAGGCGCCCGGCACGCCGGGACGCTTCCAGGTGGTCGTCGCGGGGAAGCCCCTCGGGCAGACCTTCGGCACGTCGGGGGCGACGTGGGACTGGCAGCCCGGCGGCACGGTCGCGCTGCCGGCCGGCGAGGTCTCGCTCGCCCTGCGAGACCTGACCGGATTCGACGGCCGCTGCGACGGCATCGTCTTCACGACCGGCGAGGCGCCGCCGAACGAGGTGGCCGCGCTGCCCGGGTGGCGACGCAGGACGCTCGGCCTCCCGGCCGAACCGGAGACGAGGGGACCCTACGACCTCGTCGTCATCGGGGGCGGCTATTCCGGCATGGGCAGTGCGCTCGCCGCGGCCCGCATGGGGCTGAAGGTGGCGCTCGTGCAGAACCGGCCGGTGCTCGGCGGCAACGGCTCGAGCGAGGTGCGCGTGTGGGCGATGGGCCTCATCCGCCGCGGGAAGTATCCGCGCGTCGGCGAGATCGTCGAGGAGTTCTGCGACCACGCCACGAAGAGTCCCGGCACGTACGAGGAGTTCGAGGACGCCAAGAAGGAGCGGATCGTCCGCGCCGAGCCGAACATCGACCTCTTCCTCGACACGCACGCCTTCGCGGTCGAGCGCGTCGGCGACCGCATCGAGAGCGTCACCTGCCTCGACACCCGCACGAACCGCGAGTCGCGATTCACAGGACGCTTCTTCTGCGATGCCACCGGCCATGCGGTCATCGGCCACCTCGCCGGCGCCGAGACCGTCATGGAGGAGAAGGGCCGCATGGGCATGAGCAACATGTGGGCCTGGGCCGAGCGGGACACGCCGCAGTCCTTCCCCGAGACGCCCTGGGCACTGCCGCTCACGATGGACGACTTTCCCTATCCGCGCGACCACCACGGCCAGTGGTTCTGGGAAAGCGGCTTCGACAAGGACCCGCTCGGCGACGCCGAGGGCATCCGCGACTGGAACCTGCGGGCGGTCTTCGGCGCGTTCAACGCCATGAAGAACGGCGACGGCGCCGCCGACCACGCCACCGCCGTGCTGACGTGGGTGGCGGCGATCGGGGGGCCGCGCGAGAGCCGGCGGATCCTCGGCGACGTCGTGCTCACGCAGGACGACATCGTGGACAAGCGGGAGTTTCCCGACGGCTGCGTCCCCTCGACCTGGTCGATCGACCTCCACTATCCCAAGGAGGAGTACGCGAGGAAGTTTCCGGACAACCCGTTCATCTCGATCGCCGAGCACGACCGCCGCGTCGACCGCTCGTACGGCTACCCCGTCCCGTATCGCTGCTTCTATTCGAAGGACGTCGAAAACCTCTTCATGGCGGGCCGCTGCATCTCGGTCACGCACGAGGCGCTCGGCACCGTGCGCGTCATGAAGACCTGCGGCATGATGGGCGAGGTCGTGGGCAAGGCGGCGAGCGTGGCGGTCAAGCGGGCCACGACACCGCGCGGCGTCTATGAGACGTACTGGGCTGACATGGAGGAGCTCCTCCAGCTGCCCGGCAAGGCCCGCCGGGCGACGCTCGCCGACCCGATCGAGATTCCCGCCGACGCTCTCCCGCTCGCCGTCCCGCACGGCCCGCCGACCGGCCTCGACCCGGCGAAGCTCGCCGCCGAGCGTCGTGCCGTGGTGCGTGACGACCGCGAGGCCGTGCTCGAGGGCGCATGGCACGAGGGGAGCGGCCTCCGCGGCTACGTCGGCTACGGCTATCACTACGCCGGTCCGAACACCGGCTCGAAGGCCCGCTACGCCCTGCGGGCTCCCGCCGCGGGCGCCTACGACGTGCTCGTCGCCTGGCAGCCGCACGAGAACCGTGGCTCTTCGGTGCCGGTGCTCGTGGAGACGGCGGCGGGCCGCAGCGCCGTCCGCTTCGACATGCAGCAGCCCGCGCCGCTCCCCGGCGGCTTTGGCTCGGCGGGACGCGTCACGCTCGGCGCGGGAGACGAGTGCGTCGTCGTCATCTCGACCGAGGACGCGAAGGGCAACGCCCATGCCGATGCCGTCATGCTCGTGCCGGCCGGGCGGTAGGCGCAGGCCATGAGGGCGATCCCCGCACGAGCCCGAATGCGTGCCGGCCACGTGCTCCGGCTGGCGGTCGTCGCGGCGATCGTCCTGCTCGTGCATGCGGCACACGCCCGCCGGGTCGCGCGTCGGCAGACCGCCGACCTCGCGAACGTGGAGATCGCCCGCGTGCAGCCGTATCTGCCGGCGGTGGTCTCGATCGGTGGCGACTCGCCGGCGGTCGCCGGCGGCCGTGACCTGCTGGATGCCGGTGGCGAACGGGTCGGCACGATCCTCCGCACGTCGCCGTCCGGCGACGCCGCGATCGGGTTTTCCGGCCCGACCGACCTGCTCGTCGTCTGCGACCGCGACCTCGTCGTCACCGGCGTGGAGATCCTCACGAGCGGCGACACGCGGGACCACGTGCTCGCGATCGAGCGCGATCCGGCGTTCCTCGCATCACTCGCCGGCCGTTCGCTCGACGAGCTCGCGGCTGGCGGAGCTTCGCGGTCCGACGCCGTCGCCGGCTCCACGCTCACGAGCCTCGCCATCCGGGAGGCACTCGCGCTGCGGCTCGGCGGCTCCGCAGCGATGAGCCGGTTCGACGTCGAGCCGTCACTCGATGACCTCCGCAGGGTCTTTCCGGCAGCCGCGGCGATCACGCCCGACGCGGGCGAGCCCGCGGTGATCCGCGTGACCGACGGCGAGGGCACGCCACTCGGCTGGGCACTCCGCACAAGCCCAGCGGCCGATCGCGTCGTCGGCTATCAAGGCCCGACCGACGCGGTCGTCGCCTTCGACACGGCGGGCCGCGTGGCCGGCGTGCTCGTGACGGCGAGCTACGACAACGAGCCCTACGTCGGCTACGTGCGCGACGACCGGGCGTTTCGCCGGCTCTGGCGCGGGATGTCGCTCGAGGAAATCGCGGGCATCGACCCCGCGGCGACCGGCGTCGAGGGCGTCAGCGGCGCCACCATGACGAGCCAGGCCGTGGCCGAGGGGATCGTCCGCGCCGCGCGGGCGCACGCGGCCGCGCGGCCACCTCCCGTCGCTCCGGACCGGATGGCGATCGTGCGTACGGTGCTCGACTCCATCGAAGGGCCGCAGTGGGGCGCGATCGCCGTGATCCTCATCGGCATCGTGACGGCGTTCACGCGGCTGCGCGGCACGTGGTTCGGCCGGCTCGCACTGCCGCTCGTGGTGCTCGCCTACCTGGGCTTCGGCGCGGGTGCGCTCGTGTCGCAGGCGCAGGTCTGGGGCTGGGCCCAGTCGGGTGTGCCGCGCGGGGCGGTCGTGCTTGCGGTGCTCTTGGCCGCGTCGGTCCTCCTCCCGGCGACCACGCGCCGCAACGTCTACTGCTCCCACCTGTGTGCCCACGGTGCCGCCCAGCAGTTGCTCGCACGCGTGGTCAAGCCCCGGTGGAGCGTGCCGTCGCCGCTACGGCCGCTCTCCACGGTCCTGCCATGGGCGCTGCTCGTCCTCGCGATCGTCGTGGCCGTTCTCGACCTGCCCCTCGCGCTCGTCGATCTCGAACCCTTCGACGCATACCTCCCCGCGGTGGCGGGCGTCGCGGCGCTCGTGATCTGCGCGGTGAGCCTCCTCGCGAGCGCCGCCGTGCCGATGGCCTACTGCCGCCACGGCTGCCCGACCGGCGCCCTGCTCGACCACCTGCGGCTCAATCGCCGCAGCGGGTCGATCACCTGGCGCGACGGCCTCCTGCTCGCCTGCCTCGTGGTGGCGGGCGCGACCTGGTGGTGGGGATGACGTGGATCCGGGCCGCCCGCCCTCATCGCGTACGTTGGCCATACTTCGCCATCGTGGCGGTGTCCGCCCCAGTGGTCCGCGAGGGGCTGCCCGTGCCCCGTCGCCGGACGTTCGCTGCGGGCATCCTGCCCTTCGCTCACTCGGAGGTGTCTGCGCTCTCGCCCTCCGGGCTTCGCTGGCCACCTACGCCGGCTCCCGGGGCACGGGCAGCCCCTCTCTACGCTCGGTGTGTGGGGTTGCGCGGAAATGGGTTGTGGGTCGTGGTGACGGTGCCTGTCGCCTGTCACGGGTCGTCGACCAAGTGGGTGACGACGTGCTCGAGTCCGGCGACCACGCGCGCGATGCGCGTGAAGTCGAGCTTGTCGGGCGTGTCCTCCGGGTCGTGGTAGTAGGGATACCGGAAGACGGCCGTGTCGGTGACCATCACGCCCGGGTAGCCCTCCTGCCAGAACGCCCAGTGGTCGCTCCAGCCAACGCCCTCGACCACGTCGGGGATCGCGCAGCCGTATGCAGGAAACCGGGTCGTCTCACGAAATGCGCCGACTGCTCGCCGCACGAAGGGGCCCGACTCGACGTTGCCGATGAACGCGATGAAGTTGCCCGTGTCGGGATAGAGCAGCCGCAGCGGTGGAAAACTCGCGAACGACTGGCTGTCGGGCTCGTCGTCGTAGTAGCCGATCGTTTCGAGGCTGAGCATGACGGTGACATCGTCATCGTTCTTCCGGCACCGTCGGGCGTGGACGAGCGATCCCATCGCGTCGGTCTGGAACCACGGCATCTCCTCGTTTGCGAAGAGCACGAAGCGCAGCGTGCGGGTCGGCTGCCGGTCGGCGAAGGCGCGGGCCAGTGCGAGCGTCGCGGCCACGCCCGTGCCGTTGTCGTTCGCGCCGGGGGTCTCCTCGGCGGAGTCGTAGTGGGCGCCGACGATGACGATCTCCTCGGCCCTGGTCGTGCCGCGGCGTTCCACGACGAGGTTCGCGACCGTGCGGCCCCGCGCCTCGAACGACTCCCGCTCAACCTCGTAGCCGGCCGCCTTCAGCCGCTCGGCGAGGAGGGCCTCGGCTTTCCGCAGGTTGTCGTAGCGAAACCTGCCGGCGTGCCGCTCCCCGATCTCGACGGAGAGCGCCGTCACGTCGGCCTCGAGCGCGGTCGCGAGGGCCCGCTCCGCGTCGGTGAGTTCGG
>CAIWZS010000137.1 GCA_903917235.1 uncultured Planctomycetaceae bacterium | reverse complement strand
GGCCAGGTTGATCGAGCCCTGCTTGAGCACCGAGTAGATGTAGTAGCCCCAGGGGTCGTTGTCGAGCAGGCAGTAGACGGGCAGCTTCAGCTCGTGGTGGAGCCGGTAGAGCATCCGCCGCACGCCGCGCGGCGGCTGGCCTCCGCCGTGCGTGAGCAGGCAGGAATGCTTCCGCCAGAACTTGTCCTCGTTGAAGCGGCGCCACACCGTGTCCTTCTCGACGTGAAGGATGAACTTCGCGTCGCACGACTTGAAGCGGATGATGTCGGCCTCCACGATCGACGGGATCGAGTAGCCGCCGGACCCCATCCGGGAGCAGTCGATCTCGTCCCCCGAATCGACGAGTGTGATCGGCCCCACCATGCCGCCCCGGTTGCTCGCGTAGACGTGGAGCTCCTCGCGGAGGCTCTCGAGCGTGACCTCGAGATCCTCGATGATCGGGTCGCATTCCTCCTGCGTGGCGAAGGTCTCCTCGCGCGTGCCCTCGATCGTGTGCTTGAGCAGATAGTAGAGACCTCGGATGCTCGTGGTCTTCTGCTGCTCGATGAGTTGCTTGCACCCCGTCGCCACGAGCAGCGTCTGCATGTAGCTCTTCGCCTGGGAGAGGTTGAAGAGCTGGCGACGATTGCGCTGCCCGCCCATCTCGATGATCTTGCGCGCCTTGTTGAAGCGCACGTTCGAGAGGCTGCGGGCCGGGATGTCGAGGTGCGGATCGCGCCGCTTCTCCGCGGCCGTGGCCACCTCGTCGGCCAGGTTCACGATCAGGCGGCGGGTCTTCTGATCGACCGGAGGGAGCGATCCGACGGCGGTCTTGGCGGCACGCTTCGGCTTCGTGGACATCGGCGGCACCCGAGGGGCGAGGCGGAACGACGCGGAAATCCTACCCGCCCTGCCATCGCCCCGCACGCGGCGCCGCGTCGACTCAGCAGCGGACGTCGTCGGCGCGACCCACGACGCGGCGGAGGAACCGCGGTGCCGGCACGCTCGACGCGGTGTCCGCCGGTGTCTCCTTCACGGCGGCCGTCCCGCCGTGGGCTCCGGCGCCGAAGAACTCGGCGATCCGCGCCACGACCGTCCGCTGCTCGGCCGGTGTGAGCTCGGGAAAAATCGGCAGGGCGAGCGTCTCTTCGGCGGCTCGCTCCGTCTCCGGAAGGTCGCCCCTGCCCCAGCCGAGATCGCGGAAGCACTCCTGCAGGTGCACCGGCACGGGGTAATAGATCTCGGTGCCGACGCCGCAGCGGCCGAGGTGGGCCCGCAGCGCGTCCCGCCGGCCCTCCGGCACGCGGATGACGTACTGGTTCCAGACGTGACGGTTGCGGGCATCCTGGGCGGGCGCAACCACGAACCCCTCGAAGGCGCGTTCCGCGAAGAGCGCGTCGTAGCGGGCCGCATTCACCTGCCGGGCCGACGTCCACGCGTCGAGGTGCGGCAGCTTCACCCGGATGATCGCCGCCTGCAACGAATCGAGCCGGCTGTTGATGCCGACGAGGGAGTGGTAGTACCGCGGCTCCATGCCATGCACCCGCAGCAGCCGGAGCGCGGCGGCGAGGTCGTCGCGAGCCGTCGTGAGAAAGCCACCGTCGCCCGCGCCGCCGAGATTCTTCGTCGGATAGAAGCTGAAGCAGCCGACGTCGCCGAGCGCGCCGGAGCACCGTCCATCCCACGTCGAGAGAATCGACTGCGCCGCGTCCTCGACGATGGGCACACCGGCGCCGCGCGCGATGGCCGCGAGCGCGTTCATGTCGGCGGTGCGTCCGAAGAGGTGTACCGGAATGATCGCCTTCGTTCGACGGCTCATCTTCCGAGCCACGTCCGCGGGATCGACGAGGTAGGTGGCGGCGTCGATGTCGGCGAAGATCGGGGTGGCCCCGAGGCGCGTCACCGCGCTGGCGGTCGCGAAAAACGTGTAGCTGGGCAGCACGACCTCGTCCCCGGGTCCGATCTCGAGGGCCATCAGCGCGAGCAGGAGCGCGTCGCTGCCCGAGGCACAGGCGATCACGTGGGGGACGCCGAGGATGGCGCCGAGTTCCTTCTCGAGGTCCGCGACGTCGGGGCCGAGGACGAAACGCCCGGAGTCGCATACCCGCTGGAGCGCCGCACGAATCTCGTCGCGCAGCGGCGCGTTCTGGCGATCGAGTGCGAGCAGGGGCACCGCCGGCAGGAGCGCGTCGGACGCGGCGAGCGGCAGTTCGGGCGGGCTGGGATGACTGGTCATGCTGCGGAGACTCCGATGAGACGACGAGAGGGCGACACCTGGCCGGGCGTACCGGACATCACCGGCCGTCCTGTCACAGTCGTCGTGATCGTCACGTGCACGCGACTCGCTCCAATCCATTCGCCCGCCTGCAATGGCGGTCGCCGAACGCGAAGCCGGCGGGAGATAGGCAGGGCGTTCAACGGCGTCAAGGCCGCGCGCCGTCCGTGGATCGCGTGTGCGTCCGACGGCGGCCCCTGTTTGACAGGGCTTCGCCCGGCACCCTAGATTCCCCGTCGGGCACGGACGCGTTGTGTTGCCCAGTTTCCCGTCCGGTCGCCCGAGGACCGGGCGAGTCGGATCGACGAGGCGCAGTGCGGGATGTCTCCGATGGTGGACCGTGCGGTCCACCCCGGATCCGGAGTTCTGCGACGCGAGTCGGATGGCAGCCTCAGCGATCACCGCCGTCATCGACCTCGGACAGGTCGCGCAGCGACTCGGCCTCCCCGTGGGCGGCGTCGAGGCGACGATCCAACTGCTCGACGCCGGCAATACGGTGCCGTTCATCACCCGCTACCGCCGCGACCAGACGGGCGGTCTGGACGAGGACGACGTCCGCCGGATCGCCGAAGCAGTCGCCCGGGCCAGGCAGCTCGCCGATCGCAAGCAGACGGTGCTGCGGACGATCCAGGGACAGGGCAAGCTCACCCCGGAGATCGAGCATGCGATCGCGGCGGCCGTCAGCCCGAAGCAGCTCGAGGACCTCTACCTCCCCTTCAAGCCGCGCAAGCTGTCGCTCGCCGAGATCGCCCGCCAACGCCGGCTCGAGCCACTGGCCCGTGAAATCCTCGCGGCGGAGCCGGCCGCCATCGACCTCGACCGCCGGGCGGCGGATTTCATCGACGATTCGGCAGAGGTGAATAGCGTCGCCGACGTGCTCCTCGGCGTCGGCCACATCAT
This sequence comes from uncultured Planctomycetaceae bacterium, assembly GCA_903917235.1. Classification (GTDB taxonomy): domain Bacteria; phylum Planctomycetota; class Planctomycetia; order Pirellulales; family UBA1268; genus QWPN01. Next base: position 20,908 of record CAIWZS010000137.1, on the reverse strand, counting down.
CGCCGACGAGTTCAGCGAACGAGCCGACCTCCGCCAACGGCTGCGTGAGATCCTCGAGCGTTCGGCGGTGCTGCGCAGCCAGCGGGTCGAGGGGGAAGGCAAGGCGCTGTCGAAGGACGAGCGTCACTATCGCGACTATTTCGACTTCAGCGAGCAGATCGGACGGATCCCGCCACACCGCGTGCTCGCCATCAACCGGGGTGAGCGGGCGAAGTTTCTCCGCGTCCGCATCGAGGGCCCGGCCGACGCCCTGCAGGCCGCGGCCGAGGGGCTCGTGGTGCCCGCCGCGCATCCCCACGCGGAGTTCCTGCGCGGCTGCGTGCGGGACTCGCTCCAGCGGCTCGTGCTCCCGAGCCTGGAGCGCGAGATCCGCCGCGAGATGACCGACTTCTGCGAGGAGCATGCGGTGACGGTCTTCGCCCGCAACCTGCGCAATCTCCTGCTGCAGCCACCGATCACCGGGCGGCGCGTGCTCGCGCTCGACCCGGGCTTCAAGAGCGGCTGCAAGGCGGCGGTGATCGACGAGTGCGGCACTCCGCTCGAGCACGCCGTGCTGCACGTCGTCGGCAAGCAGGAGAAGCGAGACGCGACCACGAAACGAATCGTCGAACTCGTCACCACGCACGGCTGCACGGTGATCGCGATCGGCAACGGCACGGGCGGCCGTGAGACCGAGTCGATCGTCGCCGAACTCATGGCGGGCGAGCTCCGGTCACTCGACATCGGCTACGTCATCGTCAACGAGGCTGGTGCGAGCGTCTACTCCACGAGTCCCTCCGGACGGGAGGAGCTGCCCAGCCACGACCCGGCCGTGCGGAGCGCCATCTCGATCGGTCGCCGCCTGCAGGATCCGCTCTCGGAACTCGTGAAGATCGCCCCGGCGAGCATCGGCGTCGGCCTCTACCAGCACGACGTCAAGGCGCGGCATCTCCTCGCCTCGCTCGACGCCGTCGTCGAGAGCTGCGTGAACTACGTCGGTGTCGACGTCAACACCGCCAGCCCGGCCCTCCTCCGACACGTGTCGGGGCTCAACCAGGCCACGGCCCGCAACCTCCACGAGTGGCGGACCGCACACGGCCGCTTCACGTCCCGCGCGCAGTTCCTCGAGGTGCCGGGGTTCGGCGAGGCCGCCTTCGTCCAGTCGGTCGGCTTCCTCAAGATCGTCGGCGGCTCGAACCCGCTCGACGCGACCTGGATCCACCCCGAGAGTTACGCGATCGCCGAGCGGGTGCTCGATCGTCTCGGCGGCAGCATCGGGAATCTGGCCGACCGCCAGCCGGGGGACGCGGCGGCGGACCGGCCGCCACCGATCGATCTCGACGCGCTGGCGACGGAACTCGGCGTGGGCCGGCTGCTCCTGGCGGACATCGTCGAGCAGCTCGCGCGACCCGGCCGCGATCCCCGCGAGGACCTGCCGCATCCCTTCTTCAAGAAGGGTGTGCTCAAGCTCGAGGATCTCGAGGTGGGGATGGAGCTGATGGGGTCGGTCCTCAACGTCGTCGACTTCGGCGCGTTCGTGGACATCGGACTCCATGACAGCGGGCTCGTGCACATCAGCCAGCTGTCGAGCCGGTTCGTGCGCGACCCGCACGACGTGGTGAGCGTCGGCCAGATCGTCAGGGTCTGGGTCCTCGAGCTCGACAAGGCGCGGCGGCGGGTGGCACTGACGATGATCGCGCCGGCCGAGCGGGAACGGCAGCAGCAGATGGCCGCCGCGAGGCGCGACCGCGCGGCGGCCCGTGGCCGCGCGGCCGCCGAGCCTGCCGCCGCACCACCACGCGACGGTCGTGCCCCGCCGGCGTCTCCGCCGCGTCCCGCGTCCAGGGGCGATCGTGGACGCACGCGACGCGACGAACGGCCGCCCCGCCCGCAGCAGCGCACGTTCGTCGCGCGCCCCAAGCGACCGGCGGCGCCGATTACCGAAGCGATGCGGGAGGGGCGCGAGCCGCTGCGAACCTTCGGCGATCTCAAGCAGTTCTTCGAGGCGCGGGTGACCGGCGACGAGGCGCCGGCACGCAAGCCGCCCGACGAGACCCCGCCGTCCCGCGAGGCCCGCCCACGGCACGGGTCACCCGAGCAGGCAGCCGGGCCACCGCCGGAGGCCCCTTCCGGGGATGCCGCCCGGGCCGGCGAAGACCCGGCACCCTGAGAGCGGAGCACGAGTCGGAGCTGGGGAGGGAACTGGCGACGGCACTGGCGACGGCTGCAATCGCTGATTCGGCAGCGGATCAGCGCTCGCGGAACGTGATGCGGCCCTTCGTGAGGTCGTACGGCGACAGTTCGACCTTGACCTTGTCGCCGGGCACGATGCGGATGAAGTTCTTGCGCATCCGGCCGGCGACGTGGGCGTTGACGACGTGCCCTCCGGTGATCTGCACACGGAACCGCGTGTTCGCAAGGGCCTGCGTGACGACGCCGTCGACCTCCAATGCCTGTTCTTTTTCCGCCATGGGTATTCCGAGGTGAGCACGATCCGCGCGGCGATGAGCCGGCACCGCAGACCGATCGTCGCCAGGGGGGCGACCACCGATCGGGCGATCCTAGCCTCGACCGGCCGAACAGTCCAGCCGCGAGGCCGCCGCGCGTCCTCCGCCCCGCGGTGCCGGAGCGGCCCGTCGCTCGTCACGCGTCGTCGCCCGCCGCGGCCGCACCGGATGCCTTCCAACGCAGGTACGCGTCGAAAAACCCGTCGAGATCCCCGTCGAGCACGCTCTGGAAGCTGCCGACGTAGTGCCCCGTGCGCTGATCCTTGACCCGCTGGTCGGGGTGGAGGAAGTAGTTGCGAATCTGGGAGCCGAAACCGGTCTTGGGCTGCTGCTTGTAGCGGGCGAGCTGCTCGGCCTCCTTCCGCTCCTCGGCGAGGCGGGCACGCAGCATCTTGATCGCCGTCGCCCGGTTCTTGTGCTGGCTCCGCTCGCTCTGGCACTGCACGACGATCCCCGACGGAAAGTGCGTCAAACGGATGGCGCTCGACGTCTTGTTGACGTGCTGACCTCCGGCCCCGCTCGCGCGGAAGACGTCCTCACGCACGTCCTCGTCACGAATCTCCACCTCCGTGTCGTCATCCGCGATTTCAGGCGCGACGTCGACCGCGGCGAAGCTGGTCTGACGCTTGCCCTCGGCGTTGAACGGGCTGATGCGCACGAGGCGGTGGATGCCCGTCTCTCCCTTGAGGTAGCCGTAGGCGGACGGCCCCCGGATCGCGACGGTGGCCGACTGGATGCCGGCGACGGCGTCGTCCTGCCGGTCGAGTAGTTCCACCTCGCAGTCATGCCTGGCAGCCCAGGCGGAATACATCCGCAGGAGCATCTCGGCCCAGTCGTTCGCGTCGGTGCCTCCGTCGCGGGCGTGGATCGAGACCAGCGCGTCGCACTGATCATGTGGCCCCGACAGGAGCGAGGCCAGTTCGAGGGCGTCCACCCGCTGCTCGAGTCGATCGGTCTCGGCCACGAGCTCGGCCTCGAGCGAATCGTCCTCGCGAGCGAGCTCCTCGAGGGCCTCGAGATCACGGCCGGCGGCGAGGGCCTCCTCGAGCGGCTTGAGAACGGCATTGATCCCCTTGAGCTCCGCGACCGTGGCCTGGGCCCGTTCGGCGTTGCCCCAGAAATCGGCGGCGCTCATCGCCGCCTCGATGCGGGCGGCGGAAGCCTTGCGCGTCTCCCAGTCAAAGAGAGTCCCGCAGCTGCAGCAGGCGGGCCCGGATGGCTTCGGAGCGGTGGAGGATCGCGGCTTCCATCACCGGAGTCTACGGTCCCGTCAGCGCAGCGAGAAGCCGACCGTGCGAAACGCCTCGCCCATGCCTGCTTCAGGGCCGCGCCACACGATTGCCGGGCAGCCGGCGCACGAGGCGCCGCATCTCCAGCACGCCGATCGTGGCCAGCACCTGCGACGTGGCCAGGCCGCTCGCCGCGACCACCTCGTCGATGTCGGCCGCACCCCCCTGTCCCGCGCCATCATCGACGGCATCGAGCACGGCACGTTCCACGTCGTCGAGCCGCAGCTCGGCCGGTGCCCGGACCTGCCGGCCATCGGCCGACGTCGTCGCCTCGAAGAGCGGCCCGAGTTCCTCGAGCACGTCGTCGACATGCTCGACCAGTTTCGCGCCATCCCGGATGAGACGGTGGCACCCCCGGGACAGCCGGCAGTCGACCTGGCCGGGGACCGCGAAGACCTCGCGCCCCTGCTCTCCGGCGAGCCGCGCGGTGATGAGGGCTCCCGACGTGTCGCCGGCCTGCACGACGATCGTCCCCAGCGCCAGTCCCGACACGATGCGATTGCGCTGCGGGAACGCCCCGCGGAACGGCGGCATCAGCGGCGGCTGCTCGCCGACGACGGCGCCGGACGCGGCGACCTCGGCGGCGAGGTCGTCGTGCTCGGGCGGGTAGACATTGAGCACTCCCCCGCCCAGCACGGCGATCGTACGTCCACCCGCCTCCAGGGCACCCCGATGGGCCGCCGCGTCGATGCCACGCGCCAGCCCGCTGACCACGGTGTATCCGGCCCGTGCCAGCCCGGCCGCCAGCTGCCATGCCATCGTCCGCCCATACGCCGTGGCATGCCGCGAACCGACGATCGCCACTGCGAGCGCGTCACACGGCTCGAAGGATCCGCGCACGAACAGGACGCCGGGCGGATCATCGATCCGTCCGAGCAGTGCGGGATAGGCCTCGTCCCCTTCGAGCACGACCCGCACGCCCCGCGCGTCGCACAGGTCGAGCATCCGACCAGGTGTCGGGTCGGCGATGGCCTCGGCGATGCCTCGCGAGACGCCCCGGCCGCCCGCGACCGCGTCGAGCTGCGCCGGCTCCGCGGCCAGCACGGCCTCAGCCGATCCGAAACGCTCGATGAGCATCCGGCAGAGCCGGGCGCCGATCCCCGGAGCGCATGCCAGCCGCAGCCTCGCGAGAATCCGCTCGTGGGCCAGATGCCCCGACGACGACACTGGCGTCGGGGGCGAGGGACCGTCCTTCGTATCCCCGGCCGTCGGCCGAGTCACCGCATGATCCGATACCGAATGTTCCGACATGGGTGGGGCGCCATGATGGGCATGTGTACATACGTACCCATTGTTCTACGCCGCCTCGCGGGCGTGGTCAAGCATGCGGCCGCGCGGCTGTCAGCCGGTCGCGACCTTGAGTTCGACGAGGTGCTGGGCCGTGCCGACGAGGCGGTCCCAATGCTCCTCGATGTACTCAGGCGGCCCGCCGATCTGGGCGACGACCTGCGCGACCTCCTCGGTGGGCACCATCTCGATGGCGTCCCACGGACAGACCTTGAGGTCGTACGGATTCGACTTCTTGCCGGGAATGTGCACGCAGACCTCGCAGCCGACGCAGCGCTCGAGGTCGATCTGGCACCAGCTCTGCAGGTTGTGGAACTGGTCGTACTGCTGGATTTTCTCGATGCAATCGACGGGACAGACCTCGAGGCACGCCTCGCAGCCCGTGCAATTGTCGGCGTTGATGACCGCAAGCTCCTTGGGGAGTTTCTTGCGGGGTCCGGCTTTGGCCATGGCGTTGAATCCTCAAAAAATGATAGCGACGGGCCCCCGGGCGTCCAGCCGCGTCGGGGGTCCGTTCCGGCCGGTCACACGCTCTCGCCGCGCACGAGGTCCTCGGCCGTCTGACGGGACCGCACGAGGCGGGCGGCGCCGTCCTCGACGAGCACCTCGGCCGGGAGGGGCTTGGAGTTGTAGTTGCTCGCCATCACGAAGCCGTACGCGCCGGCGACCTCGATCACGACGAGGTCGCCGACCCGGGCGGCCGGCATGCTGCGGGTGGCGACGAACCCCCCCTCCTCCTGCGTGAAGATGTCACCGGACTCGCACAGCGGGCCGCCGATCGCCACGTCCTCGGGCTCCGCGATGACGGGATCGTTTCCCGCCGGACAGAGGCTCATCGGGTGGTACGAGCCGTAGAGCACCGGCCGCGCGAGCGTGTTGAAGCCGGCATCGACGAGCAGATACTTGCGACCGCCCTGCCGCTTCACCGCCCGCACCTCCGCGACCAGATAGCCGGCCTCGGCGACGAGATACCGGCCCGGCTCGATCTCCAGGCGCACGCGATGGCCGAACGCGTCCTCGAGGCGGCGCCGCGTGTCGTGCCAGAGCGCCACGTACCCGCCCAGATCGGCATGCACCTCGCCGGGACGGTAGGGCACCGGCAGGCCGCCGCCGGCGCTGACCGTCGTGAGGGAGCGGCCGATCTCGCGCGCCACCCGCTCGAGTGCGCCGGCGACCTCGGCGAGATGGCCGAGATCGGCGCCGCTGCCGATGTGCATGTGCAGGCCGGTGACGGCGATGCCCGCCCACTCGGCGCGGCGGAGCACCTCCGGAATCTCCTCGTGCCAGATGCCGTGCTTCGAACCCTCGCCTCCGGTGTTCGTCTTCTGGCTGTGGCCGTGCCCGAATCCGGGATTCACCCGCAGCGTGATGGCCGCTCCGGGCACGCGCTCCGCGAGCTGCTCGATCATGTCGGCCGATCCGCAGTTGCAGTGGATGCCGAGCCGGGCCACCGTGTCGAGGCTCTCGCGATCGAAGATGTCGGCGGTGTAGACGACCGGATGCACGGGCGGGAGCGCGTGCGGGCCCGCGGGCTCCGGGGCCGCGTGCGCGGCGTACCCCGCGGCGAGCGCCCGATGGATCTCACCGGTGCTCACGGCGTCCACCATGACTCCCTCCCTCCGCACGAGGTCGAGCACGGCGAGATTGGAACAGGCTTTCTGCGCGAACCGCACGGTGTCCCACGACGCACCCCCTCCCGACCGCGTCAGGTCCCGACACCGCCGCCGGACCATGGCGGCGTCGTACACGTAGAGCGGCGTGCCGAAACGCTTCGCGAGCTCGCCCACGGACACGCCCGCGATCTCGTGACGGACCTGCGGTGCGGACGCGATCGTCTCGGAGTGGACGCGGATCATGGCGGAAAAACCTCGGGCTGGGTGTCGGGTCGTCCGGTGGATCGGGTGGCGCGGTCGCGCCTCCGGGCTCGCGGGCCGCGCCCCACGACTCGATGGTCGGGCGCGACGGCACGACGGCGTGTGTCGTCAGGGTGCCAGCGCCGGCGTCCCGCGCGGCAGCCGTCCCGCACCGGGCCCGGCGGCGGGTTCGACGGCCGGCGACGCCGACATGAGCGTGGCGATCGCCTTCACCGCCCCACCGTCGGCGCGGAGCCGGTAGCGGACGCCCCGCTCGATCGGACGCGCGAGCAGCGCGACCGTGGCGGACGGCTCGCCTGCGGCGACGGTGGACGCGGACTCCATGCGCTCCACGTTCGGATCGTCGGGGGCGAACGCCCCGGCGAGGCGGCCGGCGTAGGCGAACAGCGGGGCGAGATGGGCCGTGAGCCGGCCGAGCGCCTCGGCACCCTGCTGGGGCCGGCCGCTCGCTGCGATGGCCGCCTCGATCCGGCGCGGCACGTCGGCGCCGGTGAGGATGAAGACGGAGGTGGGCGCGATCGCGAGCGTGGCCTCCACCCGTCCACCGGGCAGGCCGGGCACACCGTCCACGTCGATCGCGTGCAGCGTCGCGGGACCCGCACGGCCCGTGTCGAACCGGGCCTGCACGCCCGGCGGCAGCGCGTCGGCCGCGCCGAGCCTCGTCTTCACGAGTTTCTCGAGCCCCTTGCCGTCCTTGACCCGGAGCGCCACCGTGAGCGCGGGCAGCGGCGCGTCGGCGGTCGCCTCGGCCGTGTCGGCCGTGAGCGCCACCTCCAGGCCGCCGGTCTCGGCCATCGACTGCACGACGTCTCGCAGCACGCCGAAGAGCGCCTCGGTCGAGGCGTCCCCGCTGCCGGAAGGCAGGACCGAGGCGAGCGCCTCGGACGACACGAGCGAGGCGGCCGCCTTGCTGCACCAATGCCCCTCGATCGCGCGGCGGTCCGCGTCACCCGCCGGTCCGGTCGCCATCGTCAGCGGCGTGCCGACGTCGCCGCCGAGTATCGCCGCCGGCGTCGAGCCGCGCACCGCGACCTGGGCGTTCTCGATCGCCACGCTGCCGTCCTTGGCATCGACATCGATGCCCCAGCGGATCGACTCCGCGTCGTCGAGCGCGTCGAGCGCCGCATCGAGCGCCCCGGGATCGACCCGCTGCCCCTGTGAGCCGGCCATGGCCGCGAGCTGCCCGAGCGCCTGCCGCAGCAGTTGCCGCAGGGGCGGCGGCATCTTCGCCGGATAGGCCTCCGCCGCGATGGAGCAGGTCTCCACGAGCGGGCGGAAGAAGGGCGTCGGGTCCTCGATCGCACAGGTCTGGCCACGCGGTGACACGACGGCCCAGCCGTCACGTTCCACGATGTCGAGCGGCATGCCCCCCGGCGGCGCGATGCGTCGCACGTCCCCGCTGCGCTCGACCGGCCCGAGCACGCCCTCCAGTGATCCGAGCAGGCGGTCGAGATCCTTCACCGGCACGAACCCGTGTCCGGACGGCCCCGCGTCGTCGGCCGTGAGGATGACGCCGGCGGGACGGGTCACGTCGAGGCCCGCGAGCCCGCGGAACTGCGTCGCCATCATCACGAACGATTCCGCGAACCCATCGAGAGCCGGGTTGCCGATCTGCGTGCCGACCCACCGGATCTGATCCTTGAGATCGGCGTAGCCGTCACACGCCACCACGCCCACCACCACCGGCTCCGCTGCCGCCGCATCACCACGCCCCAGGGCACACGCCAGCGTGACGACGCAGGCGACGAAGAGCCGGCTCGGAGTCGGGCTCGGAACGCGTTCCATGACTCTGAAATTCCTGGAGGAGAGGAGAGGCTCGCCGCGCGAGCGGCCGGGCCGCAGTGTACCCGTCCCGGAGGCTGCCCGTCGCCGCCGCCGCACCCCGCGGCCAGCCGCTATCCTCCGAGATCGGCTCCGAGTCACTCCGATTCCATTCGCACCGAACGCCCCGCCGACCCGCATGGACGCGCCCTCCTCCGAGCATCCATGGACGAGCGCCGAGCCGGCACCAGGGCGGCGGCCCGACCGGCGTCCCGCGCGCCGGCTCCAGGCGCTGCTCTACCTGCTCACCGCGCTCACCACCTTCGCGGCGGGAACCGTGGGCTGGGAGCCCGTGGTGCTCGGCATCGACGCGGACGTCGCCGCCTCGCTCCCCGCCCACTGGATGCGGGGCGTGCTCTACGCGGCCGCCGTCCTCGCCGTGCTCACGGCACACGAGGCGGGACACTTCATCGCGGCGCGGCTCCACGGCATCCCGGCCACGCTTCCCTTCTTCCTGCCCGTGCCCGTCCTCATCACGGGCACGCTGGGTGCCGTCATCGGGATGGAGGGATCCCGCGCCGACCGGCGGCAGCTCTTCGACATCGCGCTGGCGGGGCCGCTCGCCGGCCTCCTGGTCGCGCTCCCGCTGCTCGCCATCGGCATGCGCGACGGGATCGTCACCGATGCCAATCCCTTCGCACTGCCACCGCTGGCCGCCTGGATGCTCGGCGCACTCCGCCCGGACCTCGTCGCCGGCCTCACGATCGCGCCGAACGCCCTCTTCATGGCCTGCTGGGTGGGACTGCTCGTCACCGGGCTCAACATGATTCCCGTGAGCCAGCTCGACGGCGGACACATCGCGGCGGCGGTGTTCGGTCGGCGGAGCGCCTGGATCGCGCGGGGCACGCTTCTCGCGGCGATCGCCGGCATCGTCCTCTTCGGCCGCTACAACTGGGTGGTGATGGTGGTGATGGTCGCCTTCATCGGCACCGATCATCCGCCCATCCGCGACGCCGACAGGCCGCTGGGAACGCTGCGCACGGTGCTCGGCCTGCTGGCCTTCATCATTCCGCTCGTCACGTTCATGCCCGAGCCGCTCGCGCTCGACGGCCTCGAGTGAGGGAGGGCCCCGCGTCGGCGCCGCAGGACGCGGCCCCCTCCGGTGACCTCCGCCCTGGTCACGGGCGGCCCGCCGCGCGTGTTCGTTGACGCCACCGCGGCCCGTTTCCACAATCGATTGGTCCGATGTCTCACCCCGGCGGCCCAACGGTGGCCGCCCCCGCGTGGAGGTCTCCCGTGAACGGCGCCCCCAATTTCGTGGAACTCGAGGATCCCGACGTCTGGGCGGCCATCGCCGCGGAACAGACGCGCCAGGCCGAAGGCCTGGAGATGATCGCCAGCGAGAACTTCACGAGTCCGGCCGTCATGCAGGCGGTCGGCAGCGTGCTCACGAACAAGTACGCGGAAGGCTATCCCGGCCGTCGCTACTACGGAGGCTGTGAGTTCGTCGACCGCGTGGAGGACCTCGCCCGCGAGCGGCTCAAGACGCTCTTCGGCGCCGAGCACGTCAACGTCCAGCCCCACTCCGGCAGCCAGGCGAATGCCGCGGTCTACCTCGCCGCGATCCAGCCCGGCGACACGGTGCTGGCCTTCGACCTGGCCCATGGCGGCCACCTCACGCACGGCATGAAGCTCAACGCGTCGGGCATCCTCTACCGGTTCGTGCACTACGGCGTGCGGCGCGAGGACCACCTCATCGATTTCGACCAGGTGGCGGCACTCGCACGGGAGCACCGGCCGAAGCTCATCGTCGCGGGAGCGAGCGCCTATCCGCGCGAGATTCCCCACCCCCGCTTCGCGGAGATCGCGCGCGAGGTCGGCGCGAAACTGATGGTCGACATGGCGCACTACGCCGGCCTCGTCGCCGCCGGCCTGCACGACAACCCGGTCCCGGTCGCCGACTTCGTCACGAGCACGACCCACAAGACGCTCCGCGGACCGCGCGGCGGCATCGCGATGTGCCGCGAGGCCCACGCCAAGGATCTCGACCGCTCCGTCTTCCCGGGCCAGCAGGGAGGACCGCTCATGCACGTCATCGCCGGCAAGGCGGTGGCCTTCGCCGAGGCGCTGCGTCCGGACTTCAAGGCCTACGGCCGGCGCGTGATCGACAACGCCCGAGCGCTCGCCGCGGCGCTCGCCGCGGGCGGCGTGAAGCTCGTGAGCGGCGGCACGGACAACCACCTCATGCTCGTCGACGTGACGCCGCTGTCCATCGGCGGCAAGCTCGCCGAGGCCACGCTCGACCGCTGCGGCATCACGTGCAACAAGAACATGATCCCCTACGACGAGCGCAAGCCGATGGATCCCTCGGGCATCCGCCTCGGCACGCCGGCGCTCACCACCCGCGGCATGGGCACCGACGAGATGCGGGCGATCGCCGCGTGGATCCTCCGCGCCCTGCGGAGCCCCGACGACGCCGGGCTCGTCGAGACGATCCGCCGCGAGGTGGCCGAACTCGCCGAGCAGTTCCCCGTGCCGGCGGCCAGGTGCGACGCCGTGACGTCGGTGGCCGGATGAGATCGCCCGGTCACGCCCCGCGTGGCGGACGTCCCGCGGGCGGCGGACGGGGGTCGGTGCGGATCGGCCTCGTGCAGTCCGCGTGCACCTCGTCGCGCGCGGACAACGTCGCCCAGGCGCTCGCCGGCATCGCCGAGGCGGCCGCCGCCGGCGCGGAGGTCGTCTGCCTGCAGGAGCTCTTCGCCGGCGAGTATCCCTGCCAGGCCGAGGATCACGGCAGGTTCGCGGACGCCGAGGAGGTGCCGGGGCCGCTCACCGCCGTGCTCGGGGAGGCCGCCCGCAGCCACGGCGTCGTCCTCGTCGGCAGCCTCTTCGAGCGACGCGACCACGGGCTCTTCCACAATACGGCGGTCATCCTCGATGCCGACGGCTCGCTCGCAGGCGTGTACCGGAAGATGCACATCCCGGACGACCCGCACTACTACGAGAAGTTCTACTTCGCGCCCGGCGACACGGGCTTCATGAGCGTCGCCACCAGTCGGCTGGCGGTCGGGCCGCTGGTGTGCTGGGACCAGTGGTATCCGGAGGCTGCCCGGCTCACCGCCATGGCCGGCGCCGAAACGCTCTTCTACCCGACGGCGATCGGCTGGCTCGACGGCGAGGAACCGCTCCATCGCGAGCAGTACGAGTCCTGGGACACGATGCTCCGGAGCCATGCGATCGCCAACGGCGTGTTCGTGGTGGCGGTCAACCGCACGGGCCGCGAGGGGCCGCTGCGATTCTGGGGAGCGAGCGTCGTCTACGCGCCCAACGGGGAGTGCCTCGTCAAGGCGCCTCACGACGCACCCGCGACCATCGTCTGCGAGTACGACCTCGGGCGGATCGAGTGGTCGCGCACCCGGTGGCCGTTCTTCCGCGACCGGCGGATCGACGCGTACGACGACCTGCTGAAGCGCTGGAGTTCGTGAGGGCCCCGCAGCCCGCCCGCCGGCCACCATGCCCCCCCTGCCCCCCACACCGGCCGACCTCGGCTACCGGCTTCCGGCCGAATGGGAGCCGCACCTCGCGACCTTCCTCGCGTGGCCGCATCGCCGCGCGACGTGGCTCGGCGATTTCGCCGAGGTGCCGCCGGTGTTCGCGACGATCGCGCAGGTGATCGCGGCGCACGAGCCCGTGCGGATTCTCGCCGCGGGAGAGCCGCTGGCCGCGGCGCGACGCGGGCTGGCCGACGTCGGCGGCGTCGAGTTCGAGGAGATTCCGACGAACGACGCGTGGCTGCGCGACACCGGACCGGTCTTTCTCCTGCCGCCGACCGGCTCGGGACTGCCGCCGGCCGCCGTGACGTTCCGGTGGAACGCGTGGGGTGGGAAGTATCCGCCGTGGGACGACGACGCCCGCGTGGCCCGCGCGCTCGCCGGGCGGCTCGGCCTGCCCGTGTTCGACGGGGGCATCGTGCTCGAGGGGGGCGCGATCGAGACGGACGGCGAGGGCACGCTCCTCGTCAACGAGCGCTGCGTCGTCGATGCGCGGCGCAATCCCGGACTCGATCGGACGGCGCTCGAGAGGGTGCTGACCGCGATGCTCGGCGTGGAGCGCGTGCTCTGGACCGGAGGCGAACTCGCGGGCGACGACACGGACGGGCACATCGATCAGCTGGCACGATTCGTCGCCCCGGGCCGGGTGCTCGCCGCCCGGCAGAGCGACCCGCTCGACCCCAACCACGAGCCGCTCGAGGCCAACCTCGCGCTGCTCCGCTCGCTCGTCGATGCGCGCGGCCGCCCCCTCGACGTCATCCCGGTCGAGATCCCGCCCCGCTTCGCATTCGCGGGTGTCCAGCTTCCCGCCAGCCACCTCAATTACCTGGTCGCCAACGGCGTGGTGGCCGTGCCCGTCTTCGGGAGCCCGACCGACGAGCCCGCCCTGGCGACGCTCGAACAGGCATTTCCCGGCCGGCTCGTCGTGCCCGTGGAGTGCGGCATCCTCGTGCGGGGTCGCGGCGGCCTCCACTGCATCACGCGCGATCAGCCGGCAGTTGGCCTTGCCCCGGCCGCCGCGGTTTGACGACCATGCGGCCATTCCGCGGGGATCGGCCGGCGGCCGGCGCAGGCCCGGGGCGCGGACCGGACGACAGGCGGGATGACAGGCCGGAGAAGGAGTTCCTCCATGGCACACCTGGCGGCGGCGGTGCAGGGCTTCACGGCCCTCCTCGCACGGCTCATGCTGACGGCGATCTTTCTCATGAGCGCCGTGGGCAACAAGATCCCGCAGTTTCAGGAGACCGCGGCCTACATGGCCGCCGAGGGGGTGCCGAATCCGAAGTTCGCGCTCTTCGGTGCGATCGGGCTGCTCGTGCTCGGCGGCATCGCGCTCATTCTCGGCGCCTGGACCCGCATGGGCGCCCTCTTCCTCTTCTGCTTCCTCGGTGCGGCGACGTTCTACTTCCACGATTTCTGGCAGTTCAGTGATCCGGGACAGCGGCAGTTGCAGATCATCCAGTTCATGAAGAACATGGCGATCGGCGGCGGCCTGCTCGCCCTCGCCGCGTTCGGAGGTGGTCCGTGGAGCGTGGACGGATGGATCGAACAGCGTCAGGCAGAGGCGGAGACCGCCGCGGCGAAGCCGCAGCGTGCGGGTGCGAAGGGTGTGCAGCAGGCGGCGTGACGCCGCGTGACGGCGAGGCCGTGCGACGGCCACCGCGCCTGCGGCGCGTGGTCGGGGGCGTGCTGGCCGCTATGCTCGGCTGGCTCGGGAGTCCGATCCCGCCCTCCGCCGCGGAGCCACCGATGCCCGATGTCCCGCCCGCCGCCGCGCGTCCTGCCGAGCCTGCCGTGCGCGTCTTCGGATCGCTGCCCGACGGCCGCGAGGCGCGTCTGTTCACCCTCGACGCCGGCGGCTTTCGCGCCACGATCACCGACTTCGGCGCCATCCTCACGAGCTTCCTCGTGCCCGGTCGGAATGCCGGCGACCCGGCGACCGACGTGGTGCTCGGCTTCGACAACCTCGCGGGCTACGTCGGCAAACACCCCTACTTCGGCGCGACCGTGGGCCGCTGCGGCAATCGGATCGCTGGCGGCGCCTTCGTCCTCGACGGCAAGACGTACCGCCTCGCGACCAACAACGGCCCCAATCACCTGCATGGCGGGCTCGTGGGATTCGACAAGAAGCTCTGGTCGGCCCGGCCGCACGTGGGCGAACGCGGCCCCGCCGTCGAGTTCTCGCTCGTGTCACCCGACGGCGATGAAGGCTATCCGGGGCGACTCACGGCGCGGACGACGTACACGCTCACGGCGGAGGGCGAGCTCATCGTCGAGATGGAGGCGACCACCGACGCGCCGACGATCGTCAACCTCGTGCACCACTCCTACTGGAATCTCGCGGGCCAGGCGTCGGGGTCGATCGCCGGCCACGAGCTGGCGGTGTTCGCCGACCGCTACCTGCCGGTCGATGACGGCGGCATCCCGACCGGAGTGTTCGCGCCGGTCGCGGGCACGCCGTTCGACTTCAGGCCGGAGCTCGCGCCGCGGCGCCGCGTCGGCTCGGCGATCGAGGCCCTGCCGCCCGACGCCGCTCCCGGCACGCCGCGCGGCGTGGACCACGATTACGTCGTGCGCGACTGGCAGCCCGACGGCGAGCTCCGCATCGCGGCGATCCTCAAGGATCCCGCGAGCGGCCGCACGCTCGAGGTGCGGTCCGACCAGCCGGGCGTGCAGGTCTACATGGGCAACTTTCTCGACGGCACGCTCCGCGGCAAGGCCGGCGCCGTCTACGTTCCCAACGGGGGCCTTTGCCTCGAGACGCAGAAGCACCCCGACTCGATCCACCACCCCGAGTGGCCCTCGGTGCGACTCGCTCCGGGCCAGACCTACCGGCACGTGATGGTGCACCGCTTCACGCGGTGATCCGCCCGCGCGGCACGACGCTCACGATCCATCCGCCCCTGCGGTGGACGTCGCCAGGATGCGTGCTCGTGCGTCGGCGCGGATGTCGCGCTCGGCCCAATCGAGATGCCGGCGCATCGCCGCTTCAGCAGCGGCCGGATCGTGACGACCGACGGCGACGAGGATCTCGCGATGGCCGACGAGGGCGGGTCCCACGCCGGCCGACCGGATCGTGCGTCGCCGCGACTCCACGAGGAGCACGCCGAGCGTGCCGAGCAGCACGCCGAACACGGGATTGCCCGTGGCCACGGCGAGGAGCTCGTGGAACCGCACGTCCGCGGCGACCCGATCCTCGAGCGTCTTGGCGCGCTCGAGCTCGGCGTTCGCGTCGCGGAGGGCCGCAACTTGCTCGACGGTCGCGCGGGTCGCGGCGAGTCGGGTGATCTCAGCCTCGAGAGGCCGTCGCACCTCCGTGAGGTCGAGGAGCGTCGTCCGTGATCGTGCGAGCAGCAGCGTGAGCGACTCGACGGTGGGACGGGCGTCGACCTCGGCCACGCGGGGCCGCGAACCCTGGCTCATGACGATGAGACCCTGGGCACGAAGGCTCCTCATCGCCTCGCGGATGACCGTACGCGACACGCCGAACGATTCTGCAAGGTCGCCTTCGCTCGGCAGCGACACGCCGACGGCATGGTCGCCCGCGAGGATGCGCGCGCGCAGGTGCGTCACGACCTGGTCGACGAGGTCCCGGGCCGGCGCAATCCCCGCCCCGCTTCGGACCTTCACGGGCGCTCGGGGCGTCGAGATCGTGCGCGGCGTTGCGGGCATCGCCATCCCCGTTGCACAGCCACCACGAAGGCCGCGCCGTTGCTCACGGCCGCCCGGCTCGGGCACCGACCGCGTGCCGGCACCCGCAACTTGTATGATAAGTTTGGCAGGGCCTACACTGCAACGGACCTGGCACGCTCGCCTGCGCATTTCCGGCTGCGCGTTTGGAGGACGGCATGCCCATCACCGACGCACGGCCGCCCGGCTCGACGCACCGCGCCCTCCTCCTGCTCGTGACCGCAGCGCTCGGTCGCGTCGCAGGGACCGTCGTAGCCTCGCCGATCGAGGAGTCGATCCGTCCGCTGCTCGTCGCACGGTGCGGGGCCTGCCACGGCCCCGAGACCCAGGAGAGCGGCCTGAGGCTCGACGTGCGGCACCGGGCGATTCAGGGGGGCGACTTCGGTGCGGTGATCGTGCCGGGCAAGGCCGCCGAGAGCGAGCTCATCCGACGGATCACGAGCACCGACCACGAGACGATGATGCCACCCGACGG
The DNA here is from genome assembly GCA_903917235.1 of uncultured Planctomycetaceae bacterium. Lineage (GTDB taxonomy): Bacteria > Planctomycetota > Planctomycetia > Pirellulales > UBA1268 > QWPN01. The sequence goes on along the minus strand of CAIWZS010000137.1, from coordinate 4,495 downwards.
TGAGCGGCTCTCGGCCGCCGAGGTGAGGCTTCTGACCGAGTGGATCGATTCCGGAGCGGAGTGGCCCGAGTCGGAGTTCGATCGCCTCGCCCGCGCGACCGACCGCGACCCGCGGCTCGACCACTGGTCGTGGCAGCCCGTCGTGCGGCCCGCCGTGCCCGCCGCCCGGCCCGACTGGCCCGTCCGCAACGAGATCGATCGCTTCCTCCAACACGCGCTCGCCGAGAGGGGGCTCGCGCCCGCCCCCGAGGCCGATCGGCGCACGCTCGTCCGTCGGCTGTCGTTCGACCTCCTTGGTCTCCCCCCCGCGCCCGAGGACGTGGAGGCGTTCGTCGCCGACCCGTCCGTCGACGCCCACGAGAGGCTCGTCGACCGCCTGCTCGCCTCCGCCCGCTATGGCGAGCGCTGGGCCCGCCACTGGCTCGACATCGCGCACTACGCCGACACCCACGGCTTCGAACGCGACCAGATCCGACCCAACGCGTGGCGGTACCGCGACTGGGTGATCGACGCACTCAATCGCGACCTGCCCTACGACGAGTTTCTCAGGCGCCAGATCGCCGGCGACGTGATCGCACCCGACGACCCCGACCACACCGTCGCGACGGGCTTCCTCGCCGCCGGACCGTGGGACTTCGTCGGCCAGGTGGAGACGAAGAGCGACGTGCTGCGCCGCCAGGCCCGCGCCGACGACCTCGACGACATGCTCACGCAGGTCATGACGGCCGCCTGCGGCGTGACCGTCAACTGCGCCCGCTGCCACGACCACAAGCTCGACCCGATATCGCAGAAGGAGTACTACGCGCTCGCAGCCGTCTTCGCCGGCGTGAGGCGTGCCGACGCCCCCACGAGCCGCGCGGCGCTCGAACGCCACACGCGGCGGCAGCGGGAACTCACCGCCGCGGTCGCCGCCGCCCGCGCCGAGGTGCACGCGCTGGCGGGCAGGCCGGTCGACCTCGCCGACATTGTCGGCGGGGGGGACGGCCGCGGCGGCGGCAGGAAAGGCTTCGGCATCGATCCGCGGAACGGCAAGGAGGCCGATGCCAAGGCCCGCGGATTCCTGTCGGCCATCACGGTCAACGCGCCGAAGCCCGGGCCGACGAAGCTCGTGAACGCCGTGTTCGTCCCGCACGGGGCCGACGACGTGCCGGTGACGACGACCGGCCTCAGGGTGTCCGGGCTTCCCGAGACGAGCAAGGCCGGCTGGGACGCGATCCGCAACGGGCCGGTGGCCAGTCAGCATTCGACGAAACTCGACGGCGTCGACTACGCGGGCAAGGGACACACGATCCTCGGCCTGCACGCCAACGCGGGGATCACGTTCGACCTCGCCGAGGTCTTCGCGACCGTCGCGGTCGTGGACCCGAGATTCCGCGGCGTCGTGGGCTACGGCGGCACGACCCCGGAGGCGGGGGCCGACTACTTCGTGTTCGTCGACGGCACGCTCGTGGCGAACGGGCGGATCGGCTGCGACGACGGCGGCACGGCGATCGACGTCCCGCTGCCGCCGGCCTCGCGGTTTCTGACGCTCGTCGCGACCGACGGCGGCAACGGCATCGGGATGGACCAGATCTTCTTCGGCGACGCCCGGATCGAGGGCGTGCCACCATCCCTCGGCGACGAGCAGAAGCGGGCGCTCGCCGACGCCGAAGGCAGGCTCGCGGCGCTCGAGGAGGAACTGAAGTCGCTCGAGGCTCCGGAGAAGGTCTTCGGCCCGGTGACCGAAACGCCCCCGCCGGTGAAGGTGAACATCCGCGGCAACCCCGAGGCACTCGGCGACGAGGTGGGGCCCGGCACGATCGCCGCCGTGGCGAGCCTGCCGGCGAGATTCGGCGACGTCGCGATGCCGGAGGGAGACCGCCGCCGCGCCATCGCCGCGTGGATCACCGACCCGCACAACCCGCTCACGCCCCGGGTGATCGTCAACCGGCTCTGGCACCACCACTTCGGCACGGGGCTCGTGGACACGCCGAGCGACCTGGGGCTCGGCGGCGGCAGGCCTTCGCATCCCGACCTGCTCGACTGGCTGGCGGCCGAACTCGTCTCCCGGAAGTGGTCACTCAAAGAGATGCACCGGCTCATCTGCACGAGCCACGCCTACCGGCAGCGGAGCGTCGGCGTGCCCGGGGCGACCGCGTCGCTGGCGGTCGATGCCGAGAACCGCCTGCTCTGGAGACAGTCCCCCCGGCGTCTCGACGCCGAGAGTCTGCGTGACGCCACGCTCACGGTCAGCGGCTGTCTCAATCCCGTGATGCACGGCCCCGGCTACCGGGATTTCGACTACGAGGAGGCCTACGCGCCGGTCTACCGCTACGTCACGCCCGACAGGCCCGAACTCTGGCGACGGAGCATCTACCGGTTCGTCGTGCGCAGCACGCCGCACTCGTTCCTCACGACACTCGACTGCCCGAATCCCGCCAACCTGACGCCGGCGCGGCTGGAGACGACGACGGCCCTCCAGTCGCTCGCGCTGTTGAACAACGACTTCATGCTCCGACAGGCGGGCCACTGGGCGAAGCGGCTCGAGCGGGATGCGGGGGCCGACCCCGCCGCGCAGGTCCGCCGCGCCTACGCGCTGGCCCTGTGCCGCGATCCCGACGAGGTGGAACTTGCGGCCGCCGTGACGCTCGTGCAGTCGGCCGGGCTCGTGCAGTTCTGCCGGATGCTCTTCAACGCCAACGAATTCATCTACGTGGATTGACCATGCGGACCCTCGCGTTTCCCTGCGGCCTCCATCGTGCCGGCGTGTCGCGCCGCGACTTCCTCTGGGAGCTCGGGGGCGGACTCGGTGGCGTGGCCCTCGCGGCGCTCGTCGCCGACGAGGCCCACGCCGCGAGCCGCACGTCGAATCCGCTCGCGGCCAGGCCGCCCATGTTCGCCCCCCGGGCGAAGGCCGTGATCAACATCTTCTGCCCCGGCGGCCTGTCGCACCTCGACACGTTCGACCACAAGCCGGAGCTCGTGAAGCGTGCGGGCACGCCGTTCGACACGACGGGCGACGTGCAGTTCTTCGCCTCGAAGCCGGGCAACTGCCAGCCGAGCTACTGGCCCTTCCGCCAGCACGGTGAGTGCGGCCGCTGGGTGAGCGATCTCCTGCCCGGTCTCGCAGGCCATGTCGACGAGATGGCCTTCATCCACTCGATGCAGAGCAAGACCGCGCTCCATGGACCGGCGATGTTCATGGCCAACTCGGGGTTCATCCTGCCCGGCTTCCCGGCGATGGGGGCGTGGGTGACCTACGGCCTCGGCAGCGCGTCGGAGGACCTTCCGGCGTTCGTCGTCCTTCCCGACCACCGCGGTCTGCCCCCCGGGGGGCCCGTGAACTGGGGTGCCGGCTTCCTCCCCGCGATCCACCAGGGCACCGTGATCGAGACGGCCGAGGGCCGTCCGCCGATCGCCGATCTCTTCGCGCCGCGGGATCACGCGTCACTCGTCGACGGGGAGGGGGCGGGCCGCGAGTTCCTCGCCGCCGTCAACGCCCGGCATCTCGCCCCGCGCGACGACACGAGCGAACTGGCCGCCCGCATCGCCGCCTACGAACTCGCCGCCCGCCTCCAGCTCTCCGCGCCCGAGGTGACGAATCTCTCGGGCGAGCCCGCGAGCGTCGAGTCGCTCTACCGGCTCGACCATCCCGACATCGGCCCCTTCGGCCGGCAGTGCCTGCTCGCCCGCAGGCTCGTCGAACGCGGCGTACGGTTCGTACAGATCTACTGCGGGGCCGAGAACACCGCGGTGAAGAAGATCCGGCCCAACTGGGACAGCCACGAGGATCTCGTCCGCGACCACGGCTACTGGGGCCCGATCCTCGACGGGGGCGCAAGCGCCCTCCTCACGGATCTCAAGGCCCACGGCCTGCTCGACACGACGCTCGTCATGTGCCAGACCGAATTCGGTCGGCAGCCGGCGGCGCAGGGGAAGGGGCGCGATCACAACGCCGGGGCGTTCACCGTCTGGATGGCGGGGGGCGGGATCAGGGGGGGCACGGCCTATGGCGCGAGCGACCCGCTCGGCTTCAAGGCCGAGGATCACCCGACCTTCTGCTACGACCTCCACGCGACCGCGCTGCACCTGCTCGGCATCGATCACACGAGGCTCTCGGTCTACAACAACGGCATCCAGCGCCGCCTCACCGACGTGCATGGCCACGTGCTGACCGACCTCGTGGCGTGACCGCGTCGATCACGAAGCCGAAGACGTGCGGCGTCATTCCCGATGACGGCGCCGCGTCGAAGGTGAAGGTCACCGCGTAGTCGCCCACCGATCCCGCGGTGCGGCGGCCGCCTCCCGCGATCCGATAGGCGGCGTTGCCGAAACCCGAGACGCCGACGAAGTGGATGCCGCCACGGCGGGCCTCGAAGACGAGACGACTGTCGGACGCCCCGGCGTGATCGTCATTGAACGCGAGCCGCCGACCCGTGCGCGAGAACACGCCCGCCACGCTGTCCAGTCGCGACTGCCCCGGGAGGGGACGCGCCGCGACCTCGATCACGACCCG
>CAIWZS010000136.1 GCA_903917235.1 uncultured Planctomycetaceae bacterium | reverse complement strand
TGGGTTCTTCATGACATCACCTCGCAGTTGGCGCACGGGCCGATGCCTCTCGTCACGCCTCTGCGATCATACGTCTTCCAGGCTCCCGCCGAAGGAGTTCGCGAGGCCACCGACCTGCTGGGCGAGGTCCCTTACGGACCACTCCGTCCCCCGCTGCGGCTCGGCCAACTCCGTCTGCGCCTCGGCGATTTCCCGCTGCGCCTCGGCCAATTCCCACACAACGCCCGTCAGCTCGTTGAACTCCGCCTTCGTCACGAGCTGGTCGTGGGCCGGCACGAACACCCGCGCCATGAGATCGGCCTGCGAGCGCCGAATCCATGTTTCAGGCTGCGAAACCGGTCTGCCGTCGTGCGAGGTGTTCTGGTACACCTCCCTTCCACGACGGCCGCAGCCGGTCGGCACCACCTGCCGACATGTGGGCCACTCGACACCATGCAGGGCCCCGCATGTCGCTCGCCATCGAGGTGGTCTGCTGGTTCGCCGCACTCGTCGTCTTCATGTCGATCGTGGAGCACCAGGTGCACAGTCGCCTGATGCACAAGAAGCCGCGGAACGTGTTCCTGCGTGGTTTGAGGGCCAGGCAACGCATCTTCACGAGCCACGCCGTCGAGCACCATCGCCAGTATCGCGCGACCTTCCGCGACGATCCCCTGCCCCATGGCGAGGACCGGGGCATCCGGCTCAACGTCTGGGAAGGGCTGCTCGAGGCTCTGCCGGCGAGCCTCGTCCTCGGCTGTTTTTCGGTCATCGGTGCGGTCATGTTTCCGATGATCGTCTGCATGCACCACCTGCTCTGGAACCAGATCCACCTCGAGATGCACCAGCCCGCGAACCGGCCGTTCGCACGGTGGGCCGCGTTCAAGTACGTGGCCCGGCATCACTACCTGCACCACCGCTACCCCGACAAGAACTTCAACGTCGCGCTACCCGTCGGCGACTACCTCTTCGGCACGGTGGCCCGCCCCACGGAGGCCGACTGGCAGGCCATGCGGGCCGAGGGCATCGCCTGATGGCGTGGGTGCCTGGCGGATCGGCCGGCGTCGCCGGAATCCGTCGTCGACCCGCCCCGGATCTCACCGGTTCGGCCGGCAGCGGCTATAACGCGGAGAGCACGCTCGAGCGTCCGCCCAGCGGATTGCGTCCGCCGGCATCGACATCACCGCTTTCAGGAGCCTCCCCCCGTGAGTTTTCGCAAATCCCTCCACAAGGACGTCGCCGAGTCGCTCAACGAGCAGATCCGCATCGAGGCGTCGGCGGCCTTCCTCTACTTTTCGCTCGCCTCGTGGGCCAACGTCCGCGGCCTCACCGGCATGGCCTCCTGGTTCCGCGGCGAGGCGCATGGGGAACTCACGCACATGAATCTCTTCGTCGACTACCTCAACGACCGTGACTGGCAGGCGACGTTCGCCACGATCGAGGCGCCGGCGAGCGCGTGGGCCAGCCCGATCGAGGCGTTCGACATGGTCCGCACGCAGGAGCACGTGCTGCTCCAGCGGATGAACGACCTCATCGACATGGCCGACAAGCACAACGACCACCTGACGCACAGTTTCCTCACCCAGTTCGTGCCGCAGCAGATCGCCGACACCGCCGAGGCGGACGACGTTCACGACCGGCTCATGCTCGTCGGTGGCGACGGACACGGCCTGATCCTCATCGACCAGGAGCTCGGGCGCAAGGGCGAGGCCGGCGGGTGACGGCCGTCGATCGGCGCACCGAGCGCGTGGCTCACCGTTGCTCGTAGCCATAGTCGTCCGTACGGGCCCCATCTCCCATGAGCCGGAGCCCCACGGCGCCGCGCCCCGTCAGTGTCGTGTCGTGGGCTTTGGCGATCGGAGTGCCGTTGAGTGACAGCGTGAGCGAGGATCCGACGCAGTCGAAGCGAATCCGTCCGGAGCCGACCGAGAGCGGCACCGACGCCAAGACGCGCCACCGGCATCCGTCGTGCAGCCAGATCCGGCCGACGAACGCCCCGCCGAACTTCTGGAGTCCGGCCAGGTACATCCGCCGATCCCCGCACCCTCCGTACCGCGCCATGAGCCCCGCCATGCTTCCTGAGTTGAGGTTGACCACGGCCTCGGCGCTCGAGTTCCTGGACGTGACGCCGGAGAGTGTCGCGATGGACGCGCCGTCGAATTGCGACACGACGGAGTCATCCTGGAGCACGACGTTGCCGAATCGCTGGACCCAGGAACTCGACAGATACGGGCTGTCGGCGCGAATAAAGTCGTCGCTGAACGGGGACGTCACGGTGGTCGGGGTCGGCGGTGTCAGGGCGACGGCGCGATAGGCGTCGGCCACGCCACCCGATCCGGAAAAACGGATTCCCACGGTGCCAGGGCCGGTGATCGCCCTGTTCGACGTGGCGACGAGCTTCCTGTCGTTCAGAAAGAGCGTCAACGCCGTGCCGACCACGTCGAACCGCAGCACTCCGGAACCGCCCGGTGCGGTCGCGCTGGCCAGGAGCCGCCACCGTCCGTCCGTGTTGAGCCAGATGCGGCCCACGAATGCAGTACCCAGACGTACGAGACCGGCGCCATACATCCGATTGTCGCCGCTCCCCGTGTACCGTGCGATCAGCGAAACGACTTTCCCATTGACGACGTTCACGAACGTTTGCGTGCTCGAGTCCCGAGTGGATACGCCGTTGAGCGCCATGACCGAGGCCCCGTTGAAGCGGGACACGACGACGCCGCTCGTGACGGCCACGTTGCCCGTCCGTTTGGTCCACGATCCGGGCACGAAGGCGCTGTCACCGCCGTCAAAGTCGTCGCTGAACGGCATCACCGCGTTGCCGGGTGTCGGCGCGGTCAGCGTGGACTGGGCGTAGTTGTCGATCGATCCGCCTGAGCCGGTGAAGCGGATGCCGACCCCACCCGGGCCGGCAATGGTCCTGTCGTACGCCCCGGCGACGCGCACTCCGTTGAAGAGGAGCGTGAGCGACGACCCGGCGACCTCGAAACGCAGCACGCCCGACGCGGCGGTCACGATGCCGCCGGCGAGCACCGCCCACGTGCCCCCCGTGTTGCGGGAGATTCGGCAGACAAATCCCGTGCCGGATCGCACCAGGGATGCCAGGTACATGTTCCTGTCGGCTCCTCCCGCATAACGGGCGACGAGCCCGACGGACGCTCCCGCCCGGAGGTTGACGAATGCCTGGCTCGCGGAGTCGGTGACGCGCACGTCATTGAGCGTGGCGATGGAGGCACCAGCCGTGGACCGCGAAACTGCCGCCTCGTTCGCGATGCCCACGCTGCCGACACGGGTGGCCCAGTAGCCCGAGAGTGTCGCGCCATCCGCCTGGTTGAAGTCGTCTCCAAAAGGCTGCGGTGCATCCACCGGCGGCGGCGGTGGCGGCGGCGGTTGCGGTGGCGGCTCCGGGTTGAGACCGAGGGACTGCATCGCGCCGCTGACGTTGAGACGTCCGCCCGTCACGGTCTTGCCCACGAGCGCCGCGACGGTGTCGGTGGAGCCCAGGATCGCGGCCCTGGCCTGCGCGACCGTCAAGCCGGGCTTCGCGGCCGACAGCAGCGCGAAGGCCCCGGCCACCTGCGGCGCGGCCATCGACGTGCCGGACAGGTAGCCGTACGTGCCGCCGGGCAGCGTCGAGAAAATCCCGCCGCCCGGCGCCGCGAGATCGACGGAAGTGGCGCCGAAGTTCGAGAACGAGGCCAACTGGTCCGACGTGGTACTGGCGGCGACGGCGATGACATTGGGCACGTCGTAGCTGCTCGGGTATCGGGGCAGCACGTCGTTGTCGGAACTCCTGTTGCCGGCGGCGGCGACGAATCCGACCCCGACATCCGCCATGGCCGCGATTGCATCCTGCATCACGATCGACATGCCGGAAGAGGCCCCCCAGGAGTTGTTCGAGACGACGATGTTTGCCTCGAAGTCACGACGCATCGTCGTCACGTAGTTCATGGCGGCGATCGCCGACGACGCGGTGCCGAGGCCGTTGTCGCCGAGGATCTTCAGCGCCATGATCGACACGCGCCAGTTCAGGCCCGCGACACCGACGCCGTTGTTGCCCGTCGCGCCGATGATTCCGGCCACGTGGGTGCCGTGACCGTAGCGGTCCTGAATGTCATTGTCGCCGTCCACGAAATTCCAGCCGCGGACGTCGTCGATGAAGCTGTTTCCCTCGTCGTCCACGCCGTTGCCGGCCACGTCGCGAGGGTTGCTCCAGAGGTTGTCCACGAGATCCGGGTGGGACAGGTCGACGCCCGAGTCGAGCACCGCCACGATGATGCTGCGCGCCCCGACGCTCACGCTCCATGCGGAGGTCGCGGAAACCGTCGGGGGAGCCCATTGGTCTGGAAAGTCGGGGTCGTCGGGAATGGAGACGGGCTCGGTTCCCGCGGCGAACGCGGTCGCCGCGGCGTCCGGCAGGACCTCGACCGGGAAGTCGGGCTCGATCGGCGGCGCGTCCACGATGAAGTCGGGCTCGATCGCCAGCACGCCCGGCGTCTGGTTCGCCCAGTCGATGACGAGTTGTGGATCGGCGGCGGGCGCGGACAGCGAAAAAAAGCCCTCGCCCAACGACGTCGTCGTCCACGTGACGACCGGAAGGAGCGCGGCCGGAATGGCGGGCGAGCCATAGGGCGTCGCGGATTCGAAGCGTCCGTTCCAGAATCCCGATCGGACGTCAGCCTCACGCCCCTGCCAGACGATCCGGTCCATGACCTCGTCCGCCGACAGGTCTGCGGCAAGCAAGAGCCGCGGCTCGAGCCGCTCCACGAGCAGCCTCGTCGCACGAGCGGCACCGCGCGTTCGCCTGAGCGGCTTCATGGAAGCGAACCTTTCGCGCGTCGCCCGCCCACAGGACCGTGTGGAAGAGGCGACGCTGGTCGTCGTCCCTGATGCCGCCCGGGGCCAGGGGCCGGAGGGCGGGTCCATCCAACGGTACGGCCGACGTCCTCCGCGAGGCTGCATGCGACGCCGTGCCCGGTCCACCAGCGTGCGGACAGTTGCGCGTTCCGCGCGGCGATCCATCACGGCAGATCAATTGCCGCACGGGTTGACGCGCAGCCCTCGAGTGAGTCGCCCCATCGACGACAGCCCCGCCGTCCTCAGCGCATCGTGCGGTCGAGAAACTCCCGCACCCACTGTCGGATCGTGCGGCCGCCGACCCGCTGGTCGAGCGACAGGGTGTGGCCGCCGTTCTCCACCCGCACGAGCGTCGCGTCCACGCCGACGCGGCCGGCGGCCGCCATCAACGCCTCCGCCTGGGAGTAGGGCACGGTGCGGTCGGCCGTCCCGTGCACGACGAGCAGCGGCGGGTCGCCGGCACGCAGCGCGTTTTCACGGCCGTACATCCCGCCCCAGAGATCGATCACGGCCCGAGGCCGCACGCCGACACGCTCCGGGCCGTACGCGGCGAGAAGGGCCGTGATCGCGCCGGCCGACCCTCCACCCACTGCCACACGTCGAGGATCCACGCCGTAGGCGGTCGCGCGGGCGATCACGTGGTCGATGGCGCGGCCAAGATCCTCGCGGGCGGCGGTCATCGCCTGGTCGAGCGTCGCTCCCGGGCCAAGGTCGCGAAGGAGCCGGTAGTTGATGTCAAAGACGGCGTAGCCCGCCGCAGCCAGGGACCGCGCGAGGTCACCCGTATAGCCCCCCTTCGACCCGCTCGTGAAGCCACCGCCGTGCACGAGGACGACGGCCGGGAAAGACCCCGAACCTGTGGGCCGATAGGCGTCGAGTTGAAGGGACCGGCCGCCGACCACCGCGTAGGTGATGTCACGCGTGATGCCCGGTAGAGGGCTCGGCGTGGGTGCGGCGACGTCGTCGTTCGTGATCGTGCCCGTCGCCGTGTCGGTCGCCATCGTCGCCCCCCGGGCGTCGGTGAGCCGTACGGAGAACGTCTCGTCTGCCTCGGCAGTACGGTCGCCGATGATCGGCACGGCCACGAAACGGCTGGTTTGACCGGCGGCGAACGTGATCTGCCCGGAGCGGGCCGTGTAATCACTCCCCGCCGTGGCCGTCGCGTTGACCGTGCTCCAGCGCACGGTGACCGCGCTGGTGGCCCGCGACGACAGCGTGATCGTGAACTTCAGGTCACGGGTGCCGGTGTTTCCCTCTGCCACGGCCGCGTTCGCGATCGACAGCGTCCGGGTCGGCGTTGGTGTCGGCGCAGGTGTCGGCGCAGGTGTCGGCGCAGGTGTCGGCGCAGGTGTCGGCGCAGGTGTCGGCGCAGGTGTCAGTCCCCACAGCGAGCCGTTCGCGGCGGCGACGACGGCGTTGTAGAGGGGCGCGGTCTCGAGCGGCTGATCCATGCGGTTGAGCTTCGAAAAGTCACCCCATTGCGACGGACCGCCGCGTCCCGTGAAGGTGAAGTCGACGTAGAGATCCATCCCGGCCGAGTCGAGCCGTCGCAGGTAGTCGCGATAGAGGTCGCCCATCCGCGGATCCCGGGACGCGGCGTAAAAGACGTTCTGGTAGGGCGCGTTTCGGCCGTCGAGGTGGTGCCCCCCCTCGTAGGCCACCACCTCAATGTCGCGCCCAAGCCTCGCCGACCACGTATCCGCCAGGGTCTGATGGGCCCTGGTCTGCGCCACCGAGCCGTCGATCGCTGCCCGCGTGTCGGCGAGCACCTGATCCACCGTCGTGGACGCCGTGTAGCCGTCGCGCTGCTGGCCCGACGGGCTGAAGTAGGGCGCGATCGCAATCGCGTCGAACGAGCCCTCCATGCTTTCGAGAATCCTCGCGGTCACCCAATCGTTTGCCGAAAACCCGCCGGCTGCCCGCACGATGCGCTGCGTCTGTCCGGAAAACACCTGCGTCCAGATGTCCATGTCTCGCTTCGCCTCGCGGCCGGCGATCTGCCAGTGGGAGAGTCCTGCGTTCTCCGGCAGGCGGGTCTGCTCCGCCACCCACTGCGTGGCTTCGAAGCCCCAGGCGAAGTTCCAGATCTCGTTCGACCACTCGACGTAAGCCTTGCGGCCCGGCTCGAGGTTGTCCCGCACGTAGGTCGCGAAGTTCCGCACGAACGTGTCGTCCGCCATGTGCGGCATGTTGAACCACGGATCGGCGTCGAGGTCGTTCGCCAGCTGCACCATGTGTTCGACCGACATGCCGTTGGCCATGGGCTCGCTCGCCGAGCCGCCGAGCCCCGAACTCTGGCGGATGTCGCGGGCGTCGCGGCGATCGGCCCAGGTGCGGATGTCGGAGGTGTTCGTCTCCTGCGGCATCATGAAGCGGATCACGCCGAAGGGCATGAGCCGCTCGCGAAAGAGCGGATGAAACGGGGAGAAGGACGCCCCCGGCTGCCACCGCTGCCCGGCGAAGGACTGCCCCTGCCAGTCGGGCATCCAGACGTGAAAATTGCGCACCGGATCAGAGGCGCTCGTCTCCTCGATCCGCAGGTAGATGCCCCCGTCGCCGGGAGTGACGGTGAGATCGGCGTAGTTCATCCCGGCAGGCGTGCGGCCGCTCGCGGCGACCCGGGCGTCCATCCCGAACGTCACCCGGCCGGTGCCCTCCCACTCGGCCCGGTAGGTGCCGCCTGGATACGCGCCATCGAGTTCCCGGAACATCAGCGTGCCGGCCTGCTGGCGGATCGTCTGGCCCGCCGCGTTCGTGAACGTAGACAGCCCCGTCACGTTCCCGTCGGCGTCCACCCGGACGGGGTTCGTCGCACCGATGTCCCAGGTCATCTGCCCGGTGGCGGTATTGACGCCGTGGGTGATCCATCCACGGGAAGCCTGGAAGACGTCGGTGAACGTCCAGGCCGGCGACCAGTCGACAATGTTCTCCAGATTCATCCCCACGCGCATGTGGCCCGTCGGCGTCGTGGCCATCATCTGCCGACCTTCGAGTGGCTCCAAACTGAGACGGCGCCCCTGTCCGGTGCGGCGTTTTGCGACGCGCGCCGCATGCTGCCTCGCGCCGGCTCGAAATGAGACGCTCGACGAACGTGCCATGACTCGTCTCCTTGCGATGAAAAGGCCGCGTTTCGCGGGGAATCGTGGTCCTGGCGGCGAGAGGCCCTGCCCAGATTCTGACCCGACGGCATACCATGCCTGCAACTCGCGTGCCGGGGGTGGCGCGGTCGCCCGAGCGATGGCTACGAGGCCCTCATCCCAGCAGCCTTATCAAGGCGAACTCGTTCCCACTGTTTGACGAGCGCACCGTCGCAGCGACGACGATGCGGCCCAGTTTGTCGATCCGCAGCCCTGAGGCGGCGGTCGCCACGTCACCGACCTTGATCGTCCTTTTGCCCGCGGCCGCAAACGAGGAGTCGAGTTGGCCTGAAGGCGTCACTCGCATGATCGCAAGTTCGGATTCCGTGTCGCTTGCCGTCGCGGTGCCGGAAACGACGATGCGGCCCTGCTTGTCGATCACGATGCCAGCCGGGACGTCACTTTTCGACGTCCCCAGATCAAATGCCATGAGAAAGAGACCGCCGACCCCGAACGTGGAGTCGAGCTCGCCCGAATCGGTGATCCGTAAAAGCCCGATGTCGTAATCCGACGGCGTCTGTCGCTGGATCGCTCCAACGACATAAATGCGCCCGCTGCCGTCGAAGCGCAGGCCTTTCGGGTCGCTATCCGGCCCGATGCCTGAGAACTGGTCGAGGGTGAGGGCGGTAAATCCGCTTTTCGCAAAAGTGCCGTCGTATGACCCGTCTCCCTTGAGCCTGCCCACCCCAAAAAACCCGGATCCGCCACTTCCCCAACGACCGGCGAAGACGATTCGTTGCTTGGCGTCGATTGCGACCGCGGCGCCTCTGTCAGAAACGGGGTTCGGTATCCTCTTCAGGCCCCATATCAATTTCCGGCCATCGCCGTCGAACGAGGCATCCAACTGTCCACCCGGCGTCAGTCGCGTGAGCGCGATGCGCGTCGAGTCGGTATCGGTCTGGGCGGTTCCGACCACGATGATCCGCCCCTGCGTGTCAGCGACGATGCCGGCCGCCAGATCCTGACCATCTCCGCCAGCGTCGAAGTTCACGACGGCTCGCCCATCGCCGGAAAACGTCGTATCAAGTCTGCCGTTCGGCGTGAGTCGCACGACGCCAAATGCCGTGCCCGACAACTGCTCGACATCTCCGCCGACGACGATGCGGCCCTTCCCGTCAATGGCGACACAGGTCGCTCGGTCGTCACCCTTCACTCCCTGCTCGAAGCCCACCACGACCTGGCCATTCTTCGCGGCGCCGAATGTCTTGTCGGGCAGGCCCTGGGCCGTGCGTCGGACGATCACGAAATCGTTGTTCCCGTTTCCGCGATTGATGTTGCCGACGAGCAGCGCCCGCCCCTGGGCGTCGGTCGCCATCGCGTTGCAGCGACCGGCCGAATCTCCACCGGCAAGAGTCAGCGGGACCATTCCGATGCCCTGCGACCCCAGCGTCGTGTCCAGATCGCCGGCGGCGTACATCTCGCGTGCTTCGAGCGCTTCGAAGTGAAATGCCTGGCGAGCCCGTCGCCTGACAAGGCGGACATCATTGAAGAAACGCATCGGAGAAGTTCCTGACGAAGATATGCGACTCATGGATGCTCACCGAATGATGCTCACCGAATACAGACAGCGTGTGTGTCGCCATCGGTTCTTCTCGAACTTGCAGCGTGGAGCACGCTCATCACGTGCATCCGCTCGATGAGCGACTCACGGACCTGTCGTGCGTCCCTCAGGGCACCGACTTGACGGTGATCGTGTGGGACACTGGAACGACACGGGCGCGGGCTGCGGCGTCGAGGTCCCGCCACCGCGTCAGCAGGCGATCGATCAGCACGTCCGCCGCCCGCCGGGCCTCCGCATCGGCCTCGATGCCG
>CAIWZS010000135.1 GCA_903917235.1 uncultured Planctomycetaceae bacterium | reverse complement strand
CGGCACCTCCGGATCATCGCCGAGGTCGGGTTCGAGCATGTCCTTGTCGATCCCCTGCTCGCCCCAGCCGAGTCCGAGTCGCTCGAGGCCCGCCTCGGGAGTCGAGGCATTGAGACCGGGACGGCTCGCGTCGTCGAGCAGGCGGGCTCCGAGCGTCATCCGCTCGAACATGCCGCGAAAGCCGATGCTCGCCTGATCGGCCCGATCGAGGTCGGCATCGCCGGGCCTCCAGAAGTCGAGCCGCAGCGACTGGAGCACCTGCTCGAGGGCCGCGTTGGGAGGATTGGCAGCCTTGACGTCGGCACCCGGCGGTAAGCGCCACTGGAGCGCATTGGTGAGACCCGTCACGGTGATCGAGAAAAAGTCGATCCGCGGGTCGATGGCTTCCCACGTCGCGACACCCCACCGCTCCTCTCCGGGCGCGATCTCCTCGGCCGCCATTTCCGCACTGTCGAGCAGCGGCCGTCGTGGGTCCTCCCGGCCGCGGATCGCCGCCAGCGCCGTGGGCATGACGCGATCGAGATAGCCGCGATAGAAGACGAGCCCCTCACCCTCGGCCACCGCCTCGAAGCTCTCGAGCACGAAGTGCGGCAGGAACCGGATTGGTCGCTCGAAGCGTTCCACGGCACGCGTCGACCGGTCGGTGCCCGGGTCGTCGGTCTCGGTCTTCAGCCGCATGCCGCTCGCCGAGGGTCCCGCGACGTTGCGCACGCGGTACACGAGGTACCACACCCGCGACCGCCGCATTTTCGACGCCGAAACGGGCACCTCGATGTCGATCGACCGCGGCGGCTTGAACGCGAACTCGAGGCACCACAGCTCGCGGGGAAACTCGCGGCCGGTCGCGCGGGCGACGAACGTCTCGACTTCGGCGGCCTGCTTCGGCTTCCAGGCGAGCTCGCGGCGGCCGATCGTGACGTCGTGGAGGTCGTCCTGCAGCAGCATCTCGGCGACGGCGACGTTGGGCGGGATCACGGTGAGCACGCCGTCGGCCAGCTCGCGATACCCGGGGGGCTCGGCGACCGCGCAGACGGCGAGCATGCACCAGATCCAGCACACCGCGAGCATGCGGCTGCACCGCGGAAGCGGCCGAGCAAAAACACCCGTAAGAGGGGGTTTTTCGTGGCCGGGACGGCCCACGTGCTGCATCAGCGGCCGCATGGCATCACTTCCGCGGAGAAGAAGCCAAAGCATACATCGGCCCCCGATTCCTTGGCTCTCAACCGCCAACCGGCCACCGGTACCGACGGAACGCACAATTTCGCCAGATTTCCTTGCTTGCCCAAAACCCGCAAAGCACAATCTCGAAGGAAGTGGTTCACTCGGCTCGGTCCTGGGACGGCACACGGTCGCGTGCCGATACCCGAGAACGGCCTTGGGACGCTTCGGGCTGGCGCGGTACACGCCGGCTCCCGGGTTCCGTCGTCACTCGACCCTGTCATGCTGCTGAAAAATCCGCTGCAACCTCCAGTTCCCTCCCGTGAGATGCCGCGGACGACCGCTCGAGCGGTCGCGGGCTCCCGGCCATTCGTGTCGGCGGAGGACTTCGACGTCACGGGAGTTCTCGCGGGCATGGATCCCTGCGAGTCGTGCTATTGGTGGATGCCGGAACTGCACACCCAGCGGACGGCTGCGGCACCCATCCGCACAGGCGGGCGGGTGGGCGGCCTGCCGCCCGGAGCGGGTCATCAGGCTGCCGCTCGCACCGACGAGCCGACCACCGCGGCTGCCTGAGCGACCTCATCGGCGAGCGCTGCGTAGTCGAAGGCCCCGTGTGACGTCGGCGCGTACTCGAAGATGGACTGCCCGAAACTGGGCGCCTCGGCCAGCCGGATCGTCCGGCGAATCTTCGCGTTGAACAGGCGGCCGTCCCGCCACGACGCATGGGCGCGACCCGGCGATTGAAAGAACGCCTCGACATCGCGACCGATCTCCGCGGCCAGTCGCGTGCCGGCGTCGTAGAGACACAGCACGACGCCCAGCAGCCGCAGGCGTGGATTCACGTGCTCCGAGACGAGTTCGATCGTCTCGAGCAGCTTGCTCAGGCCGTGGAGCGCGAGAAAGTGCGGTTGCAGCGGCAGCAGGACCTCGTCGACCGCCGCCATCGCGTTGAGCGACAAAAGCCCGAGCGACGGCGGGCAGTCGACGACGAGGTACTCGAAGCGTTCCTCGCCGGGTTGGCTCATCGCGCTCCCGGCCCGAGGCTCCGTGACCGGCGTCGGCGGGGCGCAGCGTGGATCGTGCTCGAGCCGTTGCCGAAGCACCGTCTCCCGACCAGGCCTGCCCGACAGCGCGATCTCGACGGCAGACAGGTCGATGTGCGACGGCACCACCCACAGTCGGTCGGCTGCGGGCACCGTCGCGGCCGACAACGGCTGGTCTCCCGCGAGCACGTCGAAGGCGGTGACGGGATGAACGCCGGGGGCGATCCCCAGATGCAGCGTGGCGTGTGCCTGCGGATCGAGATCGACGAGGCAGGTGCGGTGTCCGCGACGCGCGAGCGCCACGGCGAGGTTGACGGCGGTGGTCGTCTTGCCGACTCCACCCTTCTGGTTCGCGACGGCGATCGACCGCAGGGAGGCGTGCATGGCGGATGGGATCGCGGGGAGGCGCAGCGGCACGTGGTGCTCCGTCCGCACGCGCTGCCCCGTGCGACGGAGGGAGGCGGGAGGATAGGTTGCCCGCAAACCCGACAGAAGTCCGGTTTTCACGGGACCGAACGTCGGGGGCGATCACGTGAAACGGGGGCTCGACCCGCATCCACCCGCCTTCCAGGGACTCGGCAGGAAACGGCGACCGGGCGGCCAGGGCAAGCAGGGGAGGTCAGCCGGGCTGCTCACGTCACACGCGCCCCGGCTCACGGCGCGACGGGGGTCGCCTCGTCGCGGGACGTGCCCCACCAGCGATCGATGCCCGCCGCAAGTCGGCCGAGTCCGACCCGTCCGGGGCGGCCTTCCACGCCGAGGCTGGCCCCGTCGTCGCCGCGCTCGACCAACAGAACCGTCGGCGACCCCCTCGGATCCGACTCCGGGAAGAACGCCAGCGCGAACTGCCACGCATCCGCCGCGATCGCCCTCACGTCGGAACGGCCCCAGTCGAGATTGGCGTCCTCGACGAGCCCGCGGCGGAGATGGACGAGGCCGCGGGCCGACGTCACATCCCAGCGGCGGATGCCCGCGACGCCGGCGTCATCGGCGGAGGTCCGCTCCCACACCTCGACCCGCGGCGCCCGCTGGATCAGCCACGCCGCATCGCTGCCGTAGAACGTCAGGCAGCGACGCGTCTGCTGCCACTGGAACCATACCGCGAAGCTCGCGAGCCCCGCGGCGACGGCGAGGAGGGACAGGACGAGCGCGGTGCCTCCCGTCGGTCGCCACCGAAAAAAGCCTGCCATGCCCGCATCCCGCGGCGTCGATCGGGGATCCCACGACCCGCAGTGTATAGTCTTCCCGTTTCACCACCTCCCCGTCCTCCCGACGACGTCACCGTCGCCGCCGCCGTTCAGGGACTCTCGCGATGTCCAACGTCTTCGACCCATATCGTGAAGCGCTCGTCGTCGAACAGCACACCATCTGGCCCGATGCCTACGAGGACTGGTCCACGACGGATCGGCAGCGGATCGAGTCCCTGCTCCACGCGAGCCCGGCCGAGGCTGCGGACCTCGACTACGTCCGTCAGCACACGGGCTTCGCGCGCGTCATCACGGTCACGCCCGCCGATCTCGAACGCCTGAGCGTCGCCTGATCGTGGCCGTCATCCGCGTCACCCTCCCATCGGTCGCCGCGCGATCCTACGACGTGGTCTGCGGCTCGGGGCTCGTCGGTGGCGTCGGCCCGCGTCTGCGGAGTGCGGGCGCGCGGCGTGCCGTGGTCGTCTGCGATGCGGCACTCGAGGCGACTCACGGCCGCGCCACGGTCGAGAGCCTCGCCGCCGCGGACGTGCCGTGCTCGATGATGCTCGTGCCGCCCGGCGAGGCCTCGAAGTCGGTGGCGGCGGCGGCCCGCCTGTGGGATGCGTTCGCGCACGGTGGCGTCGATCGCACGACGCACGTCGTGGCCGTGGGCGGCGGCGTCGTCGGGGACCTCGCCGGATTCGTCGCCGCCACGTTCATGCGCGGGCTTCCGTTCTGGCAGGTTCCGACCACGCTCGTCGCGCAGGTGGACAGCTCCGTCGGCGGCAAGACGGGCGTCAACCTCGAAGCCGGAAAGAATCTCGTCGGCGCGTTCTGGCAGCCGCACGGCGTCTTCGCCGACGTCGACACGCTCGCCTCCCTGCCCCGGCGTGAATTCGTCAGCGGACTGGCCGAGGTGGTGAAGTACGGGATGATCCTCGACGTCGGCTTCTTCGAGTGGCTGGAGGATCGGGCGGATGACGTGCTGGCCCGCGACCCCGCGGCCGTGACCCACGTGGTGACACGTTCGGTGGAACTCAAGGCCCGCGTCGTGGAGGCCGACGAACGCGAAACATCGGGTGCGCGGGCCGCGCTCAACTACGGACACACGTTCGGCCATGCCTACGAGGCCGTGGCCGGCTACGGACGGCTGCTGCACGGCGAGGCGGTGTCGATCGGCATGGCGCGGGCCGCGCGGCTGGCGGAGGCACTCGGCCGAATTCCGGGAGACATCGTGACGCGACAGGACCACCTCCTCCGCCGCTTCGGGCTTCCCACGTCGCCCACGGTCCTCCAGCCCACACCGGACCCGGCGCAGCTGCTCGAGGTGATGACGCGCGACAAGAAGACCGTCGGGGGCGTGCCCCGCTTCGTGCTGCCCGACCGGATCGGCCAGGTCTCACTGGTCGACGGTATCCCGCGTCAACTGGTGCTCAGGATTCTGGCGCTCGGGGAATGAGGAGACGTGTGCAGCCCCCTGAGCCGGCGCTCCAGCGTCAGACAAGACGAGGCGAAGGGGGTCGGCGAACGCTTCCCGAGCGATCGACCGCCTCGGCCGAAGCGAGGAGACTTTTGCCGCCCCCTGAGCCGGCGCTCCAGCGTCAGACAAGACGAGGCGAAGGGGGTCGGCGAACGCTTCCCGAGCGATCGACCGCCTCGGCCGGAGCGAGGAGACTTTTGCCGCCCCTGAGCCGTTGCTCCCGCAAAGCCGGATGCGCG
>CAIWZS010000134.1 GCA_903917235.1 uncultured Planctomycetaceae bacterium | reverse complement strand
CCTACCTGTTCAACGGCACCGAGGGGATCTTCAGTTCCTTCGAGACCCCCTCCTCCATCGCCCAGAAGTCCCAGTGGGCCGCGCAGTCGGGCCTCGGGGGGATGATGTTCTGGGACATCTCCAACGACGCCACCGCGTCGCCGGAGAGCCTGCTCCTGGCGGCCTACAACTCGTGGGTCATCGACGAGAATCTCGCCACGATCCGGGCCAGATCCAGGCTCACGGGTGAGATCATCGTCGGTGGTGACGGCGTCGTCGGCACGCTGCCGCTGTCGAACTGATCGTGGCGTCGGCCGAGAGTGACGGGTCTGCTATCCTCCAGGTCGGCCGGTCGGCGAGGGCCGGCGGGCCGACCCGGGAGTGCGAGCGTGCCCATGACCGTGGCCACTGTCCTGCGATGCGCGACGGTCGCCGCCACGGTGCTGACGGGCTTCGCCGCCTCGAACGGCTCGCAGGCCGCCGACGCCCGGCCCCCCAACATCGTTTTCATCCTCGCCGATGACCTTGGCTGGACCGACCTGGCCTGCCAGGGCAGCCGCTATTACGAGACGCCGCAGATCGATCGCCTCGCGGCCGAGGGCACCCGCTTCACGAATCACCACCACTGCCAGAACTGCACCCCGACCCGGGCCGCGCTCATGAGCGGGCAGTATGGAGCCCGAACCGGGGTCTACACGGTCGGCGGCATCAATCGCTTCGATTGGAGCATGCGACCGCTTCGGCCGGTGGAGAACGTCGTCGATCTACCCCTCGATCGTGACACCGTCGCCGATGTCCTCGGGCGGGCGGGCTACGCGACGGGGATGTTCGGCAAGTGGCACCTCGGTGAGAAGGGGCCCCATCATCCGCGTCGGCGCGGCTTCGACGAGGCGATCGTCTCGATGGGCAGGCACTTCGACTTCGTCACCAATCCGCCCGTCGATCATCCACGCGGCCAGTATCTCGCCGATTTCCTCACCGATCGGGCCGTCGAGTTCATCGGGCGGCACAGGGACCGGCCGTTCTTCCTCTACCTGCCGCACTTCGGCGTGCATGCGCCCCACGACGCCAAGCCCCAGCTGGTGGCCCGCTTCAAAGACAAGCCTGCGGCGGATGGGCATCACGACCCCATCTACGCGGCGATGATCGCGTCGATCGACGTGAGCGTCGGGCGGGTCGTGCGGGCACTCGACGAGGCCGGCCTCACCGAGCGGACGATCGTGATCTTCTCGAGCGACAACGGAGGCGTGGGGGGCTACGGACGCGAGGGCCTGCGCGACCGTGACAGGAAGGACGTGACCGACAACGCGCCGCTTCGCAGCGGAAAGGGCAGCCTCTACGAGGGTGGCATCCGCGTGCCACTGATCGTGCGCTGGCCCGGGGTGACGAAACCCGGCACGATCTGCGACGAGCCGTCGATCCACGTCGATATCCTGCCGACGTGCGTCGAGGCGGCCGGGGCCACCGGCCCGCGCCAGCCGCTCGACGGCGTGAGTCTCGTTCCGCTGTTGCACGACCACGAGGCGCGGCTCGGGAGGGACGCGATCTTCGCGCACTTCCCGGGCTATCTCGGCATCGGTGTCGATCGCTGGCGCACCACGCCGGTGAGCGTGGTCCAGTCGGGTGACTGGAAATTGATGGAGTGGCTGGAGGACGGCCGTCTCGAGCTCTTCAACCTCCGCGACGACATCGGGGAGACCACGAACCGGGCGGCGGAGATGTCCGCCAAGACGGCCGAGCTGCACGCGCGGCTCGTCAGCTGGCGTGCGAAGGTCGGCGCGCCGATGCCCCGACCCAACACGCGAGGCACCCGGGACAGACCGGGGCCCGCGGGCAAGGGTCAAGGCGCGAAGCGGGGGGCCGGCGCGGCGGCGCCACGCGGGTGAGCGCGCGGCGCGAGCCGCGAGGCACCGGTCGATCTGTTATCCTCTCGCCCGATCGACACGATCCCGTCCGCTTCAGGGGGAGGAGACCGCATGCACGAATCGCATCCGTCGCCCGCGTCGCCCACGTCCGATGCCGGTCGAGGACCGTGGTACGCGGAGATGAACCGCTACCACTGGTTCGTCCTCATCGTGGCCGCCCTCGGCTGGCTCTTCGACTGCCTCGACCAGCAGCTCTTCAACCTCGCCCGCAAACCCGCCATGGAGTCGCTGCTCGCCAGCGCCGGGGCCGCGGCCGATCCGAAGGCCGTGGACTTCTACGGTGGACTCTCCACGTGCATCTTTCTCGCCGGGTGGGCCACCGGCGGGTTGATCTTCGGGGTGATCGGCGATCGGTTCGGCCGAGCAAAAACGATGATGATCACGATCCTGATCTATTCGCTCTGCACGGGGTTGTCCGCGCTGTCCTGGGGCTTCTGGGACTTCGCGTTCTACCGATTCCTCACCGGCCTCGGCGTGGGCGGGGAGTTCGCCGTCGGCGTGGCGCTCGTCGCCGAGGTGATGCCGGAGCGTGCCCGACCGTACGCCCTGGGGCTGTTGCAGGCACTGTCGGCGGTCGGCAATTTCGGGGCGGCCCTGATCGGCATCGGACTGGGACTGGCCCAGCAATCCTTCGAGAATGGTCTCATCGCGGGCTGGGAGCCATGGCGGTGGAAGTTCGTGATCGGCGCCCTGCCGGCGATCCTCGCGTTGGTCATCCGGGCGGGGCTCAAGGAGCCCGAACGCTGGCAGGAGATGCGGCGACAGGCCGCTCAAACCGGGGTCGCGCTCGGCGGCTACCGATCACTCTTCGCCGACCGCCGGTGGCGCCGCCATGCGATCGTCGGGATGCTGCTGGCCTGCGCCGGCGTGATCGGTCTCTGGGGAATCGGCTTCTTCGCGATCGACCTCCAACGGAGCGTGCTGAAGAAGACGTTCGAGGCCCAGGGGCTCACCGGCAGCGACCTTGCAGGACGGCTCACGATCTGGTCCGGCGTCGCATCGATGATGATCCAGATCGGATCCTTCACGGGGATGATGCTCGCGGCCCGCATCTGTCAGAAGCTCGGCAGGCGGGCGTTCTTCGCGATCTTCTTCGT
Source organism: uncultured Planctomycetaceae bacterium (assembly GCA_903917235.1). GTDB lineage: Bacteria > Planctomycetota > Planctomycetia > Pirellulales > UBA1268 > QWPN01. The sequence continues at coordinate 27,404 of CAIWZS010000134.1, read as the reverse complement.
GGCCGCCATGGTGACGACGATGATCGTCTTCCGCTATCTCGACGACATCAGCGATTTCTGGTGGATGCTGCCGATGATGGGGTTCGCCCAGCTGTCGCTCTTCGCGGGATATGCCATCTATTTTCCCGAACTGTTCCCGACGAGGCTCCGGAGCACGGGCACGAGCTTCTGCTACAACGTCGGCCGCTTCGTGGCGGCGAGCGGCCCCTTCCTGCTGGGCCAGTTGTCGAGCACGGTGTTCTCCGGCTCACCCGAGCCGATGCGGCCCGCGGGTCTCGTGATGTGTCTCATCTTCCTGCTGGGGCTGGCGGTCCTGCCCTTCGCGCCGGAGACGAAGGGTCGGCCGCTGCCCGAGGACTGAGTCCGGAGACTGCGGCCGCGCTGCCCGGATGCCGCCGAGCGCGAACTATGGCGAGAGGACGTTGAGCACCGCCGGGATGGAGCACTGGCCGCCGTCGGGCTCGCACCGCAGGTGGAAGATGCGCCGGCCGGGTTTCGTGATCGGCGCCGCCGTGATGAAGAAGTCCCGCTCGGTCTGACCATCGACGATCAGGAGGCCGTTCAAGCCGGTGTTGGCCACGAACACGCCGTGCGGCAGGTTGCGTCCCGCCTCGTCACGGCCGAAGCCCACGGGGCCCTTCTGGTCGTGGCGCACGATCCGCACCCGGGCCTGGATCGTCTCGCCCGGCCGGATGGCGAACTCGAGCGGGCCTGCGTCCGGTCGGCCGGTACCATCGGCCGCGAGGATCTCGGCCGTCACCTTCGCTGCCGGGGCGATCGCCAGCGTGCCGAGGTCGCCGAGCGGCTTCGTGACCTCCGCGCCGGCGAGGTCCGCCCTCGCTGTGACCGTCACCGCCTTGCTCGCGGCCTCGTCGGGCGCCGTCGCGTCGGCCGCCGCGGAGAGCACGCCCAACGCCTGCTTCTGGCCGGCCTCGATCACGAGCGGTCCGTGGAACGTGAACCCGGCCGGCAGATTGGCCACGTCGATCGTCACCGGCCCCTCGAAGCCCTCCAGCCGGTCGACGGTGAACGTGAGTTCGCGGCCGCTGCCGGGGCTCACCTTGGGATCCCGGCCGCCGATCGAGACGGTGAACGACGGTTGTGGCGGCCGGATGGTGAGCGCGTACCGATACGCGGCCGCGTCGCTCGTCGCGCCGAAGCCGCGCACGTCGGTCACACGGACGACGTAGTCTCCGTCGGCCGGCGGCGTGAAGACGAGTTGTGAGTCGGTGCCGAGGCGTCTCGACGGGTCGTCGTCGTTCTCGTGGAAGAGGCGGAAGACGGGCAGGCCGTTCGGAGCCGGGATGCTCCCGGGAGGCAGCAGTTCCACGATCCAGGCGGGCTCACCGAGCGCGTGGACCACGGGTGTCGTGCCGAAGAACGTGTGCCGCGAGCCGAACCCCGGATACACCTTGAAACCCGAGTCGGGACCGCGCGGATAGAGCCAGAGCCTCACGACCTCGCCCCCGGCGTAGAGGTATTCGTCGAGTTCCATCTCCGTCCAGTTCTGGACCCGGAAGTCGTCCGATGTCGACGAGTCCTTGCCGCGGAACGTGAACCACGAGTCGCGTGTCGCCCGCAGCACGACCTGTTCGACCGGGGCGCCGGCGGGATCGAGCACCTCGATCCGCGAGTCGAGCTTCGAGGCGACCTGCGAACCGGGCCGGGCCGCGTCGAGATCGATGAAGAGCGGCACGCCCGCCTTCGCGGCCACGCGGAAGCAATCGGCGTCGCCGGGAGCGCCGATCGCACCCGTGACCCTCGCGGGCAGGGGAATCGGCTGCACGCGTTCGGCGGTGTCGTTGGGCTCCGTCTCCGCCACCTCGGCGACCGTCGGGGGCTGGGCCGGCGCCGCATCGGCGGGCGCCGGGGACGGCGCCACCGCGGGGGCAGGGCCCGCCTGCGGGCCTGCTGCCACGGCGACGGCAACGAGCGACCCATCCATGCGGCCAAGCAGGAACCGGCCGGCTTCCGTGGGGACCGGCACGATCGCGGACACGAGATCGGCCTGGGCCGGGAGGTCGTGGAGGCGCTCGAGGGCGGGCACGCTCCATGCCGACACCGACCGATCCTCGGCCGCGGTCACCAGCCGTGTGCCGTCGCGCGAGATGCCGAAGGCGACGATCGGTGACTCATGGGCGAACCGCGCGTGCAGGGCCGGGTTGGCCGCCGGTGTGTCGAGCGACTCGAGCCGCCAGAGATGGATGCGGCGATCGCGACCCGCGGCGACGACGTGCCGGCCGTCGGGCGTGAAATTCACGGCGAACACCTCGGCCTGCGGCTCCTTCAGCGTGTCGAGCCGCACGCCATCCGCGACACGCCAGAGCTTCACGGTCTCGTCGGCGCTGGCCGACGCGAGGACCTTTCCCGACGGATGCCAGGCGAGGTCGAAGACGGCGCCGTTGTGCACGTCGATCGATCGCACGAGCGTGCCATCGGCCACGTTCCAGAGTTTCACCGACCGGTCGTATCCGGCGGTGGCCAGAACCGCGCCATCCGGAGAAAGTTCGGCGTCGCCCAGCAGGTCGCGGTGTCCACGAAACGCGCGGATCACAGCGCCGGTGCCGGCGTCGCGCACCTCCGCCACGCCGGAAAGGCCGGCGACACCGCCCGCCACCACGAGCGTGCGGCCATCGGGCCCGAAGTGCACCGCCATCACCCTCCCCGGCAGGTCGCCGAGCGACGCCACGACCGGCGCGCCGGCGAGGTCGCCTCCGCCCGCCGTGGCGACGTCATGCATCTGGAGGGTTCGGCCGCGGGCGACGGCGGCACGCGTGCCGCCGGGTGAGATCGCGAGCGCCGTGACGGGCAGTCGCCCGGCATAGGCCGGGAGCGCGGGGACGACGAGCGTTTCGAGGAGCGATGCATCGACCGCGGGGCCTGGGGCGCCGGCGGCGATCCACTCGCGCAGCACGGCCACATCGGCCGTCGATGGCTGGGGCTCGTCGGCCGGCGGCATGTGGTCTGCCGCGGTGCTCGCGATCCGCCGGAGCATGACGGACGCGTCGGGCTCGCCCGCTTTGACCGGATCGCCCGACTCGGCGCCCCCCTTCCGCAGTGAGGCGAACCGTTCCACGGAGAGTTCGCCTTCCCTGTCGGCGTCGTTGTGACAGCCGGCGCAGTACGTGCGCAGGATCGGCACGACGTCGCGCTCGTAGGTGGGCGCGGCGGAGGCTGCCCCGAGACAGATGATCGCGGCGGGGAGGCCGAGGCAGAACGATCGCACGTGGAGAACGGGCATGGGTTTCATCTCCGAGAGGCCATCCTCCGCCACGAGAGCCGCCATCGCGCCCGATTGGCTCAATATCGAAACAGGAACTCACGGCTCGTGAGCAGGGACCAGTACATGTCCTCGACGATCTCGCGACGCTCCGTCGCCGGGACGGCCGCGAGCATCTCCTCGAACGGCTTCCGCTCGGCGTCGGTCGGCGGCCGTCCGAGGCACCGCCACCAGGCATCGGTCACGAGCGCCGGCGGTTCCGGCTCGGTCGCGAGCATCTGCGTGATCCGTCCGGCCTTGGCGGCGAGCCTGTCGTTGAGCGTCGTCCCGTTGGCGAGATTGAGCACCTGCACGAGGCTCGGCTGATTCGACCGCTCGCACTCGCAGGTGATGTCGCGGGCGTTGCGGCCGAAGGTCTTCAGGAAGGCGTTCTTGACCGCCGAGTCGCGCAGCTGCACGGCGCGGGTGTCGGCGTCGTACGCCTTGGGGAGCTTCTCGGTCGAGCCGTCGTTGAGGGCGACCTCCGTGTAGGCGTCGTGGACCCCGGTGACGTCGGCGATGCAGTCGGACAGCACCTCGGCCATCAGGCGCCGCGGGTAGGCCCGCGCGAACCAGCGGCGGTCGGCGACGTTGCCCGGGACCGGCTCGGCGGAGCGGGCGTAGGTTTCCGACAGCATGATCAGCCGCATGAGCGGCTTGAGGTCGTAGCCGTGCTCGACCGTGAACGCCGCGAGCGCCGCGAGCAGCGGCTCGTTGCTGGCCGGGTTGGTGGCGCGCAGGTCGTCGACCGGATCGACGAGCCCGATCCCGAGGAAGTTGGCCCACACACGGTTGACGATCGCGCGGGTGAAGTAGGGGTTGGTGGGCGACGTGAGCCAGTCGGCGAGCGCCTCGCGGCGATCGGTCGGGTCGTCGACGGGGAGCGGCGCGCCGTCGAGGGGTGCCGGGGGCTGCGGCCGACCCGTGCGCGGCTGCAGGAGATCGCCGCGCGTCTCGACGTACAGGGTGCGCAGCCCGTCGCCGTTGCGACCGTCGCCCCCCCAGCCCTTCGCCCGGACGCGGGCGAACAGGTTGGCGAAGGCGTAGTACTGGTCGTTGGTCCATTTCTCGAGCGGGTGGTTGTGGCACTTCGCGCAGCCGATCGAGAGCGAGAGGAAGGCCTGGCTCACGTTCTCGGCAAGCGTCTCGGGATCCTGGTTCACCGCGAAGTAGTTCGTCGCGCCGTTCTCGAGGCTGGAGCCGCGGGCGGTGACGACCTCCCGCACGAGCCGGTCCCACGGCGTGTTCTCGGCCACCCGGTCACGGATCCAGCGGTAGTAGGCGTCGACCGCCGCGGGACGCAGCTTCGAGCCGGTCACGAGCAGCACGTCGGACCACTTGTACGTCCAGTAGTCCACGAACTCCGGCCGGGCGAGGAGCAGGTCCACGGTGCGCGCATTCCGTCCCGGCGACGTGTCGGCGAGGAAGGTCTTGACCTCCTCGGGCGACGGGAGACGGCCGATCGTGTCGAGGTACGCCCGCCTGACCCAGGTCGTGTCCGCGGCACGCGGGGATGGCACGAGGCGCAGCTTCTCGAGCTGCGCGAGGACGAGGTCGTCGATGACGTTGGCGCGGGGGGCTTTCGTGAACGTCTCCGGTGGCACCTCGTTCGGAAAGGGCGCGATCACGCGGCCGACGGCGATCTGGGAGGAGAACCACGCCGTGACGGCGCCGGCGCCATGCCCCACGACCGCGACGACGCCGTCTCCCCCCACCGACGCGACCGTCTCGTCGGCCGAGGTGAACCGGGCCCATCGCGTCACGTCGCGGCTCGACCCGTCGTCGTAGCGCGCCGTCACCGTGAGCGGCACGGAGGCGCCGGGTGCCGCCGTCGACTCCGCCGGTGCGAGGTCGATGCCGACGAGTCGCTTTTCGTCCGCGGCCGGCCCGGGGCAGCCGGCGGCGATCCAGGCCGCGAGGATCGAATAGTCGTGGCCATCGACGTCGAGCCGCCTGCCCCCCTTGTGCGGCAGCGCGGTGGTGGGCTTCGTGAGGATCAGGCTCGCGCCGGGCTCCGCCAGATCGACCCGCCTGCCGCGGGCCTCCCGGGTCATCGTGAGATGGTCGCTCGCCGGGTCGTAGCCGAAGAGCGACAGGCGAAAGCCTCCCTTGCCGGCGAGCGCACCGTGGCACCCGCCGCCGTTGCAGCCCGCCTTCGACAGGATCGGCACGACATCGAGAAGGAAGCTCGGCGCGGTGGCTTCCGCCACGACGGCGGCGGCGGGCTCGGCCGCCGCGGGGAGCGCGAGCCACGCGAGGGCGCCGATCACGAATCCGCACGAGACGAGGGACCTGGCGCTGTGTGAGACGGGCATCGAGTCGCTCCGAACGGGGACGGACGGCGGGCACCCGGACGCTAGGCGAAGAGTTCGCGGATCGGCTCGGTGCCGAAGTCGGTCAGCGCGAACGGGCGGCCCGCCGGGCCGGGGAGGTGGCTCGTGTGGTCGAGGCCGAGTGAATGGAAGATCGTCGCCACGACGTCGCCCGGGCCGACGGGCCGCTCCGCGGGGAAGCCGCCGATCGTGTCGCTCGCTCCCACGACCCGGCCCCCCTTCACGCCGCCGCCGGCGAAGGAACAGGTGAAGCACTGCGGCCAGTGATCGCGACCGCCGGCGGGGTTGACCTTGGGCGTGCGGCCGAACTCGGCCAGGCCCGCGACGAGCGTCTCGTCGAGCAGTCCCCGCGCGTGGAGATCCTCGATGAGTGCCGAGTAGGCCTGGTCGTACATGGGGCACACGATGTCCTTCATGCCCTCGATCGACGTGAACGGCTTCGATCCGTGGATGTCCCACGTGATCTCATCGAATACGGTGAGGAACGTGTTGATCGTGACGAACCGCACGCCGCTCTCGACGAGTCGTCGGGCGAGCAGGCAGCACTGGCCGAAACGGTTCATGCCATACCGCTCCCGCACCGCCTCCGGCTCCCGCGACAGGTCGAAGGCCTCGCGGGCCTGGGAACTCGTCATGAGTCGATAGGCCGCCTGAAAGTTGTCGTCGAGCAGCCGGGCATCCTCGCTCGCCTCGAACGCCCGCGTCGTGGCATCGACCACGTCACGCATCTTCCGGCGCCGATCCATCCTGGCGACGCCGATCTGGTCGGGAGGCAGCAGGTCGGGCACCTTGAAGTTCGGCTGGGACGGATCTGCCATGAGCGCGAATGGATCGTGCGCCTTGCCGAGGAAGCCGCCGGCCTGCCCGTTGGGGAGATTGCCGCCGCCGCGGCCCATGAGTTGGGGGAGCACGACGAACGCGGGCAGGTCGCTGCGACGACCGAGCAGGTGGTCGGCCACGCTGCCGGCATGCGGCGTGTGGATGCCGCCCGTGAACCGCCGGCCGGTCTGCATCATCTGCCAGCCCGCGTCGTGCACCGCCGCGCCGTCGTGTCGGCATGAGCGCACCAGCGAGAAGCGGTCGGCCACCGTCGCATGCCGCGGCAGGAGTTCCGATATCTCGAAGGCGTCGGACTTCGTGCGGATCGGCTTGAAGGGTCCGCGGATCTCGGCGGGCGCCTCCGGCTTCATGTCCCAGAGGTCGACGTGGCTCGGGCCGCCGAGGTTGAAGATGAGGATGCACGAGCGTTTTTCGTGCCCCGGCCGCACCTTGCCCTCGGCGGCCGCCCGCGCGTACTGCGGCAGAGAAAGTCCGACGGCGCCCAGCGCACCCACCTGCAGGAAATCCCGCCGGGTGCGACCGCGGCCGCAGAGCACCGCCCGATCCCGCGGGGCGGCGACGTGGAATTCGAGCATGATGCGGCTCCCGAGGGGCCGTACGCGGGGCGGTGAGGGTGAGGCACCGCCGTCCCGGACGGCATTGCATCTATTCTAGCCTCCTCCAGACCCTGTCCTCCACAGGGAAGGCCGCACCGGGAGGAACCTCTCGTGAAGTCACGTCATGCGGCGGTGGCGGCCATCGCCCCTCTCCTCACCGCGCTGATCGCCTCCCTCGTGACCATGCCTTCCTCGCACGGGCAGATCGTGACCGCCCACCGCGGCGCGTCGCACGACGCCCCGGAGAACACGCTCGCGGCCTTCCGCCTGGCATGGGAGCAGGGCGCGGACGCGATCGAGGGCGACTTCCGCCTCACCGCCGACGGCGCCGTCGTCTGCATGCACGACGCGGACACGCACCGCACCTGCGGGACCAGCCATGTCGTCGCCGCCACGCCACTCGCGACGCTCCGCGCACTCGACGCGGGCACGTGGAAGTCTCCCGACTTCGCTGCCGAGCGCTGTCCGACGTTCGCCGAGGTGCTCGCGACGGTGCCGCCGGGCCGGCGGTTCTTCGTCGAGCTCAAAACGGGTCCGGAGATCGTGCCTGTGCTGCGGCGCGAGATCGAATCGGCCGGTGCCCTGCGCGCGTCGCTCGTCGTCATCGCCTTTGACGAGCGGACCGTGGCCGCCTGCAAGCGAGAACTGCCCGCGATCCCGGTGCACTGGCTGACCGGCTTCAAGGAGGACCCGAAGGGGTCGGGCCGGTGGACGCCGACCGCAGCCGAGGTGGCGGCGACCGTGCGGCGGTCGGGTGCCGACGGCGTCGGTCTGCGCGGCGAGCGGCGGGTCGTTGATCGGGCGTTCGTCGCGGCGCTCGCGGCCGCGGGCGTGCGGGAGTTTCACGTGTGGACGGTCGACGACCCGGACGACGCCCGGTTCTTCGCCGAGGCCGGTGCGATGGGGATCACCACGAATCGGCCGGCCCTCATCCGCGCGGCGCTCGGCCGTTGACGCGATCCGTGGGCGTGTCCGGTCTCCACGCGGCTCGGGTCCGTCCTCACCCTGTGGCGCACGCCTCCAAGCCTGCGAATGCGTTCTTCTTGTGGCGCACGCCTCCAGGCGTGCGAATGCGGTCTCATTCCACCCGGGGTTGCCCGTACCGTCTCGCCCGGACGTTCGCTGCGGGCATCCATGCCCTGCGCTCACTCGAAGGTGGCTGCGCTCTCGCCCTCCGGGCTGCGCTGGCCACCTACGCCGGCTCGACGGCACGGGCAGCCCCTTTGCCTGGGTTCTGGTGGATCGCCCAACGCGGATCTCTCGCAGCAGGCGCTGACGACGCGGCTGAGTTGACTCAGGTGCGGGTCAGGTTGGCGTCCTTCCGGAACTCGATGCCGCGCCGCCTGCCAGGTGCTGCAGCGGCCTCGAGGCCGCGCTGCAGCGGGACGCCCGCGGAGCGTCAGGCGGCCGCCTGGACGGAGGTCGGCGAGTCGTGGGGCAAGGCCAGTGCCCCGCGGCTCGCCTCAGCTGCCGGGGCCATGGATGGCCCGGCAGCGCTCACTCGTAGATGGGGAAGAACGTGTTGAAGGCGGCCTCGCAGAAGACGCCGGGGTCGTTGAATCGCCGGCCGCGGTCGAGGGCCGTGATCGCGGCCATCTGCTCGGCGGACAGGGCGAAGTCGAAGAGGGCGATGTTCTCGCGGAGACGCTCCGGCCGCGACGTCTTCGGGATCACGCCCGTTCCCCGCTGCACCGCCCATCGCAGGACCACCTGCGCCGGCGTGCGGCCGACGGCCCGCGCGGTCGCGACGACGACGGGATGATCGAGCACGCCGTCCGCCGCGGAGGCCATGCCCAGCGGCACGTACGACGGCGCTCCCAGCGGCGAGAAGGCCGTCACTGCGATCCGCTCGTCCCTGCAGAAACGGAGAAGTTTGTCCTGGGCGAGGTAGGGATGCAGCTCGACCTGGAGCACCGCCGGCCGCACCCGTGCCTGGGCGAGCAGGTCACGAAGCAACGACACGCCGTAGTTGCACACGCCGATGCTTCGGACGAGACCGGCCTGCACCAGGTCCTCCATCGCACCCCAGGTGTCGGCGAGGGGCACGCGGGCCGGTCGCATCGCCGGCCTTGCGGCGTCGGGGTCGAAGAACCATCCGGGTGGATAGCGGGTCTCCGGCGGGACGTACTCCAGGGCGATCGGAAAGTGGACGAGATAGAGGTCGAGATGGTCGAGGCCGAGGTCGCGGAGCGTGCGCTCGCAGGCGGGTCGCACGTCTCGCGGCTCGTGGAACGTGTTCCAGAGTTTCGAGGTCACCCAGAGTTCGTCGCGGCGGCAGAGGCCCGCCGAGAGTGCCCGACGGATGCCGTCGCCGGCCTCGGCCTCGTTGCCGTAGTCGCAGGCGCTGTCGAGATGGCGATACCCGATCCTCACCGCCTCCTCGACGATGTCGGCGACGACGGGCTTCGCGATCTTCCACAGGCCGAGGCCCACGGCCGGCGGGGCGGGCGGGGGCACGGCGGGGCCGGCCGGCGACGGCGCGCGTGCCGGGAGCGTGCCGGCGGGCTTTGGCCGCGACGCCCCCCCTGACGCCCAGGTGGACGCGAGGCGGAGGGCGGCGGCCACCTGGCCGTCGAAGACCTCGGCCGCGAGCGGGTCGAGTGCGATCGCGCCCGCGGCGTCGAACGCGGCCGGGGGCAGGTAGAGAAACTGCGGCACGATCACGCAGCGGTGATCCACCATCAACGCGTTCGCCAGCGGCAGCGGGGCGAGGAACGACCGGTCGCCGCCGGCGTTGGCGACGAAGGTTACGACCTTGTCCTTCCACGCCGCATTGGTCAGTTCCACGAAGTTCTTCGCGGCGGCGTTGGGCTGGTAGTTGTAGACCGGGAAGCAGACGGCGATGAGGTCGGCCGCCTCGACGCGCTTCGTCATGGCGATCACGCGCTCGTCGGCGTAGCAGGTGGCGCCATCGCATGCGGGGAGCGGCTCGGTGGCGAGGTCGACGAGATCGACCGTCGCGCCGTCGGCGGTCAGACGGTCGGCGAGGAACCGTGCGGCGGTCGTGGTCTTGTTGCCCGGCCGGAGGGCGGTGGAGACGACGAGCGCGCGGGGGGAAGGAGTCGGCATGGTGAAGTGTCAGGGCTGGGAGGTCGCGGCCGGCGGCATGGCTTCGACGCTGCCGCAGGCGGCACGATACTCTACGGCACCGCCCTCGACGACCCGCGCCGGGTGTCGCGAGCCGCGTCGGCCGCGGCCTCCGCAACGCGTGCTGGAGATCGCCCCATGACCACGGCCCCGAGCGACCTGCCCCCGCCCCTCCTCGTCGATCGGATCGTCGGCTTCGTGGGCACCGGGATCATGGGAGCGAGCATGGCGGGGCACCTGCTCGATGCCGGCTGCGTCCTCAACGTGCACAACCGGACGCGGTCAAAGGCCGAGGGACTCGTCGCGCGCGGGGCCACCTGGCATGACTCCCCCGAGGGCGTCGCGGCCTCGAGCGACGTCGTGATCACGATGCTCGGCTATCCCGTCGATGTCGAGCGGGTGTATCTCGGCGGTGAAGGGGGAGATGGAATCGTGGCGGCGTCCCGCCCGGGGGCGCTCCTCATCGACATGACCACGTCGAGTCCCTCACTCGCCGCGCGGATCGCGTCGGCCGCCACGGCGGGAGGCCGGACGGCACTCGACGCGCCCGTGTCGGGCGGCGACGTCGGCGCCCGGAGCGCCACGCTCGTCGTCATGTGCGGCGGTGACGAGGCCGGCTTCACGCGCGCGGTGCCCTTGCTGCGACGTCTCGGCCGCTCCGTCACGCGGCTCGGCGCGGCCGGCGCGGGGCAGCGGTGCAAGCTCGCCAACCAGGTGGCCGTGGCGGTGGGCATGGTCGCCTGGTGCGAGGCGCTCTCGCACGCGCGGGCAGGCGGACTCGACCCGGCGGCGGTGCAGCAGGTGATCGCGGGGGGCGCGGCCGGCAGCTGGGCCCTGACCACCCTCGCGCCACGGGCCCTCGCGGGGGACTTCGCTCCGGGGTTCCTCGTCAAGCACCTCGTGAAGGACATCGCGATCGCGCTCGAGACCGCGCGGGAGACGGGGATCGACCTGCCGGGGCTCGAGACCGCGGCACGGCTCTACGAGGCGGTCGTGACGCGAGGGTGGCAGGACGAGGGCACGCAGGCGCTCGCCCGGCTGTATCCCGGCTGGTAATCTCTCGGTCGCGCGATCGCGGGCGACGGCGACGCGTGCGCGGCAGGTTCTTTGCACTGTCTTTCGACCGGGGGAGGTCTCACCATGCGATTCGACGTGTCTGTCAGCCTGCACCGTGGCGGCGGAGTCGGCACGGCATGTGCCTTCGTGATCCTGCAGGTGCTCGCATGCCTTGGCCTCGAGGGCCGCGTGCGCGCGGAAGCGCCCCCGGCCGAGAACATGCTCACCGCCGCCGAGCGACACGCTGGCTGGCGGCTCCTCTTCGACGGTGAATCGACCAGGGGCTGGCGGAACTACCGCGGCGACTCGATCCGTCCGGCGTGGAAGGTGATCGACGGGGCGCTCGTGCTGACCGGGCGCGGCGGCGGCGACATCGTCACGGAGGACGAGTTCGAGTGGTTCGAGCTGTCGATCGACTACCGGATCGCGCCCGGCGGCAACAGCGGCATCATGTTCCGCGTGACGGAGGACGCGCCCGCGCCGTGGCACTCCGGACCGGAGGTGCAGGTGCTCGACAACGTCGCGGGCAAGGATCCGCAGCGTGCCGGCTGGCTCTACGGGCTCTATCCACCCCGCAACCAGCCGATGACGAACACGGCGACCGATGCCACCCGGCCGGCAGGCGAGTGGAACACCATCACGCTGCGGGTCGCGCCGGAGCAGGGGGAGATCACCGTCAACGGCATCCGCTACACGACGTTCAAGATCGGCAGCGACGACTGGAACGCCAAGGTGGCCGCAAGCAAGTTCGCGGCCTTCCCCCAGTTCGGCAAGGCGAGCCGCGGCCGGATCTGTCTGCAGGACCATGGCGACGAGGTGGCCTATCGCAACATCCGCATCCGCGAGCTGCGGCCCGATGCGCCGCCCCCCGATCCCGTCGATGGCACGCTCGCGGTGGGATTCGAGCCGGCGTTCCCCGGCATCGCGTGGGCCGGCTACGAGCCGGTGGACGACAACGGCCGGCCCGCCACGTTCCGGCCGGTGGTGGTCACGCACGCGGGGGACGGATCGAAGCGGATCTTCGTCGTCGAGCAGCATGGCGTGATCCACGTGATCGATCCCGCAGCGGACGGCGGCCGTCCGGCGACGAGCCGCGTCTTCGCCGACCTCCGCGACCGCGTCGTCTACTCGGACAAGCAGAATGAAGAGGGCCTGCTCGGCCTCGCGTTCCATCCGCGGTTCGCCGAGAACGGCCAGTGCTTCGTGTACTACACGTCGAAGCGGCACGACCCGAGCACGTCGGTGGTCGCGAGGCTCGTGGCGACCGCGGACCGGAGCCACATCGACCCGGCGGGCCTGGACAAGGCGGAGGAACTCCTCGTCCTGCCGCAGCCGTTCTGGAATCACAACGGCGGGACGCTCGTCTTCGGGCCCGACGGCATGCTCTACGTCGCGCTCGGGGACGGCGGCGCCGGAAACGACCCCTACGGGCACGCGCAGAACCTCGGCACGCTCTTCGGGTCCATCCTGCGCATCGACATCGATCGCCGCGACGACGGCCTCGCCTACGCGATCCCGAAGGACAATCCCTTCGTGTCCAAGCCCGGCGCGCGGGGCGAGATCTGGGCGTACGGCCTGCGCAACCCGTGGCGCATGGCGTTCGACCGCGTGACGGGCCTGCTGTGGGCGGCCGACGTGGGTCAGGGCATGTACGAGGAGATCGACATCATCGTGAAGGGGGGCAACTACGGCTGGAACCTCCGCGAGGGGCGGCACGCGTTCGGCCAGCGCGGGGTCGGCGCGAGGCCCGATCTCATCGATCCGATCTTCGAGTACGACCATGCGGTCGGGGCGTCGATCACCGGCGGCCTGGTCTACCGTGGTCGACGGGTGCCCTCGCTCGCCGGACGCTACCTGTACGCCGACTACGTCTCGGGCAAGCTCTTCGCGCTCGCGTTCGATCCCGCGAGCGGCCAGGTGACGGGAAACCACGCGATCCCGGGCCAGAAGATGCCGGTGCTCTCCTGGGGTGATGACGAGGAGGGCGAGGCCTACTTCATGATCGTGTCGTCCGACGGACAGGGAATCTTCCGCCTCGTGCCGGGGCACGAGTGACGACCCCGACGGGGCGCCCGCCGTGGATACCGGGGGAAGGCACACCATGGTCGCACGCATCCTCGCCGTGGCGTGCCTCGTCGCGTCGCTGAGGGGAGCGGCGGCCGCCTCCGGTCCGTTCGGAGCCGAGGGCCTGTCGGCGTGGCGCACACCGGGCGGACAGCCCGTCGCTGGGGGCTGGGAGGTCGTGGACGGCGTGTGGCATCTCACGCCCGATCCGCCGGCGCAGGAAGGCCGGCGGAGGATGAACCACACGATCGTCACGGCCGACGAGTTCGGCGCCTTCAGCCTCGACTTCGAGTGGCGGATCGCGAAGGGGGGCAACGGGGGGATCAAGTATCGCGTGCGGTCGTACGGTCCCCGCTGGCTCGGATGCGAGTATCAGATCTTCGACGATCCCGGGGCGCCGCGCCCGCCACCCCCGCGGCAGTCGGCGGCGGCACTCTACGGCCTCTTCGCGCCCCCCGCGGACAAGCCGCTGCGGCCGGCCCCCGAGTGGAATACCGGGCGGATCGTCGTCGACGGCGCACGGATCGAGCACTGGCTCAACGGCCGGCTGGTGGTCGCAGCGACGGTCGGCGATTCGGACTGGGATCAGCGCGTCGTCGACAGCAAGTTCGACGAGTTCGCCGGCTTCGGCCGGAATCGTCGCGGCCGGCTCATGCTCACCGACCATGGGGCCGAGACGTGGCTGCGCGGGTTCGTCTTCGCAGCGCTCGACACATCGACGGAGCGACCGTGATGACCGACGTTCTCTCGCGGCGTGCGTGGCTGGCCGGGTCGACGACGTGGCTCGCCGGGACCGCGGCCGCGCCCGCCATCGAGCCGATCGCGCGTGCGGGGAGGCCGCGGCTGCGGATCGCGCTGGCGGCGTACGGGTTTCGGCAGTTCTTCCGCTGGAGCCGTGGCAAGCCACAACGGCCTGCCGAGGAGGCACGGGCCCTGACGATCGACTCGTTCATCGACCTTGCCGCCGACCTCGGGTGCGACGGCGCGGAACTCACGAGCTACTACTTCGATCCGGCGGCCACCGAGGCCGACCTCCTGCACACGCGGCGGCATGCGTTTCTGCGCGGGATCGAGATCAGCGGCAGCGCGGTGGGCAACAATTTCGTCCGGCCGCGCGGCCCCGATCTCGATGCGGAGATCGCCGACGTGAAGGCCTGGATCGACCAGGCGGCGCTCCTCGGTGCGCCGCACGTGCGCGTGTTCGCCGGCCCGATGGCGGCAGGCATGTCCCCGGAGGACGCGCGGACCACCTGCATCACGGCGCTCGAGGAGTGCTGCGCCCATGCCGCGATGCGCGGCGTGATGCTCGGGCTCGAGAACCATGGCGGCATCGTGGCCTCGGCGGACGACCTGCTCGAGATCGTCCGGGCGGTGAGGAGCCCATGGCTCGGGGTGAATCTCGACACTGGCAACTTCCATTCGCCCGATCCGTACGCCGACCTCGCGCGGTGCGTTCCCTATGCCGTCAACGTCCAATACAAGGTCGAGATCCAGCGCGAGCCGAAGGGGCCGAAGGAACCGGCCGACGCCGCGCGGGTGGGCGCGCTCCTGCGGGACGGCGGCTACCAGGGGTTCGTGGCCCTCGAGTACGAGGCGGGCGAGAACCCGTACGACGCGGTCCCGCGGCACCTCGACGCGCTGCGTCGGGCCCTGGCATGAGGCGATCGCCGGTCGGCGGTTGTCCAATCTGCGGGGGTACGGGAGTGTGATCGCGACGGTGGGCACGCACCCCTGAAGCGGCTCGCGGCATGGCTGAACACGGTCCGGACCCCGACGCGGGCGACGCAACGGCCGCGGACGGTCCGCGCGGGGAGCGGTCGGCCGCAGACGCCGACCGCGACGACCACGAGACGTTCGTGCGGCTGCTCCTCGAGCACGAGCCACGGGTGCGGGGCTTCATCCGCGGCCTCGTGCCGACGTGGCACGACGTCGACGAGGTGGTGCAGCAGGCGAGTCTCGTGGCCTGGCGCAAGTTCGACGAGTTCGATCGCGGCACGAACTTCGGTTCGTGGCTCATGGTGATCGCCCGCTTCGAGGCACTCAAGCACCGCCGTCGAGTCGCGCGGGGGCCGCGTTGCCTCTCGGCGGAAGTGTGGGAGATCCTCACGGCCGAGGCCGATCCCGCAGCCCATGCCGCCGAGGCGGTCGAGCGGCGGCGCGCGGCGCTCGAGGCGTGCCTGGACCTGCTCGGTGACGACCGGCGGCGGGCCGTCCTCGAGGCACACGCGCCGGGCGTGAGGATGAACGAGCTGGCCCGTCGGCTCGGCCGCGGGGAGCAGGCCTTTTACAAGTCGATCCAGCGGCTGCGCGCCGCCCTGGTCGACTGCATGCGGCGGCGGTTGCATGCGCAGGGGGCGGCATGACGCACGACGACCCGCATCGTCACGCGGAGGATGGCGGACGCCGCGCGGATCGCGATGCCGATCGAGGGAGCGCCGCGTTGCACGACCTCCTCTCGGCCTGGATCGATGGCCGTCTCGACGAGGCCGGCGTGGCGAGGCTGGATGGGCTCCTGAGAGCGTCGCCGGCGGCACGGGAAACCTTTCGGGAGTGGGTCGGTCTCGACGCGCTGCTGGCGACGATGGCCGAGCGGGCGCCGTCCGTCGGGGATGACGCCGGGGCGTCGCGCGGGAATCCGACCGCGGACACGCCTCCCCGCCGGCCCGCGGCGTCGGCTGGGAGGGAGCCGCGAGGGAGGTGGCGTGCGACCGCCGGCTGGGCGGTGGCCGCGGTGCTGATCGGGCTCGTGGGCGTCGTGTGGCTCCGCCGGCCGATCGACCCGCGGCCGATCGATGCGGCCGTGACCGGCGGGTGTGCCGCCGTGGGACAAGTGATCGATGCCTTCGTCGAGGGCTCTCCGATCGACGGCGCGGCGGTGCGGCCGGGCGCGTCGCTCGGGCCCGGACCGATCCGCGTGACGCAGGGCCTGATCCAGCTCGAGTTCTTCAGCGGCGCGATGCTCTGGGTGGAGGGGCCGGCCAACCTCGAGATCATCTCGGCGTGGGAAGCCCGCCTGCGCGCGGGCCGCACCCGCGCCCAGGTGCCACCGCCGGCACGCGGGTTCGTCCTGCACGCCCCGGGTGCGAGGCTCGAGGATCTGGGTACGTCGTTCGCGCTCAACGTGGAGGACGACGGCACCGCGGCCGTTCACGTGTTCGATGGCGAGGTGGCGGTGCAGCCGCATGCGGGTGATGACACGACGCTCGCCGCAGGCGGCGGCATCGTGCTCGATCGGGCCGGGCACGCGCATGATGGAGGCTGGCCTCGCGACACCGGCCGGCCTCGCGACGAGGATCAGTCCGCGGGTGGAAGTGCAGCGACCGCGTTCCTGGCGCTCGACGACATGGCCGCCGCGGCCGAGGATCGCCTGCGGGAACGGCGGGCCGCGTGGTCACGGTGGTCCGAGACGGCGCGGGACGATCCCAGGCTCGTCGCCTTCTACCGGTTCGACGCGCCCGACGCACCGGAGCGAGGCGGTCGCGTCCGGAACATGGCCGACCCTCCCGGGGGCGAACGCGACGGGGCCGCGGTCGGCGTGACGTGGACCGGCGGGCGCTGGCCCGGGACCGGCGCGGTGGCCTTTCGCCGGGCCGGCGGTCGCGTCCGGGTGGCGATCGACGGCGTGTACGAAGCCGTGTCGCTGGCGTGCTGGGCGCGGGTGGATGCCGTCGATCGCGAGTACAACTCGCTCTTCCTCACGGACGGCTACGACCCCGGCGAGCCGCACTGGCAGATTTTCTCCGACGGCAGTCTCATGTTCTCGATCGCCTATCCACCGCCGGGCGGGGCGACGGGGCGATTCAACCAGACGTATTTTTCGCGCCCCGTCTTCACCGTCGATACGCTCGGCGAGTGGCACCACGTCGCCGTGACCTACGACGGTGCCACCGGCGAGGTGGTGCAGTATTTCGACGGCGAGGTGGTGGGCCGGGAGGTGTCGCGATTGCACGCGGCGGGAAGGCCGATCCGAATCGGCTCAGCCGAGATCGGCAACTGGGGGCTGCCGACGCCCGGGCACCGGCATCCCCTTCGCAGCCTCAACGGCGCGATCGACGAGTTCGTGATCCATGCGGCGGTGCTTGCGACCGACGAGGTGCGGGCGATGGCCGAAATGGGTAGGTTCGAGTGACGAGGAGGTGAGGTGATGGAGCGACGCGACCGCGCACTCGTCGCGCTGTGCCTGGCCGCGGCCATCGGCATGCCGCCACACCGCGCGGCGGCGGGCGAGTCGGCCACCGGCCCGAACGCCGCCGCGGACCACGAGGCGCACTTCGTGCGGCGGATCGCGCCGCTCCTCGCGGCGAAGTGCGCGGCCTGCCATGGGCCCGACGCCACCGTGGCCGAGGGTGGTCTGTCACTCTCGAGCCGCGCGGCGGCCCTGCGCGGCGGTGAGAGCGGCGCCCCCGCGATCGTGCCGGGGGACGCGGCCGCGAGTCCACTGCTGCGCGCCGTGCGGCGGCATGACGCGACGGTCTCGGCGATGCCCCCCAAGGAGACGGAGCGGCTCTCGGACGACGAGATCGGCTGGCTCGATGCGTGGATCGCCGCGGGCGCCGCGTGGCCGGATACCGCCCGCGTCGCGGCGATCCGGGCCGCGCACGAGGCCGACTGGACGGCCGAGGATGGCGTCAAGGTCGCGACGTCCGGCGGCCTCTCCCGCGACTGGGACGAGCGTCGTTACGCACCCGAGGCGCTCTGGGCCTATCGGCCGGTGGTGAAGCCGCCGGTGCCGCCCGCGCCTCCGGGCATGCACGCCATCGACCGACTGCTCGCGTTGCGGAGGCCCGCGGGGCTCGCCGTCGCGCCGCCAGCCGACCGGCGGTCGCTCCTGCGGCGCGCGTCGTTCGACCTCACGGGCCTGCCGCCCGCGCCGGCGGACATCGCGGATTTTCTCGGCGACCCGCGCGACGATGCCTCCGCGTTCGCCGCCGTCGTCGAGCGACTCCTGGCGAGCCCGCATCATGGGGAGCGGATGGCGCGGCACTGGCTCGACGTCACCCGCTACGCCGACTCCAGCGGTTTCGCCAACGACTATGAGCGGGGCAACGCGTGGCGCTACCGCGACTGGGTCGTGCGCGCCTTCAACGACGACATGCCCTACGACCGCTTCGTGCGGGATCAGATCGCGGGGGACGAGATCGACCCGGGCGATCCCGACAGGCTGGTCGCGACGGGCTTCCTGCGGATGGGGCCGTGGGAACTCACCGGCATGGAGGTGGAGCGGGTCGCGCGGCAACGCTTCCTCGACGACGTCGTCAATGCCGTCGGCGAAACGTTTCTCGCCCACTCCCTCCAGTGCGCCCGCTGCCACGACCACAAGTTCGATCCCGTCCCCACGCGTGACTACTACCGGGTGCAGGCGGTCTTCGCGACGACGCAGCTCGCCGAACGGTCCGCGGCGTTCCTGCCGACGGAGAACACGGCGGGCTTCACGGAACGCACCTACCTGGAGCGGGCCCGGGCGGAGCACGTCGCCACGCTCGCACGGCTCGACGCGGTGCTGCTCGAGAACGCCGCGAGGTGGTTCGCCGCGGAGGGCCATGACCCGACGACCTGGAATGCCGCGGTGGCGGAGGCCCGCCGGCAGGAGGCCGCTCGCGGTCCCGACGCGGTCCGCAGGCGACCGTATTCCGACGTGTTCGCGACCACCCGCCGGCTGCTCCTCGATCGGGGTGTCCCGGAGCGGGAGTTCCCCCCGAAGCTCGTCGGCTTCACGCCCGAGCAGTTCGGGCTCGAACGGGTCGCGCGCAAGGGCCTCGAGCGGCTCGCGTTCGAGTTCGACCGCTACGAGCCCTACGCCCTGTCCGTCTACGCGGGTCGCACCCGCACCTACAAGACGGTCTTCACCCCGCTGCGCGTGCCCGAGGATCGGCTGACGACGGGCGAGCTCGAGGCGACGGCGATCCTCGTCGGGGGCGACCCGTTCACCGCGGGTGAACCGGTCACACCCGGGGTGCTCAGCGTGCTCGGGACCATCCAGTCGACGCCGATCCCCGACGCGATCGAGGGGCGCCGGCGCGCCTTCGCCGAGTGGGTGGCCAACGCGGACAATCCGCTCACCACACGCGCGATCGTGAACCGCGTCTGGATGTGGCACTTCGGTGAGCCGCTGGCGGGCAACCCCAACAACTTCGGCGGCACCGGCAAGCGGCCGACGCACCCGGAGCTCCTCGACTGGCTCGCGGCCACGTTCGTGGAGCAGGGCTGGTCGTTCAAGGCGTTGCACCGGACCATCATGTCGACCGAGGCCTACCGCCGCAGTGCCACGCATCCCGATCCGGATCGCGTGCGCGAGCTCGATCCGCTCGGCGCGAGCGACGCCGTGTTTCGGCCGCGACGGCTCGGCGCCGAGGAGATTCGCGACGCGATGCTCGCGGCGACCGGCGAGCTCAACCCGGCGGTGGGCGGCATTCCCAACCGGCCCGAGATGCACGTCGAGGCGGCGCTCCAGCCGCGCCAGGTGATGGGCACGTTCGCGTCCGCCTGGGTGCCCAACCCGCGGCCTGAGGAGCGGCACCGCCGATCGCTCTACGCGCTCGTGCTGCGCGGCCTCGGCGATCCGACGATGGAGACGTTCAATGCGCCCGCCCCCGATTTTTCGTGCGAGCGGCGCGAGGCGACCACGGTCACGCCACAGGTGTTCGCGCTCTTCAACGGACGCGCCACCCATGCCCGGGCGCTGGCGCTCGCGGCCCGCGCGCTGCGCGAGGCGGCCGGGGACGAGGGGGCGATCCAGCGGTGCTTCCTGCTCGTGCTCGGCCGTGACGCGACGCCATCGGAGGTCGCGGCGTGCCTCGCGCACTGGCGGGCGATGACGGTCGTACAGTCGCGGGGCGTGCCACCGCGGGCCACGCCGCCGCGCGACGTGCTCCGGGAGGCGGTGGAGGAGAACACTGGGGAGACGTTCTCCTTCCGGGAAACGCTCCACGCGCACGCCGACTTCGTCCCCGACCTCGAGCCCGCCGACTGTGACGCCCGCACCCGGGGTCTGGCCGATGTCTGCCTCGTGCTCTTCAACACCAGCGAGTTCACGCATGTCGACTGAGTCCGGCACCGATCGCCGCGGGCCCGCGCCGGACGAGGTGGGCCGCGGCGCCGTCTCGCGGCGCGGCGCCGTCTATGGCCTGGGCGCGTCGCTCGGCAGTCTGGCCTTCACGTCGCTGCTCGCGGCCGAGCAGGAGCGGGCGCGGCCGCTCGAGCCGAAGCCGGGGCATGTGCCTGCTGCGAAGGCCAGGAGCGTGATCTTCCTGATGATGGAGGGGGGGCCGTCGCACGTCGACACCTTCGACCCCAAGCCGGCCCTCGATCGGCTGCACCTCCGCGAGTTCGTGCGCGAGGACCGGAAGAAATCGGCGATGGAAAGCGGCAAGCGGTACTACGTCCGCAGCCCGTTCCGCTTCATCAGGGCGGGCCGGAGCGGTGCCGACATGGCGGAGAACTGGTCGCACCTCGCGACGGTGGCCGACGAACTCTGCTTCTATCGCGGCTGCACCGTGGACAGCGTGAACCATCCCACGGCCCTGTATCAGATGAACTGCGGCAACCGCTTCGGTGGCGATCCTGCGGTCGGCGCGTGGGTGACCTACGGGCTCGGGTCGGAGAACGAGAATCTGCCCGGATTCGTCGTGCTGCCGGAGGTGAGCTATCCCCAGGGGGGCGCGGCGAACTGGAGCAACGGCTACCTGCCGGCCTACTATCAGGGCACGCCGCTGCGGCCCAGGGGATCGCCGATCCTCGACCTCGCTCCGCCACCAGGCGTGACCCCCGAGCAGCAGCGGAACAACCTCGACCTGCTCGCGCGACTCGACTCGGCCCATGCCGCGGCCCGTCCCGGACACGACGCGCTCGCCGCGCGCATGACCGCCTACGAGCTCGCATTCCGCATGCAGGTGCAGGTGCCGACCGTGCTCGACCTCTCGCGCGAGGACGCGGCTACGCTGGCGCTCTACGGCGTCGGGGATCCGGTCACCGATGCCTTCGGCCGCAAGTGCCTGCTGGCCCGCCGGCTCGTGGAGCAGGGCGTGCGCTTCGTGCAGCTCTACAACGGCTCGTGGGACAGCCACGACTCGATCGAGCGGGCGCATGGCCGGCTCGTGCGCGCCGTGGACCGGCCGATCGCGGCCCTCATCGCCGATCTCAAGCGGCGCGGGCTGCTCGACTCGACGCTCGTGGTCTGGTGCGGTGAATTCGGCCGCACGCCGGACAACGGCGTCCGGCAGGGCACCGCCTACGGCCGCGACCACAACCCCGACGCGATGACGATCTGGCTGGCAGGTGGAGGCTGCAATGCCGGCCACACGATCGGGGCGACCGACGAGCTCGGCGGCCGGGCCGTCGAGTGCGTCCACCACGTCCGTGATTTTCACGTGACGCTGCTGCGGTTCCTCGGGCTCGATGACACCCGGCTGACCTACTACCACGCGGGCCGGTTCAAGCAGTTGAGCCAGTTTGGCGGGGGAGTGATTCCGGGGCTGATCGGCTGAGTCGCGTGGGGGCGGTGACGGCAGGCGGGCGCCGCCGCGCGATATGCTTCGCGGGATCGCCGGCGCCACATGCGCCCGAGTCCCCCGAGGTCACGACACGCCATGCGCACCCGAGCCCCGTTTCCTGTCGCCTGCCATCGATCCCGCGCGAGGCTCGTGGCGGCGTGCCTCCTGCTGATCCTCATGGTGGCCGGTGGGGCCGTCGCACGTGCGGAGCCGACGCGCGTGCGGCTGTGGCCCGATGGGGCGCCGGGGGCCCGGGGCGACGCCGAGACCGACCAGCCGTTCGTGGACATCTCCCGCGCCGACCCGGCGACCGCGAACGGCGCGGCGTTCGTCATCTGTCCGGGCGGCGGGTATGGTGGCCTCGCCTCGGATCACGAGGGGCGGCAGATCGCGAAGTGGTGTAACGGCGTCGGTGCCACGGCGCTCGTGCTCCACTACCGGCTCGGCAGCAAGGGGTACCACTACCCGACCCAGCTGCTCGACGTGCAACGCGCGGTGCGGTTCGCGCGGGCGAACGCCAGGCGGCTGGGGGTCGACCCGTCCCGGATCGGCATCATCGGCTTCTCGGCAGGCGGTCACCTCGCGTCGATGGCCGCGACGCTCTTCGACGAGCGGCCGGCCGGCGGCACGGATGATGCGATCGACCGTGAGAGCGCCCGGCCCGACGTCGCCGTGCTCGCCTATCCCGTCATCTCACTCGGGGAGATGCACGCGCATCGAGGCTCCCGGAAGAACCTCCTCGGGCCGGCCGATACCGATGAGCTCGCGGCGACGCTGAGCACCGAGCGGCGGGTGACGGCGGCGACGCCCCCGACCTTCCTGTTCCAGACCGACGAGGATGCCGGGGTGCCGGCGGAAAACGCCGTGGCCTTCTACCTCGCGTGCCGGCGGCAGGGAGTGCCGGCGGAGCTGCACAGCTACCGTCGCGGACCGCACGGCGTCGGGTTCGCGCTCGGCGACCACGTGCTCGGCGGCTGGAGCGACCTCCTCCGCGACTGGCTGCGGGACCGGGGGTTCTTTCGACCCGTCGCGCGCACGGCGGTGAAGGGCCGTGCCACCGTCGGCGGCGTGCCCGTGAGCTGGGGAATGGTGACATTTCGGCCCGACGACCCGCTCGCGCCCGTGTCATCCGCTCGAATCCGCAACGGGGCCTTCTCCGTGGACGCCGCCGACGGTCCGGTGGTGGGACCCGTGACGATCTCCGTCTGCGCGAGCACGGCCGATGTGCCGGGCCTCGACACGGCGAACGGGACCTTCGTCGTGGAGGAGCAGTCGCCGGGCGCGGGGCCTTGGCGGCTCGCGATCGCTCCCGACCAGGCCGAACTGGATCTCGCCGTCACGCGGTGAGCCTGTCTCCCCGGGCGGCGCGGGCACGCGTCACGCGGTGGTCCCGACGGCACGTCGCAGTGGCGATGGTCGTGGCGAGTGAACTACACTTCCGTGGGGAGCGGTCTCCGAGGGCAGGCGTGATCCATCCTCGGCCGGCCGAGGAATCCTCCGGGGAGGATCGTCATGAAACGCAGCGGCGAGAGGGGATTCACCCTTGTCGAACTGCTCGTCGTGATCGCGATCATCGCGGTCCTCATCGGTCTCCTGCTCCCGGCCGTGCAGGCGGCGCGGGAGTCGGCCCGCCGCAGCTCCTGCTCGAGCAACCTGCGGCAGCTGGGCGTCGGGGTGCAGTCGCACCACTCGGCGAAGAACACGCTGCCGTTGAGCGTTTCGCCGTGGACCGAGGGCTCGTCGACGCAGGTGCGGCACGGCCTCGGCTGGATCGGGCAGTCGCTGCCATACCTCGAGCAGGCGGCCCTCTACGACGCCTTGACGACCAACCTCGACACGGCGTTCTTCTCCGGTGGCGGCATCAACGCGCCCGCGTGCCGATCGGCCGTCGCCACCGCGACGCCGACGCTCTCCTGCGCGAGTGACACGAGCCCGCTGACGAGCACCGGACAGGCGCAGTTTTCGGGCGTGACCGTCTGGCTGACCGACTACAAGGGCGTGCTCGGCAACAATCGGATGGGTGGCGGCGCGAGCATCCACCAGGGACCGGGCGATTGCCACGCGAGCCCCAGGTGCAGCGGGTCGTTCTACCGGAACAGTTTCCAGGACCGCGTCGCGCTGCACATGTACAGCGACGGCACGAGCGGCACGTTCCTCATCGGCGAGGACGTGCCCAGCGAGAACAACCACTCCGCGGCGTACTACGCCAACGGCGACTACGCGGCATGCCACGGGCCGCCCAACTTCTTTCCCAAGCCATCGCGGCCCGGCGACTGGTGGGATGTCATGACGTTTCGGAGCCGGCATCCCGGCGGCGTCCAGTTCACGATGGCAGATGGATCGACACGGTTCGTCAACGAGTCGATCGACATCGCGGTCTACCAGGCGCTCGCGACGAAGGCGGGCGGCGAGCAGGTGGAAAAATGACGATACGGGATCCGCGATCGCGCCGGAGGCGAAGAACGGCGTGGATGAGCGGGGTGATGCTGGTCTGCGCCGTCGCCGGGTGCGGACGTGGAGGTGCGCGCGTGTCCGGCACGGTCACGCTCGACGGCAGGCCGCTCGACACCGGGTCGGTCCAGTTCCATCCGGCCGCCGCCGGGCCGGTGGCGTACGGGTCGATCGATGCCCAGGGACGCTTCACGCTCAGGGTGGGGGCCGCCGCCAGTCCGGTCGCTCCGGGTCGCTACACGGCCACGGTCG
This sequence comes from uncultured Planctomycetaceae bacterium, assembly GCA_903917235.1. Lineage (GTDB taxonomy): Bacteria > Planctomycetota > Planctomycetia > Pirellulales > UBA1268 > QWPN01. The sequence goes on along the minus strand of CAIWZS010000134.1, from coordinate 2,977 downwards.
TCGCCGTGGCTGCGACCGCGCCCACGAGCCCTGACGCTGAGACCGTGCCCGTCCCGATCACACCGCAAAAGTACGGCGATGTCGCGACGAGCGGCCTGACGTTCGACCTGAAGCCGGGCGAAAACACGATCGACATCGACCTGGTCTCGAGCCGGGATGGGACCGGGCCGCCCTGAAACCTCCTGCCTCATGCCCATCCATGGCTCCCGTTCGGTGAACCTTCGAGCCCGGCCGGCCGTACCAAGGGTGGTCTGGAATCGGCTGGCTGGCGGGGTCGCCATGTCGGCCCGTGGCATTTGGGCGTGTCGACGTCGTCCGGTGGGCGGCCCTCGGCGACCGGATTCGGAATGCGAGCCGGCAGGGAGTGCGCATCATGCAAAGGCGTCGTCTTCGGGGCGTGTCGCGGGCGGGCGGCCCGCGTCCTGATCGGGCAGCCGGCACCACGTCGCGGATCGGCGTCGAGGCGCTCGAACCGCGACAGCTTCTGGCGGTGACGGCGACGGGATCGCTTCCCGACATCGCCGTTGCGGCAGGGACCGGCCCGGCCGTCGTGTCCACCGACGGCCTCTTCGCCGTCACGGGCGTCGACGTGCAGGGCACCGTGGTGCGGATGGCGACGCAGGCGGGAGCCGGGAGTTCCTACCGGGACCTCTTCATCGAGCTCTTCGACACGGCGATCGAAGGTCGGTCGGCGGCACCCGTGTCGACGGCCAATTTCCTGGATTACGTCACGTCGGGGCGGTACGACAGCTCCTTCTTCCACCGCGCGACCGATTTCGCCGGGGATACCGGGCCGGCCCGCTTCCTGCAGGGGGGCGGGTTCTTCGATCGGGGGCCCGGAGCGACGCAGCGTGTCGGCGAAATCGTGTCCGACGAGCCGATCGCCCTCGAGTGGGCGGCCGATCGACCGAACGTCGCGGGGACGATCGCCTACGCGCGCACGAGCGACCCGAATTCCGCGACGAGTGGCTTCTTCTTCAATGTCAGCGCCAATCCGAGCTTCGACGATCCCGGGGGCGTTGGTCGCCCGGCGAACCAGTACGCCGTGTTCGGCCGCGTGCTGGGTGATGGTCAGGCGATCCTCGACGAGTACGCGGCGCTCGCGCGCTTCGATGCGGACGGTCCCTCGTATGGCACGTTCGATACGCTGCCGCTCGCCGGAGACGATTCGACGCCGATCTTCGACCGCCTGCTGTCGGTCCGGTCGGCGACGGTGGTCGCCGCGCCCCAGGCCACCGTGGGACTGCGCGTGGACAGTTCGGATCCCGACGTCGTGTCGGCTCGCATCAACACCGACGGCGCGATCGAACTCGCGTACGGCACGGTGCCGGGCGACGCGGTCGTCACCGTCACGGGCACCGATCTCTCCGGCGATGAGGCCGAGACGACGTTCACCGTGAGCGTGGCGGCCGAGCCAACCGACGGGGACATCATCCGTGAGATCGTTCTCGGCGGCAGCGGCCCGACGAGTCTCGTCGCCACGGACGCGGATGGCACGCGCTCGAGCTACACCTGGCGGGGTCCCGGCACCGCCACGTTCAGCTTCACCATCGCGGACGAGCCCGTCGTCAGCGGCCGACGGGTCACGGTGCCGAATGCGGCGACGCTGGCATCGATTGCCTTCGATGGCGGGAGCGCGTCGTCGTCGCTCGTCGTCGCCAGCGCGGGTGGCGACGGCTTCGTGGAGGTGGAGCGAATCGACTCCGTCGGTGCCGTGGGACGGCTCACGCTCTCCAAAGTGCGTGTGACCGATGGCGTGAGCCTCGCCGACGGCGTGGCCGCCGTGGTGCTGGCGGGGGTCGGCGGCGTGGTGGACATCGGTGGCACGAGGGTCGCGACGGCGACCCTCGGCGACGTGGCCGACGCCGAGGTCACGCTGCCTGCGGTCGGTGCGCTCACATTGTCCGGCGTGCGCGACTCGACGATCGCGCTCGCCTCGACCGGCACGGTCGTGGCCGGGGCCGTGGAGCGAGCGACGCTTACGGTCACCGGCAACCCGCGGCGTGTCGCGTTCGCATCGCTCGCCGACGCGACGGTGCAGTTTCCCGATGCGGCCGGCACGCTCGCCGTGGCGGGATCGGTCACCGGGTCGCGGGTGGAGGTGGGGTCGCGGGTCACGGCGGTGCGGGTGGGTCGGTTCATCGATTCCGCGCTTCTCGTCGGGGTGGCCGAGGGTGTCGATCTGCCCGCCGATGGGACCGAGATCGCCGCGTCGTCCCGACTCGGCGCGTTCGCCGTCACCTCGCGCGAGCCGGACGCATTCGCCGGTTCGCAGGTGGTGGCGGGGGCGATCGGCACCGCGCAGCTCGGCCTGCTCGCCGCGACCCCGGGCGCGGGCTCGGCCGTGGTCGCCCGCACAGCCGCGGTGGTATCTGGCCGGGGGCCGACGCGGCCGTTCACCATCCGCAAGGCCGAGGGAATCGCGGACGTGGCGGAGGTGCTGGCAGCCTCCGGGGTTGGTGCCGACCGGCTGTCCGTCACGGCCTTCGGCTGACGACGAGGGCCTTCCTGCATCTGCAGGGGCACGCCGCGGCCTTCCGTTCGCCGATGCGGGCGGTCGGCTAGGCTGATGGCCACCGTGAACGGCATGGGAGCCGTGATCCTGGGAGTTGCGGCATCGTTTCCGGTGCGCGAATCGAATCGCGGGCCGATGACCAGCGAGCATGATGCCGTCCGATCATCCTCAGCCGACGTCCTCGTCGCCGCACAGTCCGCCCGACGCTCCGGAGACGGTGCGCGACGGACAGGCGGCTCTGCGTCGCGTGCGCGAGGCGTACGAATGCTGGGCACCCGAGATTCGCGCGTTCCTCGTCGGGCTCACCCGCGACGCCGAGATGGCCGAGGAGCTCGTGCAGGCGACGTTCGGGCGGCTCGTCGAGGCGGGCACGGCGGCGGGCGCGTCGTCCCTGCGCGGCTGGCTCTTTCGGGTGGCTCACAACGAGGCGATGCTCGCGCGACGCAAGGCGGGTGTGCATGG
>CAIWZS010000133.1 GCA_903917235.1 uncultured Planctomycetaceae bacterium | reverse complement strand
CCTCCAGCGGCAGCGTGTCCTCCGGTTCGAGCGTCGGCGGAGACTCCTCGCCATCGCGGGCCGACCGAGACGCGGCACGCCCGGCCCAGGTCGCCGCGGCCCGCCGCGCCGGCGCGAACAGGCAGACCTGCGCGTCGGCGCCGGCCGAGGCGAGCAGCTGCCCCTGCGGCTGCCAGGCCACGGTCGTCACGAATCCGAAATGCCCCTCGAGCACCGTCGGCGTGCGTCCCTTCGGTCCCGGCCCCGAGGCGTCCCAGAGGATCACACCCGAGCCGGCGGCCGTGGCCAGCCAGCGGCCGTCGTGACTCCAGTCGAGCGCGAGCACCTTCGAGGGAAAGCCCCACATCTGCAGCGTGTCGGCGGTCTCGACGACCACGAACAGCACCGTGGCGTCCTGGTTGCCGACGGCGAGGTAGCGGCCCTGCGGCTGCCACGCGAGCACGAGCGACGAACCCTTGAGCACGACGTGATCCGTCGGGCCGGACGCGTCCATGCCCAGAAACGCCGCGCCCCCGTAGGCCACCGTCGCGATCCGTCCGCCGCCCGGCTCCCAGGCGATGTCGGCGACGGTGCTCGCATGCTCGTCGGAGCGACCGATCGCGTTGCCGGCCGCGTTCCACACGCCCACGCGCCGCCCGGCCGTGGCGGCGAGGCGATCGCCGGCGGGCCGCCACGCCACCCGCTCGACCCAGGCGGCGCCCGCGTCGATCACCGCGGAGGCAGCGCCCGTGGCGGTCTCCCAGAGACGCACCGCTCCGTCCTGTCCGCCCGTTGCCAGGAGCGAGCCTCCGGGCTGCGCCGCCAGACACAGGCCCCCATGCTCGTGGCCGCCGAGGCGGCGGGCGTTGCCGCTCGATCCGTCCGCGAGCCAGACCGACCCGGTCGCCGTGATTGCCGCGAGCCGGCCGCCGTGCACGAACGCGAGGCCCGCTGCGGCCTCATCGAGCCGTTCCGCCCACACCTTCTGCACGGTGAGCGCGCCGCGCAGCCGCCGCCTCACGCCAGACACGCGCGGAACCCTTCCGTGAGTGCCGTCCGGTCGAGGTTGCGGCCGATGAAGATCATCCGATTGGCCCGCGGGGCATCACCCCACGGCCGGTCGGGTCGGTGATCCAGCAGCATGTGCACGCCCTGGAAGACGTAGCGGCGCGGCTCGCCGCGGATCGCGAGCACGCCCTTCATGCGGTAGAGATCCACGCCCTTGGTCGCCAGCAGGTCTCCGAGCCAGACATTGAGCTTCTCGCCGTCCACGTCGCCGGCGATCTCGATCCCCACGCTCGTGACCGTGTCGTCGTGCTCGTGGTCGGGCTTGAAGGCGTGCTCGGAGAGTGGCTCGAGCCGGGCCCCCGCCGCCGTCAGTCGCATCGCGAACTCGTCGGGATGGTGCTCGGTGAAGATCGCCACGCGGGCGCCGTCGGGTGATGCGAGCGTGAACCGCAGCGGCTCCTGCTCGAGATCCATCCGCCAGTGACGGTTTCCCGGCACGAGCTCTCCCGCCGGCGCGACGCTCGTTTCGTCATCGGCGTAGATGCGCACGGCCTCCTCTGTGGCGACAGCGAGCTGGCCGGCCGGGTCGTCGGTCGCCGCGTCGTGGGCGCGCGGCACGATCGCCACCGACATCGCCGGGTCGGGGCCGGGATCGAGCTCGATGGTCGCGCCGCCCGCCGGCAGGTCGAACACGCCGCCCCACTCGAAGGGATACTCCGGCTCCATGAACGCCGGATCGACCTCGAGCGCCCGGCTGAGATTGAACCCGCCGACATCGAGCACGTGGGCCAGGTCGATCGCCGCATCGCGCGTGCGGTGGATCCTGGCGGCGGCATTCATCCGCCGGATGCGGGCCTCGATGGCGTCGAGCAGGTCAGGTTCCACGAGGTCGGTCTTGTTGATGAGGATCACGTCGGCGAAGGCGATCTGCTGCGTCGTTTCCTCGCTGTGGTCGAGCTGGTCGAACACGTGCCGTGCATCGACGAGCGTGACGATCCCGTCGAGCCGCAGCGCCTCCTGCATCTGGTCGTCCACGAAGAAGGTCTGCGCGACGGGCCCGGGGTCCGCCAGACCGGTGGTCTCGATGAGGATTGCGTCGAACCGGTCCCGCCGCTTCATGAGCGTGCCCAGGATGCGGATCAGATCGCCGCGGACGGTGCAGCAGATGCAGCCATTGTTCATCTCGAAGATCTCTTCCTCCGCGCCGATCACGAGCTCGTGATCCACGCCCACCTCGCCGAATTCGTTCTCGATCACGGCGATCCGCCGGCCGTGCTGCTCGGTGAGGATGCGATTCAGGAGCGTGGTCTTGCCGGCGCCCAGAAAGCCGGTGAGCACGGTCACCGGCGCGCGGCCGCTCGCCGGGCCGATGTCGGCGGGTGTGGTGGCGTTCGATGCGACGCTGCTCATGCGACCCCTTTCATGTGATCCGGAGTGGGTGGGTCCGGAGTGGGTGGATCAGGAACTGGTGGATCAGGAACTGCAGATGCGCACGAGGCCGGGGACGTCTGGGCTGGCGAAGGGTGCGGGTGGGCGGCACAGCAATCCGCGCCGGAGCGATGCGCCGCCTGAGCCTCCGCGGGCGGTTGGGCCAGTGCGGCGGCGACATCGGCGGCGGACAGGTCGGCCGCAGGCCGTGGGATTTTCCAGGTTCGTTGCCCAGTGTGGCCCGGGAGGGCGATGAAGGTTTCACGCGGCGGACAGCCGGGTTCGTGGCAGGCCAGTTCGGTGACGAGAAACGTGGCCGTGCCGTCGTCGCCAAGATGCTCTTCGGCCCAGCGTCGCACACGGCCCGTCGCAGCCGCGCGAGCCTGGAAGTCACCTCCGACATCCAGCATGGGCGTGTCTCCTCGGTACCCGGCGCGATGGGTTCAGTGTGTAGGTATGCCGTGTGCACCGGGCCGGCACCGGCCGCACGCACGCGACCGGGGCGCCGGCTCGATCACGATGAGGTCGAAGAGATTGATTTCGACGTGGTGGGCCATGAGCGGCATCGGAGGCTCCTGGGAGGCCGGTGGAATAGGGAATGGCCTCACAACATAGTGCATACTAAATGCACATGCAATAACTATGCGTTTTTGGGCGATCCGCCCGTGGCTCAGCGGGCCGGCGGTGGGTCGCGTTCGTCCAGGAGTTCCGCGACGAGACGGTCGGCGCGATACACCCTGCCGAGCGCCGCGAGAATGCCGCGGACGTCCACGGCCACGGCGCGGGCCTGGTCGTCGGAGTAGACGTACGAGGCCGAGAGGGACTGAATGTTGCCGTCGAAGATGAGGCCAACGAGCATCCCGG
>CAIWZS010000132.1 GCA_903917235.1 uncultured Planctomycetaceae bacterium | reverse complement strand
GAGGCGGCGGTGCATCTCAAGGAGGTGCTCGATCGAATCGAATTGCCACCGCCCGAGGCCATTCCCGATGCCGACGCCGTCAAGACTGGTGCGATCGACCGCTGGCGTCTGCCAGGCACCGAGATCGTTCTCGTGCGCCTCGCGGCGGGAGCCCGCGTGGGCGACTTCGTCTTCTCCACGGAGACGGTGGATCGCGCCGCGGAGTTCTTCGCGCGGGTTCGCGCCCTGCCCTACCGGGCCGACGCGGGCAGCCCGGGCCTCTTCGACGCCTACGTGCAACTGGGCGGGTGGATGATTCCCGAGTGGTTCATCCGTTCCTTGCCCGAGTGGGCGCACGCACAGATCGGCGGGGAGACGGTGTGGCAGTGGCTGGCGACGTGCCTCGTCGTCGCGATGGCGTGTCTCGTGGCGTTCGCCGCCTGGCGGGTGCGCCGCCATGCGCACGACACGAATCGGCTCGAGGCGCTCGAGCGGCTTCTCCTGCCGGCCATGCTCGTCGTCTCGGGAGCGATGCTCGACTACCTGCTCACCTCGCAGATTCGCCTCACCGGCGAGCGGATCGTCGTCTCCAAGGTCGCCACGCATCTCGTGACGCTCGCGGGCGTGGTGATGGGCGTGCTCGACACGGTGGCGTGGTGCACCGAGACGTTCCTCGCGTGGAGGAAGCTCGGCGGCGACTCGATCGAGGGGCAGCTCATCCGGCTGGCAAGCAGCGTGGGCCGCTTCCTGCTCGTCGCCTGGATCCTCATCGCGACGGCCGACTCGTTCGGCGTGCCCGTCACGCCGCTCGTGGCGGGGCTCGGCGCCGGCGGCCTCGCGATCGCCCTGGCCTCGCAGTACACCGTCGAGAATCTCATCGCCGGGCTCGTGATCTTCGCCGACAAGCCGGTGCGGATCGGTGACGAGTGCCAGTACGGCTCGGTCCGCGGTCGCGTGGAACGGATCGGTCTGCGATCCACCCGCATCCGCGGCAGCGATCATGCGCTCGTCTCGATTCCCAATGCCGAGTTCGCGAAGTCGCAGCTGGTCAACTACTCGAGTCGCACCCGCATCCCCCTCTCGATCCGGCTCACGCTTCCGGCGGACCATGGACCGGCGACGGTGCGCCGCCGGCTCGACGGCCTGCGCGAGCTCGTCGCTTCGCATCCGGGACTCGACCATGCCGCGTCGACGGCGCGGCTGGGTGATCCCGAGTCGGGCGGTGTGCCGGTCCAGATCGATGCCATCTTTCGCGGCGCGGACGAGAAGGCGGCCGTGGCCTGTCGCGAATCGCTGCTGCTGCGGGCGCTGGCCGTCGTCGCCGGCGAGTCGGACGCCGACGGACCGGCGACGAGACTCAAGGCGGCGTGAGCGACACGCTCGGCCGGCCTCCATCGCATCCGGCCGTGGTGGGGCACCGGCGCAGGGGACGGCACGGTCTCCTCGCTTCCGCCCGCTCCACGAGCATTCGTCGAACCTCGTCGCCTCGTCGCTCGAGTTGGGTGCGTCAGGCTGCCGCGTCGATCATCGTGCCGTTGCACCAGACCCGCACCTGCCGGCTGCGGGCGTAGGCGACCAGCTCCCGCGAAACGACCTCGCAGGCCACGAGCGGCACCGCCATCAGGCCGGCCTTTCGGAGGATGCCGGCCCGCCGTTACGCCCGGTCGACATCATCGGCGCCGCACGTCGCCGACACCTCCACCACGACGTGCCCCGAAACGCCGTCGATGACGCCCGTTGCGATCGCATCGGCACGCAGCACCTCGTTGGCCTCGTCGGCGTCGACGAGCGGCTCGATGGCCTCGAGCAGCTCTTCATTCCGCACGAGCCTGCCGCGCCGCATGAACCGCCCGAGGTAGGACGTCAGCCGATCACGAAACTGCAGCTCGAG
>CAIWZS010000131.1 GCA_903917235.1 uncultured Planctomycetaceae bacterium | reverse complement strand
GGGAAGCCCGACTGGCACTGGAAGGCGTCATGGGCGCCCGCCGAACCCACGAGCGACCGGATGAAGGCGAAGCGATCGGCGAGGCCCGCGATCGCGGGCAGGAGTTCGCAGATGCGGATACCCGGCACGCTCGTCGCGATCGGCGCGAACTCGCCGCGCACCTCGGCCGGGCCGTCGGGCTTCATGTCGATCGTGTCCATCTGCGGCGGCCCGCCGTCGAGGTGGACGTTGATGATCGCGCGGGCCGTCCGGCGGCCCTGCGAAGGGCCGCCCGGCACTTTGGCGTCCTCCGCCCGCAAGATGTCAGCGAGCGTGATCCCCGCCATCCCCGCCGAGCCCGCCACGAACAGCCGCCGGCGGCTGACCTGACCCGGCGCGGCGTGCCTGTCTGATCCACTCATGGCCAGCCTGTGTCGCCCCACGTTTGCCTTGTGTGCGCTGTGTGCCCTGCGTGCCTTGACGTGGCGATTCCGACAGTCCAAAAGTCTACTTCGGATCTTGCCGTGGCCCAACGTCGCTGACGCGATCGGGCCGCTCGCCCATCCGGAGCCATCAGACCGGCCGCTGCATGTGGCGCACGCCTCCTGGCGTGCGCATGGGCGTGGCGGCACTCGCCCGATACGCCGTTCGTGTGATCGTGCTCGCCGCCGGCGGATTTCGACGGTGGAGGCTCTGTCCGCCTGGCACGTCGCGTGGTGCAGTCGAAGATTCACCGGCGTCTGCGCGCGACCCCCGACCGGCTCCCCTGTCTTCTGTGGCGCACGCCTCCAGGCGTGCGAATGGGCGTGGCGGCACTCGCCCGATACGCCGTTCGTGGGATCGTGCTCGCCGCCGGCGGTCAGCCGAGCGGGCGCACCACCGACTGGCTCCGCCAGTAGTCGAAGAGCGTCTCGATCGAGTTGACGCCGCCCCCCGTGCCGCTCTTGTTCACACCGCCGTAGGGCACGCCGCGCGGGAAGACGTTGTGCGCGTTGATCCAGCTGTTGCCCGCCACCATCGATTCGGCCACCCGCGCGGCGCGGCCGAGGTCGCTCGTCCAGACGCTGTTGGCCAGACCGTAGTCGGTGTCGTTGGCCATCAGGATCGCCTCGTCCTCGTTCTTGAACGGCGCGAGGTAGGCCACCGGGCCGAAGATCTCCTCGCGTGCCGCCACGTTGTCGAGCGATCCCGCGAGCAGGGCGGGCTTCACGTAGTAGCCATCCCGTCCCGACACGTCGGCCGGTCCGCCCGCGAGCACCGCCTTCGCGCCCTGCTGCACGCCCTTCTCGAGGTACGAGAGCACCCGCTGCCGCTGCTTCGCGTTGACGACCGGCCCCATCGCCGTCTTGCCGTCGAGCTGATAACCGACCTGCACCCGCTCGAGCCGCTGGCGGCACTCGTCGACGAAGCGGTCGTAGATCTTCGCGTGGACGATCCAACGGGTGGCGTCGCAGCAGACCTGTCCGGTGTGGAACGTGATCGCGCCCACGAGCTTCTCGGCCGTGGCCGCCACGTCCACGTCGTCGAACACCACCGCGGCACCCTTGCCGCCGAGCTCCAGCTTCACCGGCACGAGATTCCGGCCGCAGGCCTCGCCCACGAGCCGACCCACCTCGGGTGAACCCGTGAAGCTCATCCGCTTGAGGCCGGGGTGGGCCGAGAGGGCCGCACCCGCCTCGGCGCCGGTGCCGGGCACCACGTTGATCACCCCGTCGGGAAGGCCTACCTCGCGGGCGAGCCGGCCGAGGTAGATCGCCGAGAGGGGTGTGTCCTCCGCCGGCTTGATCACGACGGTGTTGCCCGCCGCCAGCGCCGGCGACACGCCCCAGCCGATGAGCAGGAAGGGAAAGTTCCACGGGAAGATGAAGCCGCACGGTCCCCAGGGATGCCGCACGGTCCATGCCTCGTGGCCCGCCACGGCGAGGACGTTCCGCCGCTGCACGTGCTGCGCCATGTCGGTGAAGTAGCGCAGCGTGTCGATCAGGTTCTGCACGTCACCGGCCGCGTGAGGCAGCAGCTTGCCCGCGTCGAGCGCCTCGATCTGGGCGATGATCGGCTTGTGCTTCTCGACTGCGTCGGCGAGCCGGTGGAGGTGCGCGCCGCGCTCGTTGGGGGCCATGGTCGCCCAGCCCGATTTCCTGAAGGCATCGGCGGCGGCGGTGACCGCGCGATCGACGTCGGCGGCCGAGAGCACGGAGAACTCGGCGATCGGCTCGCCGGTGCCCGGATCACGGGTGGGCATCGTGGCCCCGTCGGATGCCGCCACATCCCTGCCGCCGATCACTCCGCGGAGCGGCGACTCCGACAGGAAACGCTCGACCTCGGGCAGGAGCTTCGTGGACGCGGTCGCTGTGGCCATGGAACACCTCGCGCTGTCGGGTGGCAGGGAAGACGTGGGACGGAGACATCCCCCGGGAGTCGCATCACGATAGCGTCTTTCCGGTGGCGAAGCGACGGCCGGCCGCGCGGCCGGTGGACCGCGGGTATCCTGCCGTGCCGGGGAGGGACGCATCATCTCGCGTCCGTCCGGCCGCTCACGGAGTCCGGTCATGCCACCAGTTCATCGCCGTGACGCGCTCGCCGCGTCGGCCGCGTTCATGACCGGGGTCGCGCTCGAGCCCGGCCGCACCTCGGCCGCGTCGGGTGCCGACGACGATCTCGAGGCGGCTGCCGCCGTGCTCGACACGGCCGTCTCCTCCGGGCGTGTCGCGACGGCGGCGCTGCACGTCGAGCGGGGTGGTCGGTCGTTCTCGCGCGGCTTCGGACAGGGCCCGGCGGGACCCGCGGACGCCGACGCGATGTTCCTGCTCGGCTCGATCTCGAAGCCGATCGCCGTCACGGCGCTCATGACCCTCCACGACCGTGGCCAGTTCGACCTCGACGACGAGGTGCGACGGTTCCTGCCCGCGTTCACGGGCGACGGACGCGAGCGGGTCACGATCCGGCAGCTTCTCTCCCACGTCTCCGGCTTGCCCGACCAGCTTCCCGAGAACGACCACCTGCGTGCCGCACACGCGCCGCTCGACGCCTTCGTCGCCGCCGCCCTCCGCACGCCCCTCCTCTTCGCGCCCGGCGCGCGGTTCGGGTATTCGAGCATGGGCATCCTGCTCGCGGCGCGGATCGCCGAGACGATCGCCGGCAGCGACATCCGGGCGTTCGTCACGTCGACCGTCCTCGAGCCGCTGGGCATGCGGCATTCCACGCAGGGACTCGGCGGATTCACCCGGGAGCGGTTCGTGCGTTGCCAGACCGAGCAGGCGGCGCCGGAGGCGGGCGGCGGCGATCCGGCCGCGGCCAGCTGGGACTGGAACAGCGACTACTGGCGGGCCCTGGGCGCCCCCTGGGGCGGCACGCATGCCTCGGCTCCCGACGTCGCGAGGTTCCTCGCCGCGTTCGTGCACGACGGCGGCGGGGTCGTGAAGCCCGGGACGGCACGGCTCATGATCACCGATCAGAACAGCGGGCGCACCGTGCCTCGAGGGATCGGCTTCGCGCTCGGCGGCCCGCTCGC
>CAIWZS010000130.1 GCA_903917235.1 uncultured Planctomycetaceae bacterium | reverse complement strand
GAGTTTGCGCCGATCGCCACGACTCCGTTCCGCGATGTCCATGGGGCCTCCTTGGGTGAAGGCCGCATCATGCCATCAACAGGCAAGGGGCGCAATATGGGAGGCTGGCCGCGGCGCGCGAGGCTCAAGTGCGGGCCGTATGAGGCTCGGCCGCCGCGACGCGCGGTCGGGGGCGCTCGCGGTCCGTTGCGACGTGCTCGCCGATCTCGCGGCGGGCGACTGCCCCGTCGCCGTCGGTGATCGCCTCGCCTGCGCGATCGCCGCCGAGGCGGATGCCGCCGCTCCACCGCCGGCCCTCGTCGCCCACGCCGTCGCCCGCGACGACGTCGATGCTCGCGCGAGCCTGCTGCGATCGACCGCAGCGTTTTACCGTGGTCTCGATGCGCGACGGCGGCGCGCGCTCCGGCGAGCGGTGCCGACGGTCGCGACCTGCGTCGTCGGCTGCGTCGTGCTCATCTACGGCATCGCACTCTTCCGCCCGCTCGTCGGGCTGGTCGACGCGCTCGCCGCTCCCCGCGACGGCGGCGCCGTGCGAGGTGGCCCGTGAGCGACCGCGATGTGCTCGCGCGGCACGTGGCCGCCGCCATCGAACGCCATCGGGGCGTCGCGGCCTACCTGGGACTCGTCGCCGAGGCGGTGCCGCCCCACGAGCGCGGTCCCTGGCGGCGCATGGCCGAGGCGGTCGCCGCGGGTGACGTGGCCGCCGGCGTCGAGGCCGCGCGGCGTGCGACGGCGTGTTGGATTCCCTTGATCGCAAGCGCGCCCGGCGACCACCGACTCGAGGCCCGCATCCTCCAGGCCGCCACGCGGCCTCCGCGCGGCGGAGGGCCATTGGCCGCCCTCGGGCTCGCGCTGGCGGCCGTGACACTCTCGTCGGTCCTCACCCTGCTGTTCACGAGCGTGGTCCTGCCCGTGTTCGAGGCGCTCTTCGACGATTTTGGGATGCGGCTTCCATGGCTCACGAGGATCACGCTCGCGGTCGGTCCCACCGCCCGCCGCGGGTGGCCACTGGCGGTGGCTGCCATGGTCCTCGGCGGCGTGGGCTGGTGGTTCCTCGTGCGACAGGCTCCGCGCCGTGCGTGCGCGGCCGCCGACTTCACCCGGGCTCTCGCCCGGCTGATCGCCGGCGGCGTCGCGTACGACGACGCGATCGTGCTCGCGGCGCGTGTCGCGGACGCGCCCCCGGTCGATCCGGCGGATCCGGCGCGGCCGCTGACGTACGCCGCGGTCGCGGCCCTCGACGCCCCGCCGGCCGCCGCCGCCGTGCTGCTCGACGCCGTCGCTGACTGCCACGACGACCGAGCGCGTGCCGGCTCGAGTATCGGCGAGTGGTTCATCGGCCCGCTGGCCGTCGCCACGATCGGTGTGCTCGTGGGCCTGGCCGTGATCGCACTCTTCCTGCCCCTCGTGCAGGTCGTGTCGAACCTCTCGTGAAGGAGCCGGCGATGCGCGACACGATCCTGGGGCGAGCGATCCGCCGGGCGTGGCGGCGCGCGTGGGCCACGGCGGCGACGCGGGTCGAGTCGGCCGCGGTGCTGCGACTCGTGGCGGCGTCGATCACGGCCGGTGTGCCGGTGGCCACGATGCTCGACGCGTGGGCAGAGGACGGCCGCGGTGGACAGGGGACGCGGCTGGAGAGGGCTGCCCGGCTGCTGCGGCGGGGGGCCACGGTGTCGGAGGCGGTCGCGCGGGTGCCCGGCCTCGTACAGGAAGACCATGCGGTGGCAGTCGCGTTCGGCGAGCGGATCGGCCTCGTCGGACCGGTGGTGCGGGCGACCCTGGCCGGCGACGAATTGCTCGACCCGACGGCGCGTCGCGAGCTGCGGGCCGTCGGAGGCTACCTCGCGGTCGTCGTCGTCTCGCTCTCCGTCGTCTCGGGTTTTCTGGCGGTGAAGATCCTGCCGCAGTTCCTGAAGATCATCGACGACATGGGGACGACGCGCCCCCGGATCCTCATGTCGTGGTTGTCGTTGATGGAGGTGCTCGGCGGTTGGCTCTGGGTGCCGGCCTGCCTTGCGGCGATGGTCGCGG
>CAIWZS010000129.1 GCA_903917235.1 uncultured Planctomycetaceae bacterium | reverse complement strand
GAGCCGGTGCGGCTGGGCCGTCGGGAGCGGCGAGATCCACGACGTGCGGTGATTCGACGCTGTCCATGCCCCGTCACCGCTCAACGCCATCGGGATGCGGTCTAAACCGTATCCGACTCTGGTGTAGCAACGGCTCGGGGGCGGCAAAAGTCTCCTCGCTGTGACCGCAGCGGCCACACGCTCGTCGAGCGTTCGCCGATCCCCTCGCCTCCCTTCTCCAGGCTGCCAACTCGTCGCTTCAGCAAAACGGGATGCGCCCTAGGCGTCCCGGTCCGCGCGCAGGGCGGCGAGCACCCGCCGCATGTCGGCCGGGAGCGGGCTCGTGAAGCGGAGCTCCGCACCGCTGACCGGATGCACGAAGCCGAGCTCCGCGGCGTGGAGCATGATGCGCGGCGCCCGCGACTCGTCCGCCGCAGCGCGGCCACGCGGAGCGCGATACACCCGCTCGCCGCAGACCGGATGGCCGCACTCGGCCATGTGGATGCGGATCTGATGGGTGCGGCCGGTCTCGAGGCGGCACTCCACCAGCGTGTAGGCGTCTCCGAAGTGCTCGAGCGGCGAGACGTGGGTGACGGCCTCCTTGCCCTCCTCGGCATCGGAGGTCGATCCGCGCCGACCGTCCCCGCGGTCGCGCACGAGTCGCGAGCGGATCGTGCGCGCACTCACACGGCCCGTCACCAGCGACACGTAGCGACGGTGCGTCGTATGCACGCGGAACTGCTCGGCGAGGATCCGGCTCGCGGGCACGTTGCGGGCGAAGACGACGAGGCCACTCGTCTCGCGATCGATCCGGTGGACGGCCTTGACCGGCGGCGTTCGCGGCCGGGTCCCATGCGGGGTCCGGCCACCGCGCGACTGGAGGTGGCGGGCGATCGCCTCCGGCACGAGCTCGTCGAGCGTCGGCTGGAGCTGACGGCGGCGCGCCGGCCAGCCGGCCTCCTCGTGGTGGCGCGTCGTGGTGACGCCCGTCGGTTTCTCGACCACGACCACGTCGTCGTCCAGGTGGACGATCCGGACGTCGTCGGCCCGTGCGGGAGCCGCCGTCGCGACGTCGAGCACCTTCACCACGTCGCCCTCCTTCAGACGGCGGGCGGCATCGGTGCAGAGGTTGCCGTGGACGAGCACATGGCGTCCCCGCACGAGCTTTTGCACGCGCGACCAGCTCGCCGGCGCGAGCCGTTCGCGGAGGAACGCGGCGATCGTGCGGCCGGCCTCCGCCGCGGTGACGTGATGCGAGGTGCCGGGCTGCTGTTTCACGAAGGCGTACCGTGATCGGGTCGTGCTTGACCGGACATGCCGCGGTTTTATCCTTTGTGGGGAGGACCGGCGCCGGCAGCCTCCGCGATTGTTCCGCGTCGAGGAGGGTCTGTCCGCCGTGCCCGGCACCTGTGTGATCGGCCTCCAGTGGGGTGACGAGGCCAAGGGAAAGCTCGTCGACATCCTCACGGAGGACCACGAGATCGTGGTCCGCTACGCGGGCGGGGCCAACGCCGGCCACACCGTCGTCTCGGGAGGCCAGACGTGGAAGCTGTCGCTCATCCCGAGCGGCATCCTGCGCGACGGGATCACCTGCGTGGTCGCCGGGGGCGTCGTGCTCGACCCGGCCAGTTTCATCCGCGAAATCGAGGGGCTCGAGGCGCGGGGAGTGACCGTCGCCGGCAAGCTGCTCCTCAGCGACCGCGCGCACCTCGTCTTCCCCTGGCATCTGGCGGAGGATCGCATCCTCGACGGGAGCCTGTCGGGAGGTGAGGCGATCGGCACGACGGGTCGTGGCATCGGTCCCTGCTACCGCGACAAGGTGGGGCGTTCGTTCGCGATCCGACTCGGCGACCTCTATCGGCCGGGATTCGCGGCGAAGCTCGCCGACATCGTCGCCGTGAAGAACCGTCTGCTCTCGGCGTGGCAGGGCGACGGTGCCATGCCGCTCGATCCGCAGGCGATCCTCGCCGATTCGCTGCGGCATGCCGAGCGGCTCAGGCCGTTCGTCGCCGACACGACCGCATTCCTGCTCGACGCGGTCGAGGATGGCCGCCGGCTCCTCTTCGAAGGTGCCCAGGGATCGCTGCTGGATGTCGATCACGGCACCTTCCCGTTCGTCACCAGTTCCAATTCCTCGGGACTCGGCGTCGCGAGCGGGTCGGGCGTGCCGGGCCGCTGGATCGAGCGCGTGATCGGCGTGGTCAAGGCCTACACGACGCGCGTGGGGGGCGGTCCGCTGCCGACGGAGCAGGGCGAACCCGTCGGGGTGCACCTGCGCGAGCGGGGCCGGGAGTACGGGACGGTCACGATGCGGCCGCGACGCTGTGGCTGGTTCGACGCGGTGGCCGCCCGCTATGCCGCCCGACTCTCGGGGGTCGACGAGCTCGCCGTCATGCTGCTCGACGTGCTCAGCGGTCTCGACGAGCTGCGGATCTGCACGGCCTACGAGATCGACGGCGCCCGCACGACCCGATTCCCCGGCCAGATCGACGACCTCAAGCGGGCGATGCCCGTCTACGAGTCGCTCCCGGGCTGGCACGAGGACATCAGTGGCGCGCGCACCGAGGCCGCGCTCCCCGCCAACGCCAAGCGCTACATCGCGCGGATCGGCGAGCTCCTCGGCCGGCCCGTCACCGTGGCCTCCGTCGGGCCGGATCGGAGCCAGACGATCGTCCTCGGGCGGTCTCGTGCGGCGCCCGTGGCCTCCCATGCCCCGCGCACGCCGGCACCCACGTGACCACCCGCGCCTCCGATCCACCGGCCGTGGCGTCGACGACCGATCCGGTCGGGACGACGGTCGCCTCCCGCACGGAACTCCCGCGCCACGTCGCGATCATCATGGACGGCAACGGCCGCTGGGCGCAGGCTCGCGGCCTCCCGCGGATCGAAGGGCATCGGCGCGGGGTCGCCACCGTGCGACGCGTCACCGAACACTGCGCTCGGCTCGGCATCGACCAGCTGACGCTCTACTGCCTGTCGAGCGAGAACTGGCGGCGGCCCGCCCCCGAGCTGCGGTTCCTCATGCACCTGCTCGAGCAGTACCTCGTCGAGGAACGCGGGCTCCTCATGCGGGAGCGCATCCGGCTCGCGATGATCGGCAGCCGGGACGGCCTCCCCGCATCGACCCTCGCGGAGTTCGACCGGTCGGCGGCGCTCTGCGAACGCAACGCGGGGATGCGGCTGTGCCTCGCGATCAACTACGGCTCGCGCGGCGAGCTCGTGGCGGCCGCCCGCAGCCTCGCCCGCGACGCCGCCGCGGCCCGTCTCGATCCGGAGTCCATCGACGAGGCTCTCGTCGCGAGCCGCCTCGACACCACGGGGATGCCCGATCCCGACCTGCTCATCCGCACGGCCGGCGAGATGCGGCTGAGCAACTTTCTCCTCTGGCAGATCAGTTACGCCGAGCTCTGGGTGACCGACGTGCCGTGGCCGGAGTTCACGGTCGCGCACCTCGACGCGGCCCTCTCGGCCTTCGCGGGGCGGGATCGTCGCTTCGGAGGATTGACGCGACCGTGAGCGCCGTGGATCCCGTCACCGCGACCGAGCGGCCGAGGCGGTGGGCGCTGCCGAAGGCGCTCGGTCCGCGCGCCCAGGTCGCGGCCGGGGTCGTCACCGGCTTCGTCGCGCTCGCCTGGGCGGACGCGACGGGGCTCCTCGGCACGCGGCCCGGCTGGTGGCTCCTGCCCGTCGCCGTCGCGGCGGCGCTCGGCGGCGCGGCCGAGTTCGCCGCGCTGGTCGCGAGGCACGGGACGCGGCTCCGCGAAGCGACGGTGCGGTGCGCGGTCGCCGCGCTCCCCGTCGTCACGGCGGTCGGCGCCACCGTCGCCACGACGACCACACCCTGCGCGTCGTCGCTCACGGGGCTCGGATGGGCGGCGCTCGCGTGCGCCGTCGCCGTCGCCGCCCTGCTCACCGCGGAGGTGCTGCACTACGGCGACGGCGACCGGCCGGTCGAGCGGGCCGCCGCCGGTGCCCTCGTCGTCACGCTGGTCGGCCTCCCGCTGGCGTTCATGGTCGCCCTGCGGGTGGTGGGCGGCGCCGCGGGCATGGAGGGACGTGGCGCGTGGCCCGTGATCGTTCCGCTCGTGAGCCTCATCGCCGTCGTCAAGGGGGGCGACATCGCGGCCTACCTCGTCGGCTCGCTCATCGGGAGGCATCGCATGGCTCCACGACTCAGTCCCGGCAAGACGTGGGAAGGGGCGATCGCGTCGCTCCTCGCGGCGGTGGGACTCGCATGGCTCGTCATCGAGCGCGGCGGCGGGTCCGCGCGGCCGGTCGGCGGTTTCGTCGTGTTCGGTCTCGCGGTCGGCGCGCTCGGCATGCTCGGGGACCTGTGCGAGTCGCTGATCAAGCGCGAGTACGACGCCAAGGATTCCGGCACGGCACTCGGCCGGATGGGAGGCGTGCTCGACCTCGTCGACTCGCTGACGCTCGCGGCTCCGGGCGCCTGGGCGCTCTGGACGTTCGGCTGCCCGGGATGAAGCGTCCCGGCCGCGGGCCGCCCGGCATCGCAAAACCCGGCTCTCGCCCGGCCATTCGGGGTCGGAGCGGTCCAGGTGTATAGTATGGCGGTGCAGCCCATCCCTCTCCGGAACCGCCGACGGACCCGGCCGCCGCGGCTCTCGATGCCCCGCACGTCGATCGCGGTCGTCGATTCGAAGCGACTCGTCGCCGTCTTCGGGCCGCGCGATCAGCACCTGCGCCGCATCCGCACCGCCCTCGGGGTCGCCGTCACGGCGCGTGACGACGCCATCCACATCGAGGGGGAAGAGGCCGCGGTCCGCCGCGCCACGACGGTCTTCGAGTCGCTCGATCGCATCGCGCGCGACGACGGCTCCGTGACCGCCGATCAGGTGAGCCGGCTGCTCGCGGTGGCGACCGGGGACACGCCGCCGGTGCGGCACGACCCGATCGAGATCCAGCAGCCGGGCAGGCAGCTGGTGCCCCGGTCCGCCGGGCAGGCGGCCTACGTGCAGGCGATCCGCGACCATGACATCGTGCTCTGCACGGGTCCGGCCGGCTGCGGCAAGACGTTCCTCGCCGTCGCGATGGCCGTCGCCTTCCTCCGCAGCGAGCGGGTGCGGAAGATCGTGCTCGTGCGACCCGCCGTGGAGGCGGGCGAGAGCCTCGGATATCTGCCGGGCGACCTCCAGGCGAAGATCAATCCCTACCTCCGACCGCTCATGGACGCGCTCCGCGAGATGATGGATTACGAGGTGCTCAAGCGGCTCACCGATCAGGACATCGTCGAGATGATCCCGCTGGCCTACATGCGCGGCAGGACGCTCAACCACGCCTTCGTGATCCTCGACGAGGCCCAGAACACGACCGTCGCGCAGATGAAGATGTTCCTGACTCGGCTCGGGCACGAGTCGAAGATGGTGATCTCCGGTGACACGACGCAGATCGACCTGCCGTCGGAGCGGCAGAGCGGGCTCGTGGACGCGATGCGGCGGCTGCGCGACGTCCCCGGCTGTGGACGCGTGCAACTCGGCGGCGTCGACATCGTGCGCCACCCGCTCGTGCAGCGGATCGTCGACGCCTACGAACACTGAGGACCGATCGACCCGTGGACAACGCGCCGCACCGACGCCGCAGCCGACGTGGGGGAGCGATCGACGCGCCCACGGGCTTCTTCGCCGGTCTCCTCGAAATCGCGACCCGTGCGGACGTGCTCGCCCGCCTCGGGTTGTGCGTCGGCGCGGCGCTGCTGCTGCTTGTGCTTCTGCGCGGCTGGGAGGAGCCCTTTCCCTTCCGCATCGGGTCGGTCCCGCCCCGTGGCGTCGTGTCGCGCGTGCCGTTCGAGCGGCCGGACACGGAAGCGACCCGCGATGCCCAGCAGCGGGCGGCGGCGCGGGTGCGGGTCGTCTACGCGCAGGACAGGGCCCCGATCGTGCGCCTTCGCGACGGCCTGAAGAACCGCGTCGCCGAAATCGCCGCCAGCGAGACCCTGGCGAAGGTTTCCCGGGAGGCCTGGCTCGAGTTCGCCCCCGACGCCGCCCCGGCCCTCGACGCGCTCGCCGACGCGACGACCGACGCGACGGCCGAGCCTCCGGTGGCGCCCGAGCCG
>CAIWZS010000128.1 GCA_903917235.1 uncultured Planctomycetaceae bacterium | reverse complement strand
CCTGCCGTCGCGTGCCTGGGAATTGCTCGCCGGCGGCGCGCTCGCGGCCACGGGGTGGTCGCCGGACTCCCAGGCGGGCAAGCGGGGGCTCATGCTGGGCGGCCTGGTTGCGATCGTCGCCGCGACCGTGACGTATGGACGTGTCGTGCATCCGACCTTCCCGGGGTTTGCCGCGCTGCCGCCGGTCGTCGGTGCCGCCGCCTGGATCGCGGGCGGCGACGGGCTCGTCGTCCGGCCCGGGCTGACGCGCGTCCTCGTGCATCCGGTGACGCTGTTCGTGGGGCTCGTCTCCTACTCCCTGTACCTCTGGCACTGGCCCGCCCTCGTCATCGCCCGGCGACTCTCGGTCGAGCCCGAACTGCCGGCTTGGGCGACCGGCGCCGCCCTCCTCGTGGGCCTGGGGCTCGCGGTGGTGTCGTGGCGACTGGTCGAGATCCCGAGCCGTCGATGGCTCGCGACGCGGTCGGCGGGCGCGCAGGCGGCCCTCGTGGCGGCGGCGCTCGTCGGGGCATGGCTGCCGAGCCAGTGCTTCAGGACGCCGTTCGCGCTGACCGACCGGCAGGCGACGCTGGCGGCCGGCGCGACCGATCGCTCCACGCTGGCCTCCGGCGCGATCCTCGGACCGTCCGATCGACCACCGCGCTTCCTGCTCGTGGGCGACAGTCACGCGGAGGCGGTGGGCCCGGCCTTCGCACGTGCCGCCGTCGTCGCCGACGTCCCCGGCCGGCTTGTCTTCGGGCCGACGCTCATCAACGCATACCGGGCCCGAGCCGACGCCCGCCGCGCCGAGCACGAACGGGACCTGCGGCGACTCGTCGAGACGGAGCGGTACGACGCGGTCTTCCTCGTCAGGCGCTGGACGCTCGACGGCGAGGGCTACATGCCCACCGAGCACCCCACGCCGGCACTCGACGAGATTGGCATCGTGCACGACGACGGAGCGGTCCGGCGCACGGGGCCCGCGGCCCTCGAGGCGGCGCTCGAGGACACGGTCGCGTTTCTCGAGCGGCACGGCGTGCGGCGGGTGTATGTCCTGCTGCCGATTCCCGAGTGCCGGCGGAACATTCCGCAGGCGGCGAGTGTGGCGAGCCTGTTCCATGACGAGGCTGCGATCGATGCCGCGCTCGGCGTGACGGAGGCGGAGTACCTGACGCGTCACGCGACGACGCGACGGATCCTCGATGGGATCGCGGCCGCCCACGAGGCGGTCACGCTGCTCGACCCCTGGCCGATCCTCGGCCGTGCCGGCGGCCGCAGTCGGGTGCTCGACCGGGGGCACTGCCTCTACTACGACGACGACCACCTCTCGGCGACCGGGTCGCTCGCACTCGTCCCCCTCCTGCTGGAGTGCGTGCCGTTTCGCCCCCCGGAGGACGCCGTGCCGCACGAACATCCCGCCGGGGACGACGTCACCCGTCCCGTCACGCGAGCACGTCCTCGATGAGACGACCGTAGACGTCGGTGAGGCGGATGTCGCGGCCGCTGAAGCGGAAGGTGAGCTTCGTGTGGTCGATGCCGAGGAGGTGGAGCATGGTGGCGTGGAGGTCGTGGATCATGAAGCGCTTCTCGACGACGCGGTAGCCGTAGTCGTCGGTGGCGCCGACCGTGATCCCGCCGCGTACGCCTCCCCCCGCCATCCACAGCGAGAAGGCCTGGGGATTGTGGTCGCGGCCGTCCGACCCCTGTGCGAAGGGCGTGCGGCCGAATTCGCCGCTCCAGACGACGAGCGTCGTGTCGAGCAGTCCGCGGGCCTCGAGGTCGCGGATGAGCGCGGCGATCGGCTGATCGACGGCCCGCGCGTTGTTCTCGTGGCCGGCCTTGAGATTGCCGTGCTGGTCCCAGCGATCACCACTCACCTTGGGGCAGGTGAGCTCGACGAAGCGCACGCCCCGTTCCACCATGCGGCGGGCGAGCAGGCACTCGGCGGCGAAGATCCGGGTCGGCTCGTACTCGCTCTCGATCCCGTAGGCACGTCGGGTCGTCACGGTCTCGCCGGAAAGATCGAGGAGGTCGGGCACCTCCGTCTGCATCCGCCAGGCGAGCTCCTGATTGGCGATCGCACTGTCGAGCGCGTCGGGGGCCGCGCCGTCCCCGGCGAGGCGGGAGGCGAAGCCGGCGTCGAGCGTGCGGGCGAGGTCGAGCTTCGCCCGCTGGAGCGCCGCGGCCGGCTCGCGTCGCCCCACGTTCGCCAGGCCGGTCGGTGTCGGCCGGACGACCGAGCCCTGGTAGGTCGCCGGCAGAAAGCCGCTCGTGAAGTTGTCGAGCCCGCCCGGGGGAATGAGGCCGCCGTTGAGCACGATGTAGCCGGGCAGTTCCTGGCTCTCGCTGCCGAGGCCATACGTGGTCCAGGCGCCCATGCTCGGGCGGCCCTGCAGGCCGGAGCCCGTATGCAGGAAGTAGTTGGCGTTGGTGTGCTCCGGAAACTCGCTCGTCATCGAGCGGATCACCGCGAGCCGGTCGACGACTCCGCCGATGTGGGGAAAGAGGTCGCTCACCGGAATCCCGCTCGCGCCGTAGCGCTGGAACCGCCACGGGCTCGGCAGGAGCGTGCCGACGTTGTTGAACTGCGTGGCATCGACCTTGAAGAGGTCGCGCGGGTTCCTGCCGGCGTCCTGTTCGAGCCGCGGCTTGGGGTCGAAGCTGTCGACCTGCGAGACGCCGCCGTCCATGTAGAGGAAGATCACGCTCGTTGCGCGGGCCGGATGGTGGAGGCCGGCCGGCACGGCACCAGCACGGCCGGCGAGCAGGGTCGTCGCCGCGACGGCGCCGAAGCCGCACGAGGCCTCGCGCAGGAGGTCGCGCCGCGACAGCGGGGCGGGGCGGAAGCGACGGCAGTGGTGGCGATGACGCATCGGCGGACTCTGCGGCGCGAGCGGTACCTGGCCGGAACGAAGGCCGAGGCCCGCATCAGGGCACGAAGATGAACTCCTTGGCGTTGAAGAGCGCGTGGGCGAGGTCCGCCCATGCGGCCTCCTGCCGCTGGTCGGAGGCGAACGATCCCCCATGCGCGGCGGTCTGCGCCTCGACGAAGGCCCGCGCCGCGGCCAGCTCGTCGTTCGTGGGATCCCGTGCGAAGGCGTCGCGGTACATCCCCGCGATCCGTGTCTCGGGTGCCGTGGGCGCGTCGGCGAGCACCCTCCGTGCCCAGAGCGTCGCCTGCTCGGCGACGAAGGGATCGTTCATCAGCACGAGCGCCTGCGCGGGCACGTTCGTGACGTTGCGGCGCCCCATCGCTTGGAACGGCACCGGCATGTCGAAGGCGGTGAGGAATCCGGGGAGGAAGTTGCGCCGGATGCGCGTGTAGATGCTGCGGCGACCGGCGCCGTCGAGCGGACCACTCGCCGGCCGCCCGCGGCCGTCGTGGAACTCGGTGAGGAAGACCTCGACCGGCGGCCCACCGAGCGTCCGGTCGAGCCGTCCCGACACGGCGAGGATCGTGTCCCGGATCGCCTCCGCGTCGAGCCTCCGGAGGGGGTGGTGGTGGAAGAGCAGGTTCCGCGGGTCGGCCAGCCGCGCCTCTGGGTCGGTCGTGCTCGACATCCGCCAGGTCGCGCTCGTGACGATGTCACGAACGAGTTTCTTGACGCTCCAGCCCTCCTCCCGGAAACGCACGGCGAGGGCATCGAGCAGGGCGCGTGCCGCCGGATCGGCCGGCGCCTCGCCCAGGACGCCGAAGTTGTCGGGCGTGGGCACGAGGCCGCGGCCGAAGAGCCAGTGCCACACGCGGTTGACCGCCACGCGGGCCGTGAGCGGGTTGTCCGCGTCGAGCACCCGGTCTGCCAGTTCGCGCCGACCGGACGTGTGGGCCGGAAAGACCGACTGGTCGGCCCCGTCGATGGCCTCGAGAAACCGGCGTGGAACCAGGTCGCCACGACGGGCGGCCGCACCCTTGAGCAGCACGTGCTGATCGACGCCGTTGCCATCGAGGATCGCCGGAGCCGTGGCCGACTCGAGCTTCACGGTGGCCAGGATCGACTCCCGCGCCGTCGCCGCCGAGGCGGCCGCCTCGGCGAGGCGTCGGGCCGGGCCAGCCGACCAGTCGAGGCCGGGCCGGTCGAGGAGTCGATTGGCGAGCGCGGCCAGCGCCGCCGCATGCGGCGCGCCCTCGAGCGACCCTGCGCGACAGGCGGCGATCGCCCTGTCGAGCATCACCCGGCCGGCGACGGCCACGTCCCGGTCGGAGGCGGCCAGGGCGGCGAGCAGCGGCTCCGTGCGTGCCGGCTCGCGCGGAGCGGCGACCACCTCGGCAATCTCGACGGCGCCCGCGATCGGCGCGTACTCCACGTGCACGACGTGGCCGCGGTCCCAGGCGATGTCGCGCGTGAGATCCTGACGGATCCACTTCCACTCCCCCTTCGTGTCGGAGTCGAGCACGGTGCCGCCATAGAGTGGTCCCTGGATCATCACATGGCCGTCCACGATCGCGGCGATCTGGACGTGACCACGCACGCGGTGCCAGAGGACGCCCTGCGTGAGGCGCACCTTCGGCGTGCGCAGCACGCGGCCCGCGCGATCCACGCGACCGAGTCCGCCGGGATCGCGCTCGCCGAGTGATTTCGTCATCGACCACACGGCGTCGCTCGACGCGGCACCGACGCTCGTCAGGCGGACGGTCCCGCTCGCACCGTCGCGGGGTGGCATGACCACGGGGTGACCGGCCGAGACCGCCGTCGTGCCCCAGGCGGCTGCGTCGGTGATCAGCGGGGTGGCGGGTGCCACGCGGCCTGTGTAGTCGGCGATGACGACGCTCCCGTCCGGGTCGGGCTGCGTCGCCGCCCGCGCGGCCGCCACATCCCCAACCGGGGGAAGCACGGCATCGAGATCGTCAGCCGATGCCTCGAGCACGTCCGCCACGAGTGGCAGGAGTGCACCGCGCGCCGCCGCGGATGCCGCCTCGGCGTCGGCCGCCACCCGGCGATTGTGGAGCAGTGACTCGAACGGCACCTGGCGGTAGCTGCTCGACATCACGGTGCCGGCGATGGCGTAGTAATCGGCGGCCGACACGGCGTCGAACTTGTGGTCATGGCAGCGGGCACAGCCGAGAGCCATGCCGAGGAACGCCTTGCCGAACGTGTCGACCCGGTTGTCGACGCGATCCGCCTCGTCCTGGGCGATGTCGACCGGCGAGTGCACCTCCTCGCCGAGAAACCAGAAGCCCGTGCCCACCACCGATTCGTCGCCGCCCTCACGCGAGAGCCGCGGCTCGACGAGGTCGCCGGCGATCTGCTCCCGCACGAACCGGTCATACGGCAGGTCGTCGTTGAGCGCCCGCACGACCCAGTCGCGGTAGCGCCACGCATTGGGAATCGGATAGTCGAACTCGTGGCCGCGGGTCTCGGCATAGCGGGTCACGTCGAGCCAGTGCCGTGCGAAGCGTTCGCCGAAGTGGGGTGAGGCGAGCAGGGCGTCCGCCACCCGGTCGAACCAGTCGGGAGCCGGGTCGGCGAGGGCACCGGCGACGAGCGCGGGATCGGGAGGCAGTCCCGTGAGGGCCGCGGCGGCGCGCCGCACGAGCGTGGCACGGGGTGCCTCCTCGGCCGGGGCGAGGCCGGCCGCCTCGAGCCGCGCGAGCACGAAGCGGTCGATGTCGTCGCGGCACCAGTCGGCGCGGGTCACCGCCGGCGGTGGCGACGCCCGCGGGGGCTGCCAGCACCAGTGTTCCGCCGCGCGGCGGGCGATATCGAATGCCTCGGCCCGCGCCGGTCCACCGTCATCGGGCCAGGGCAGGCCCCGTCGCACCCACTCCTCGAGCGTCGCGATCGCCGCGGCGGGAAGTTTCCCGTCGGGGGGCATCTGCAGGTCGCCGTCGTACCGCACGGCGTGGATGAGGAGGCTGTCGTCCGGTCTGCCCGACGCAGCCACGTCCGCGGCTGCGAGGAAGTCGCCGCGGGTGTCGAACGACAGGCCCCCCTCGACCGTGCCGCCGGTCCGCGAATGGCACTCCGCACAGTGGGCGACGAAGAGCGGTCGCACCCGCGACTCGAAGAAGTCGAGGTCGGCCGCCGCCGCCTCGACGGCCAGGGCCGCGGAGCGCGTCGGATCCGCCGAGGAGGCGCACGCCGCCATCGCGAACGACAACCACGCGCCGATCACGGTTCGTCGTCGTGGATTCGACGGCATGGGACTCGGTCCTCGACCACGCGTCCGGGCGGATCGGATGCCCGCACCACGCAAGTATAGTCCCCGGGGGGCCCCGCACCCATGGCGGTGACACGTTGCAAATGTCGGGTGCGGGTGCGAAAAGAGGAGCGAGTCGGGCGGCCCATGCGCGGTGCAGGGTGCGGCAGGCCGTCGAGGGGACACGACACCCGAGGGGACACGAAACCATGACGCACGGTCGCCTGCCAAGGCTGCTCGGCCGCCTCCTGCTCCTGGTGCCGGCTGCCGTCCTCACGGCCGGTTGCGGCTCACGGCCCACGCAACCCGCCGCCACCCCGGGAGGTGGCTCGGCCCGCACGATCGGCGTCTCGCTCCTCACGCTCGACAACCCGTTCTTCAAGGTCATCGGTGACACGATCACCGCCGAGGGGGCGAAGCACGACTACACCACGCTCGTGGTGAGTGCCGACAAGGATCCTGCCAGGCAGGGCAACCAGGTGAAGGACTTCATCGTGCGCGGGGTGGCGGCGATCGTGCTGAGCCCGTGCGATTCCCGGTCGATCGTGCCGGTCATCCGCGAGGCGAACGCCGTCGGCATCCCGGTCTTCACGGTGGACATCCCGTGCCACGAGCCGGGGGTCGAGATCGTCACGCAGGTCTGCACCGACAACGAGGGAGGAGGGCGTGAGGCGGCGCGGGCGATGATCGAGGCGCTCGGACCCGAGGGGGGAAAGGTCGCGATCCTGCACTTCAAGCAGGCGGAGTCCTGCCGGCTTCGCGTGCGGGGATTCCGTGCGGTGATCGACGAGCACGAGGCGGCCGGTAACGCGGCGATCGAGATCGTCAGCGAACTCGAGAGCGGCGGCGCGAAGGACATCGGCGCGAAGGCGGCGGAGGACGTGCTCCAGTCGACGCCCGACCTGCGTGGCATCTTCGCGATCAACGACCCGGCGGCGCTCGGGGCGGTGGCGGCGCTCGAGAAGGCCGGCCGCGTCGGCGAGGTGGTGGTCGTGGGCTTCGACGGCCAGCCCGAGGGACGGCTGGCGATCCGTGACGGCCGGATCCATGCCGACCCGGTGCAGTTCCCCGACCGCATGGGGCAGGGGGTCGTCGAGGCGATCGTGCGTCACTCGCGCGGGGAGCCGACCGAGCGCGAGGTGCTCATTCCGACGGCGCTGTATCGCCGTGCCGATGCCGAGAACGACCCTTCCCTCGCGACCGACGGCGGCGGCTCATGACCGCGGGCACGCGTCCCGGGAGCGACGCGGATCCTGCGGCGCCGCTCCTCGCGATGACGGGCATCGTCAAGTCGTATCCCGGCGTGCGGGCGCTCGACGGGGTCGATCTCGAGGTGGCGGCCGGCGAGGTCGTCGCGCTCGTCGGGGAAAATGGCGCCGGCAAGAGCACTTCGCCCCGATGAGCCGCGACTGGAACGGTCTTCCTGCACTTCGGCCAGCAGCCGTTTCTCCACCTGCCCACGGTCACGCGAAAAGCGGCCCGTTCGCCCCGCCGTGCT
>CAIWZS010000127.1 GCA_903917235.1 uncultured Planctomycetaceae bacterium | reverse complement strand
CTGCCCGCGGTACCTCCACGACGCCGCACGGCGGATGTGGGACGAGGTGCTGGCCGGCGGTCGGCAGCACGGGTACCGCAACGCCCAGGCCACGGTGCTCGCGCCGACCGGCACCATCAGCTTCCTCATGGACTGCGACACGACGGGCATCGAGCCCGACATCGCGCTCGTCAAGTACAAGCAGCTCGCCGGTGGGGGCATGCTCAAGATCGTCAACCAGACCGTCCCGCTGGCCCTGCGGACGCTCGGCTACCAGGAGCCGGCGATCGAGGCGATCCTCGCCTTCATCGACAAGAACGACACGATCGAGGGCGCGCCCGGCCTGCGGGCCGAGCACCTGCCGGTGTTCGACTGTGCGTTCAAGCCGCGGCTCGGCGAGCGCAGCATCGCGTGGGAGGCCCACGTGAAGATGATGGCCGCGGCCCAGCCATTCCTCTCGGGTGCGATCTCGAAGACGGTGAACATGCCTCGCGAGACGACGCCCGAGGACATCGCGCGGGCGTACGCCGAGGGCTGGCGGCTCGGGCTCAAGGCGCTGGCGATCTACCGCGACGGCTCGAAGGAGAGCCAGCCTCTCTCGACGAGCACGGAAGGGGACAAGGCGGCGGCGAAGGCGACGCCGGCGCCGCGGCGCGAGCGGCTGCCGGACACGCGGCGCAGCGTGACGCACAAGTTCAACGTCGGCGGCCACGAGGGCTACATCACGGTGGGCCTCTACGACGACGGCCGGCCGGGCGAACTCTTCATCACGATGGCGAAGGAGGGCAGCACGATCGGCGGCCTGATGGACGCGTTCGGCACGTCGGTGTCGATGAGCCTGCAGTACGGCGTGCCGCTCGAGGTGTACGTCAAGAAGTTCTCGCACACGCGCTTCGAGCCGTGGGGCTACACGAAAAATCCCGACATCCCCGTGGCCAAGAGCCTCGTCGATTACCTCTTCCGCTGGATGGGAACGCAGTTCCTGCCCGGCTACCGGGAGGCGAATCGCCCGGGAGGCTACGAGGCGGGTGGCGACGAGCCAGCGGGAGAGGGGGACACGGAAACGGAGCGGAAGCCCGCCGCCACGACGGCGCGCGGGCTGGTCGGTGGCCACGGAGTGGCCGGTGCCAACGGCAGCACGGGCTCCGCGGCCAGGGTGACCACGACGGGCACGAACGGGACGGTGGCGAACGGCACGAGCGGTGAGCCGACTCGTGGGCGTCATCCGGCGCGGGGCGGGACGAAGCCCGCCGGTCGCGGTGCCGACGGCGGCGTCGCCGTGGCGAGCGGCGAGAAACTGCTCGAGCGGGCGGGTGTGCGGATGACGGTCGACCCAGCCGCCAGTGCCGCCGACCGCGAGCTGCAGTTTGCGACGTTCCAGATCGACGCGCCGGCCTGTGACAACTGCGGCGCGATCACGGTGCGGAACGGCAACTGCTACCTGTGCCACAACTGCGGCAACTCGATGGGCTGTTCATGACGCGTCGAGCGGGCTCGTGACGCGTCGAGCGGGCCGGGGGCTCATCCCCGCGGCCGGCGGCCGACGAGAAACGCCGTGCGGACCGGCCCCTTGCCCTTCACCACGATGTCGCCACGGTCGACGATGTCGAAGGCATCGCCGAGGCGGGCCGCCGTCGTGGCGGTCAGATGGACGCGGCCCGGCTCGCCGTGCGACTCCATGCGGCTGGCGAGATTGACCGTGTCCCCCCACAGGTCGTACGCATAGCGATCGCGGCCGATGACGCCCGCGACGACCGGACCCGTGTGCAGGCCGATGCGGAGGCGGGTGGGCAGCTGCCGGCGCGTCGCCAGTTCGTCGAACGCCCGGACGAGCTCGAGGGCGAGGTCCGCCATGGCCTCCACGTGATCGGGCCGGGGGTCGGGAAGCCCGGCGACGGCCATCCACGCGTCACCGATCGTCTTGATCTTCTCGATCCCGTGGGTGGCCGCGAGCTCGTCGAAGCAGGCGAAGATCTCGTCGAGGAGTTCGACGATCTCCCGGGGCGAGCAACGACTCGTGAGCTCCGTGAAGCCCGACATGTCGGCGAAGAGGACGGTGACGTCGGCGTGCACGTCGGCGATGACCTGCGGACCGCTCTTGAGGCGCTCGGCGATCGCGTGCGGCAGGACGACGTGCAGGAGCCTTTCGGACCGTTCGCGTTCCCGGGCCAGATCGGCGTTGGCCTGCTCGAGCGCGGCGAAGGCGGCGTTGCGCTCGAGGAGTCGCGCGTG
>CAIWZS010000126.1 GCA_903917235.1 uncultured Planctomycetaceae bacterium | reverse complement strand
GGGGCGACACCCCGCCCGTCATCCTCCACCTCGAGAAACATCCGCCGCTGCGACCGCCGGCGGACGATGCGGATGCTCTGCGATCCGGCGTCGATCGCGTTCTCGGCCAGCTCGCAGATCGCCTTGAGCGGATGCGTCTGCGAGTGCGCGATGATCGTGATCGCGTTCCACTGGTCGCCGATCTTGAGCGTGCCAGTGGTGGTCTTCGCGGTGGCCGTCATCCCGACAATCGTCGAGGACGAGCACACCCCGGTCAACGCCCCGCGTGCCGTGTCGGCGGATGGTTGAACCGGTGGGATCAGGACGGATGGGCTGGGGTCGGGATCGACTTCCACATTCGCCGTCGCGCCCGCCGCGTCACCTGACCGTGGCAGCCTCGCCGTCCCGGCGTCACGCGATGATGTCGTGGACGACGCGGCCGTGGACGTCGGTGAGGCGGAAGTCGCGGCCGGCGTAGCGGTAGGTCAGGCGGGTGTGGTCGAACCCGAGGAGGTGGAGCATCGTCGCGTGGAGGTCGTGCACGTGCACGCGGTTCTCCACGGCCTGGAAGCCGAACTCGTCGGTCGCGCCGTGGACGTGGCCCCCCTTCACGCCGCCGCCGGCCATCCACATCGTGAAGCCGTGGTGGTTGTGGTCGCGGCCGCTCGACGAGCCGGAGTTGGCCCCCGGCTTCGGCAGTTCGACCGTGGGCGTGCGGCCGAACTCGCCCCCCCAGACGACGAGCGTCTCGCCGAGCATGCCTCGCTGCCGCAGGTCGCACAGGAGCGCGCCGATCGCCTGCGAGCACTCGCCCGCGAGCCGCCGATGGTTCTTCTCGATCTCGTCGTGGCTGTCCCAGGGCTGGCCCTGGCCGTGCCACAGCTGGATATAGCGCACGCCGCGCTCCACCAGACGCCGGGCGACGAGAATCTGCCGCGCCTGCACCGTGTCGCCGTACATGGCGCGGATGTGGGCGGGCTCCTGCTCGATGTCGAAGGCATCGGTCGCCTCGAGCTGCATGCGGTAGGCCAGCTCGAAGCTCTGGAGCCGGGCCTCGAGCTCGGCGTCGTTCTGCCGGGCCTCCTCGTGGCGGCGGTTGAGCGCGGCGAGTAGGTCGAGCTGCCGCCGCTGATCGGAGCGGCCGAGCCCGGACGAGTTGCGGATATTCGCGATGAGCTTCTCGATCTCGCGGTGCTTCGTGTCGATGTAGGTGCCCTGGAAGGCGCCGGGCAGGAATGCCGACTGCCAGTTCTCGGAGCCCTTGATCGGATAGCCGCCCGGGCACATCGCGATGAAGCCGGGCAGGTTCTGGTTCTCGCTGCCGAGGCCGTAGGTGACCCACGAGCCCACGGCAGGCCGCACCAATTGCGACTCGCCACAGTTCATGAGCATGAGCGACGGCTCGTGATTCGGCACGTTGGCGTGCATCGAACGGATCACGCACACCTCGTCGATCATCTCGCCGACGTGAGAAAAGAGCTCGCTCACCTCGATGCCGCTCTGGCCGTAGCGGCGGAACGCGAAGGGGGAGCGGAAGGCCGCACCGGTCTCGCGTTCGGTGCGGAGCATCGTCGGCAGTGGCTGGCCGTGCAGCCGGTCGAGCGCCGGCTTCGGGTCGAACGTGTCGAGGTGCGAGGGGCCGCCGTTCAAGAACAGGTGAATCACCGCCTTGGCCCGCGGGGCGAAGTGCGGCGGCTTGGGCTGCATCGGGTTGGGGGAGTGCGCGAGCGGCCCGGAGCCGGACGCGGCGAGGGCGGGGGACCCTTCGCCGAGCAGGTCGGCCAGCGCGAGCGCGCCAAAGCCCGTGCCACTGCGACGGAGAAACTCGCGGCGGGTCGCAGGAAGACCCGCGAGCGCGGCCGTGGCGTGGCGGGCGACGTCGGCGGCGGATCGTGTCATCGTGGTTGCCTCGCCCCTTTCATGTCGTGTGTCGTTCAATCGACGAAGGCGAACTCGTTGCAGGAGAGCAGGACCTGCGCGAGCTGGACCCAGGGGTTGATGGCTGGGGGCGATGGGGCAGCCTCGCCGGTTGTGCCGCCGTCGGGGGCGGTGCTGCTCGATGGGCCGGTGCCGCTCGCTTCGGCGACGAAACGCAGCGCGAGGTCGGCCTCGGCCGCGTCGGGATCGCGGGCGAGCACGCGGCGGTAGAGCGCCCGCACCCGCTCGTCCGGCGTGGACGCGGCCTCGGTCTTCACGGCCACGGCATCGGCCTGTCGGATCACGAATCCCGAGTTGAGCAGGTAGAGCGACTGCTGGGGAACGGTCGTCTCCGATCGCGCGGCCTGGCTCGCGTCGGGGCTCGGCACGTCGAAGGCGGCGAGCAGTCCGGGCACGTCCTCGCGATCCATGTAGGCGTAGAGACCGCGCCGCGTCGCGTCCTCGTGGATCATCACGGAGCGGCCGCCCACGGAGAGGTCGAGCGTGCCGGCCGCCATGAGCATCCGGTCGCGGAGCGGCTCGAACTCGAGGCGGCGGCGGGGCACGTGCCAGAGGAGACGGTTCTCGGGGTCCTTCTCGGCGGCGTCGGCCCGCACGGTGCTCGCCTGCTGCCAGGTGGCCGAAAGCATGATGCGGCGCTGCAGTCGCTTGATCGACCAGCCGTCGGCCATGAACTCGGCCGCGAGATGATCGAGCAGTTCGGGATGGCTCGGCGGTTCGCCGCGCACGCCGAAGTCGCTCGGCGTGGGCACCAGACCCGTGCCGAAGTGGTGCTGCCAGATCCGATTGACGATCACGCGGGCCGTGAGCGGGTTCTTTGGGCTCGCGATCGCGCGGGCGAGTTCCAGCCGGCCGCTGCCGAGCGTGAACGGCTGGCCTCCGTCCACCTCGGAGAGCACCTGCAGGAAGCGGCGCGGCACGCGGTCGCCGCGGTTCTCCGGCTGGCCCCGCCGAAACACGACCGGCTCGTGCGGCCGTTCGTTGTCGCGCATCACCATGCCCCGACCCGGGGCGCCGGGATGCGTCACCTCCACGCTCTTCACCTTGCCGAGCATCGTGTTGTGGGTCCCGCTTTCGCCCTGATCGAGAAGCGTGACGGTCGCCGCGGCGTCGAGTTGCACGGGCGAGTCGGCGGCGACGAGCACGGCGCGCAGCGCCTCGTCGCCGTCATCGGGCAGCCGCGCGATCGCGGCATCGGCCTTGCGGGCCTCCCGCCACTTGGCATCCACGGCCTCGAGGAGTCCGCCGATCCGGGCGGCGAGGGCGAGCATCGACTCCGGCGGCTCGTTCTTGAGCGAGGCGAGCAGGCCCGCGTGCACCTCGGCGAGCCAGGGGTTGGCGCCGTCGTCATGCAGGAGCGCCGCGGCCTTGTCACGGAAGTTGTCGGGGCCGATCGCCGCGAGGCGATGCCAGACGGTCCACACGGTGTGCGGGGCCTTCGCGTGGTCTTGCAGGTATTTCTGCCAGCGGGTGATCGCCCGCGGCCGCAGCGGGCCGCGCCGCCCCTGCTTCTCGACGCGGTTGGCGTCGGCGGGCGGGAGGATCTTCGCGAAATATTCGAGGTAGTCGGCCACGCGGCTCCCCAGTTCGGCCTCGATCGCCACCCGCCGGCCATCGACCCACGCGTCCACTTCCTTCTGCTTCTCGGCCTGTGCGGCGAGAAAGGCCTCGTACTGCGGGTTGGCCCGCGGGTCGCCGAGCAGCGGCAGGTCCTCGGGCTCGTGCGAACTCGCGAAGACGCCGTAGAGCGAGTAGTAGTCCGCGGTGGGGACGGGATCGTACTTGTGGTCGTGGCAGCGGGCGCACGCCACGCCGAGCCCGAGGAAGCCGCGAGTGACGACGTCGATCCGGTCGTCGATGATGTCGTGCTGCCGGTTCATGAAGCGCCGGCCGACCGTGAGGAAGCCCATCGCCGCGAGGGCCTCGCTCCGCTCCGGCGGCAGGTCGAGCCGGTCGGCGGCGATCTGCTCGAGGATGAAGCGGTCGAACGGCACGTCGTCATTGAACGCGTCGATGACGTAGTCGCGATACGTGTAGGCGTGGGGGTAGCGGGTGTCGCGGTTGCCGGCGAAGTAGCCGGTGGTGTCGGCGTAGCGGGCGATGTCGAGCCAGTGCCGCGCCCAGCGTTCGCCGTAGTGGCGGCTGTCGAGCAGCCGATCGACGAGTCGTGGGAACGCGTCGGCCGACTCATCGGCGGCGAAGGCCTCGACCTCCTCGTAGGTCGGCGGCAGTCCTGTGAGCGTGAAGAAGGCGCGGCGGATGAGCGTCCGGCGGTCGGCCTGCGGGTTGGGCGCGAGTCCCGCCCCTTCGAGGCGGGCGAGCACGAAGGCGTCGATCGGCTGCCGCGGCCAGGCCGCGTCGCGCACGGCGGGGGACGCGTGGGCCACGATCGGCTGATACGACCAGTGCGATTTTTGAAACTCCGCGATCCGCTGGGCCGGCGGCACGGTGGCGGCATCGTCGCCGGCGGGGTCGGCCGGCCAGTGGGCGCCGCGTCGCACCCAGGCCGTGAGCGTGTCGATCGCCTCCGCCGGGAGCTTGCCGTCGGGGGGCATCTGCAGCTTCGAGTCGCCGTAGCGGATGGCCGCGACGAGCCGGCTCTTGTCGGGGTCGCCGGGCACCACGATCGGTCCGGACGCGCCGCCCCGATCAATCGCCGACCGGCGGTCGAGCCGCAGTTCGCCCGATTGGTCGTCGGCCCCGTGGCACTCGACGCAGTGCGCGACCAAAAGTGGCCGCACCTTCGACTCGAAAAACGCCTCCTGCTCGGCGGTCGTGTCGGCCCTGCCGGAGGCGGCGAGCGTCGCGACCAAGCCCGCGAGGGAGCCCGCGAAGAAGCGAGCAATCACCCCGCTGGGCGACGGATGGAGACAACGCTGCGGTGCCACGAAGTTCTCCATTCTGGGCGGGGAGCGGCCGTGTGGCGGGTAAGCGGCGGGAAAACCTTTCAATTATAGCCCTCCGCCCCGGCTGCGATGGCTCGTGTCTACGG
>CAIWZS010000125.1 GCA_903917235.1 uncultured Planctomycetaceae bacterium | reverse complement strand
GGTGTCGCCAGATGATCTCGTGGCCTGGGAGGCGGCGCACGGCCGGCAGTTCGTGGACGTGATCGTGCTTGTGCGCACGGGCTGGGCCCTGAAGTGGGCCGACCGAACGGCCTACCTCGGCACCGCCGCGACCGGGGCCGCTGCGGTGGCGGAGCTCGAGTTCCCCGGCGTGTCGCCGCTGGCGGCGAAGTGGCTCGTGGAGCAGCGCCGGATCAAGGCGATCGGCATCGACACCGCGAGCATCGACCACGGTCCGTCGACGCGCTTCGGCGCCCATGTGGCGTTCTGCGGGGCGAACGTGCCGATCTTCGAAAACGTCGCCTCGCTCGATCGTCTGCCCGCCGCGGGGGCATTCGTCGCGGCGCTGCCGATGAAGATCACGGGCGGCAGCGGCGGCCCTCTGCGGATCGTCGCACGGATCAAGTGACGGCCCGTTGCGTCAGCGCGTGGCGTCACCCGGGGCCGTGTCGCCCAGGTATTCGACCGCGTTGCGGGGCGTCTCGTGGAGCACGATGCGGACGAGGCGGACGCCGGGCGGCAGCGCCATGGCCACACGATTCCAGATCGCCACGACGAGATTCTCGGCCGTCGGGTTGATCCCTTCCATCCAGGACACCTGGAGGTTGAGGTTGCGGTGATCGACGTCGCGGATCACCCGCTCCTCGAGCACGTCCCGCAGATGCTTGAGGTCCATGACGAACCCGGTCGTGGGATCGACCGGCCCCTCGACCGTGACGTCGAGTTCGTAGTTGTGCCCGTGCCAGAGAGGATTGGCGCACTCGCCGAACACCTCGGTGTTTCGGGCGTCGGACCATTCCGGCCGGTGCAGCCGGTGCGCCGCCGAGAAGTGCACGCGGCGGGTGGCTCGCACGGTGGGCATCGCGGGGAACGTCCGGAGGGGAGAAGGCGATGAGAGCCGGCGGCGGCGCACCCGCAGCGGCTCGTGAGTATACGACAGACGAAGCGCGGACCGCGGCTGGACGGTGCTCGTTTGCAGACCCGCCCGCCCCCGAGCCGACGACGCAGCTATCTTAAACGGGCGGGAGACGACGCGCTCATCTCGCCGCGGCAGGGGAAGGCGAGGGCCAGCGATGGATCGACGGGTCGGGATCGTCACGGGCGGCAGCAGGGGCATCGGCCTCGCGATCGCGGACCGACTGGCGGCCGCTGGTTCAGCCGTCGTGATCGCCGCCCGCGACACGGCCACCCTGGCGGCCGCGCGGGATCGACTCGTGGCCCGCGGCTGCGACTGCGAGGCGGTCGTCGCCGACGTGGGGACGGCGGCGGGAGCCCGCGCGGTGATCGACACGGCCGTGAGCCGGTTCGGCCGCGTCGACATCCTCGTCAACAACGCCGGCGATGCCCCTCTGGCCCCGATCCCCGACACCGCCGACGACGTGTTCGACCGCTGCCTGCGGGCCAACGTCGCGTCGGTGTTCTTCTGCACGCGGGCGGTCTGGCCGGTGATGCAGGCGGGAGGGGGCGGCACGATCGTCAACCTCTCGTCGCTGGCCTCGATCGACCCGTTCCCCGGCTTCGCGATCTACGGCGGGGCGAAGGCGTGGGTCAACGTGTTCACGAAGGCGGCCGCCGATGAAGGAAAGCCGCACGGCATCCGGGTGCTCGCCGTCGCCCCCGGGGCCGTCGAGACGCGGATGCTGCGGGACTGCTTCCCCGACTTCCCGGGTGCCGAAACGCTCGCGCCCGACGACGTCGCCCGACTCGTCGAGGCCTGCTGGGGCCCGACGCTCGCCTCGTGCAGCGGCCAGACGCTCTTCATCCGGCGCTGAGGGACGGGTCAGGCCGGCAGTCGCGCTGTTGCACGCCCCCCACCGTCGTCTCCACAATCCCGCCCATGACGACCGCACACACCCGCAACACGCGGCACTACAGGTACTTCGACCTGATCATGGCCGCGTTCGTCGCGGTGCTGCTCTGCTCCAACATGATCGGTCCCGGCAAGTCGTGCCTGGTGACGGTCTTCGGCGTGTCGCTCGTCTTCGGGGTGGGCAACCTCTTCTTCCCGATCAGCTACATCTTCGGGGACGTGCTGACCGAGGTCTATGGCTATGCGCGGGCCCGAAAGGTGATCTGGGCCGGCTTCGGCGCGATGCTGTTCTACGTCGTCATGAGCCAGATCGTGATCGCGATGCCCGTGAACCCGGCCGAGCCCTTCAACGCACGACTCCAGCCCGCCCTCGAGATCTGCTTCGGTGCCAGCTGGCGGATCGTGTCGGCGTCGATCCTCGCCTTCTGGGTGGGCGACTTCGTCAACTCGTTCGTGCTCGCCAAGATGAAGCTGCTCACCGGCGGCCGCTGGTTGTGGACGCGGACGATCGGATCGACCACGCTCGGCCAGTTCGTCGACAGCGCGATCTTCTATCCGCTCGCCTTCGCGAACGTCTGGGAGGCGGAGACGATCGTCAACGTGGTGCTCTTCAACTGGCTCCTGAAGGTGGCCGTCGAGGTCTGCTTCACGCCGCTGACCTACCTGATCGTCGGCTGGCTCAAGCGTGCCGAGCAGGAGGACTACTTCGACGTCCACACGAACTTCACCCCCTTCTCGCTCACCGACTGAGATCCGCCGGCGGACGCTGCCTCGCCAGTCAGACGTGCAGATCGCCGGGCACCTCGCCGAGGCGTCCGACATGCGCTTGGCCCGCACCCTGATCCCCGTGCATCTCGGTGGGTGAGCCCCGCCGCGAGTTCAGGATGGCACGCACCGATACGTCACGACGGCGTTCGATAAAAACTGATCCGTGAACGTCTGGGTCGCAGCCGTCGCGGTGAAGGTGCGGGCCCACGTGTAGCCCCCGTTCGCGAGAAAGCCGGAATCGGGAACCACGGCGGGATCGTCGTACCGCAGCAGACTGTAGGTTTGACCCGGCACGAGCGACTGGACACTCATCGTCGCATGCATGGTCACCGGCTGAGCACCCGCGATCAGGTCGGGTTCCCAGGAGCGATCGACCTGGAGCCGGACGGGCACCGTCTCGCGCAGCGTGTCGACGATTCCGGTCACTGCACAGCCGTAATCGATCCGACGCGGGATGGCATACAAGAAGGATCTGGCATTCGCGTTGCGACGGGTCGCGGCCAGCGTAGCGAAGGTGCGACTCAAGGTTGCCGTCGCGAAATGATCGTTGAAGAGGAGCACATCGCCGGGATGGTAGGCCCTGGAGTCGCGGGACGATCGAAAACCGATCATGGCGACGATGTGATCATAATCGGGATCGGCCATGCCCCTGATGTACAGCGTCCCGATGACGGGAGCACCTGCTTGGATCTTCTGCTTCACCCAGGCGAGATAGTTCTTCGCCTGCGGAGTCGGTTGATTGAAGTTCCATTGGTCGAATGTGAGACGAAGCGCCCGTAGCGCGATCTGCTCATTGACTCCGATCAGGAGCTGGGCTTGCTGATCCGGGTTGATGAAGGCCCGGATCCGGTACTGGGAGGCATACGTACCGAAGGAGAGGGCGACAGACTGGATGCTCGTCTCGCCACAGTACCCGCCGTTCTCGTCCCATTGCTGACGAGGCGGGATCGCGAGCAGCGTTGTGCGGACAGCCGGACGGGAAGGGATTGGGGCGTTCGCCACCCGCTTGAGCTCCAAAGCGGATCCGACGTCGGCGGGGCATTGGCTCAGGGGGCGGCAGATGCCTCCTCGCTCCGGCCGCAGCGGCCTCTCGCTCGGGAAGTGTTCGCCGCCCTCCTTCGGCGCATCTTCCCGGGTTGCCTGGCCGATGCTGCGCGTCACCAAGAGTCGCTCGAGCGAGGCGTGCTGCAGCACGACGGGGACACGGTGGAGCAGGCTTTCAGCCTTGATGGCCACCGGCGCAATCAGGGTGGGAGTGCATCGCGTCTCCAGCCTTTCAGGAGCCATCCAGACTGCGGAGTTCGCCCGCAGTCGCCCTACTCGTCCATGCCGCGGGCGGCTGGTGTCGATGAAGGACCGCGTGGCATGCCCCACAACGCCTTGCCAGAGGCGATGCCACCGGGCCAAGACCTGGATCACACGGTGCTCCGCGCTCACGACATCCCCCGACTGACCTACGCGGGCGCCACGATACCACGTCGCTCGCAATCAACGCGCTGCGGCGTCCGTGGGGGATCGCAAAGCCAGGGTACTCGGGCGCCCGTCATCGCCGCGCCGAGCCCGGGATCGCTCCTCCGTCACACCACGGCGACCGCCCGGATCGGCGAGCCGTCGCGGCCCTGGAAGTTGAGCGGGAAGCCGATGAAGGTGATCCGGTCGGGAATGGCGTCGAGGTTGGCGAGCGACTCCACCACCACGATCTCGGCCTCCGTGCCGAGGAGGATGTGGTGCACCTCGAACCAGTCGCGGCTGGGCGTGGGCGTGTCCATGCCGAGCATGCGGATGCCGCGCGACACGAGGTAGCGCGCGGCCTCCTGCGTCAGCGAGGGAAAGTCGGTGAAGAAGTCATCCCGGCCGAAGTGCCGGTGCCAGCCGGTCTCGTAGATGATCTTCGCGCCGGACACGAGCAGGGCCTCGTGCGGCCGGAAGTCGGCGGCGGTGATCTCCTCGCACGGGGCCTTGGGGATCCGCAGCACCGTCGCGGGCCCGTAGAACCACTCGAGCGGCATCTGGTCGAGCGTCCTGCCGTCGTCCACGAAGTGGTACATGGCGTCGAGATGGGTGCCCTGGTGTGTCGACATCACCACCTGGCTGATGTTGTAGCGCAGCGTGGCGGTCGTCCCGTGCGGCACGATCGAGAGCTTCGGGTCCGACGGAAAGGTCGGCTGCCCGTGCACGAGCGGATGGGAGAGATCGACGAGCGGCATGGCGGGAATCCGCGCGGGTTCCGGTCAGCGCGACGCGGCACGACGCTGGCCGAAGAGCCAGTCGAGGGCGGCCGGGTCGCGGTAGGTGGGGGTCCATGAGTCGTGCCCCACGCCGGGCATCTCCACGTAGGTGGGCATGCCCCCGGCCGCCTTGAGCGCGGCCACCATGCTGCGGGAACGTTCGACCGCCACGGCCCTGTCGGCATCCCCGTGGGCCACCCAGGTCGGGAGCGCGACGATGCGTGCGGCCGTGCGCTCATCACCACCTCCACAGATCGGGAGGATCGCCGCGAAGCGCTCGGGGGTGCGGGCCGCCAGGTCCCACGTGCCGAAGCCGCCCATCGACAGGCCCGTCACATAGATCCGCGTGGCATCCGCAGGCTCTGCGGCGAGCACCGCGTCGAGCGCCGCGATCGCCGCGGCCATGTCCGTCGTCGGTGACGACGCCTGCGGACTGCTCTCGCGAGCCGCCCATGCCACGTCGGCCCAGCGACCATCGGTGCGACACTGGGGTGCGATCAGGAAGCAGGGGTATTTCTCGCGGTTCGCCGGCTCGGTCATCCACGTGGGGAGGTACTTGAGCTGCATCACGTTGTCGTCGCCCCGCTCCCCGGCGCCATGCAGGAAGAGCACGACGGGATACCGGCGGTCCGGCTCGATCGACGCCGGACGCAGGAGCCGCCAGCCGAAGGTGACCGCGTCGTCTCCCTCGTCGATGCGGACCGTGCGACGTTCGTACACGCGGTCGGCGGCGGCGACGTCGGCCGGCACCTGCAACGCTATGGATGGCTTCACGGCCTTCTCCTGTGCATGGGCGGACATGGTCGCGGTGATGCACACCGCCGCGAGCACAACGGCCCTGCGTGGAAGTCCCGACATGCTCGTCACTCCCGGGGTCTGCCGACGTTCCGTGGCCGGAGCCTACCGCGTCACCGCGACCGGGAAAAGCAGCTATCCTGCGGATCCAGCCAACGATGACGCGCGATCGGAACCTGCTGCGATGACAACCGTCCTTGGCACCCTCGATGCGGCCGACGACGACCGGGTCGCAGCCCTCCTTCAGCGATCCCTCTACGCGTGGTACGAGAACCGGCTGGGGCAGGGGGCCAGGTTCGGTACCGACCAGACGCCCTACGGCATCTTTCCGCGGGTCTATCGCCGCCTCGATCCGGGCGAGGAGATCGCCGCCCGTGACGCGTCGGGTCGGCTCGTCGGCGTCTGCTTCGTGCATCCGCGCGAGACGCACCACGCGATCGGCATCGTGGCCACCGACCCCGACATCGCGGGCCGCGGCGTGGCCCGCGCGATGATGGAGGAGGCGCTCGGTCGGGCCGATCGAGCAGGCCGGCCGGTGCGGCTCGTGTCGAGTCTGCTCAACCTCGAATCGTTCTCGCTCTACAGCCGACTCGGCTTCACGCCCCGCACGATCTACCAGGATCTCGAGGTGCACGTGCCGGCGACGGGAATGCCGGGCCCACCGCCCAACGGTACCTCGTCGGTGCGGGCCGCGGTGCCGGCCGACGCGTCCCCGCTCGCCGATCTCGAGCACATGCTCTCCGGCATCCGGCGACTGCCCGACCACGAGTTCTTCCTGTCAGCCGACTCGGGCTATCGCGTGTGGCTGGCGGCGGACCCGCGCGGCCGTCCGACCGGGTTTCTCGCGGCGAGCCACCAGCCGGAGTTCCCGATGCTCGGGCCGGGCGTGGCGATCGACGAGTCCATCGCGCTGGCACTCGCCTGGCGCGCGCTCGACGCGCTCCGTGGCCGCACGATCGTGTTCCTCGCGCCTGCCACGGCACGCGGACTCGTGCAGCGGGCCTATGGCTGGGGTGCCCGCAACGTCGAACTGCACGTCGCCCAGGCGCGGGGCGAGACACCCGTGGGCACCGGGATCGCCTTCCCGACGTTTCTGCCCGAGTCCGGGTGAGCGTGACGGGAGCCATGCCCGCTCCGGTTCCGGCCTGCCCGCCCGTCGGCGAGCCGCCTCCAGCCGCCGCGTGTGCAACACTCTTGAATGGCGGTCACGAGTCCCGAACTGGGACGGCCTCGAGCCTCGGCCCTGCCGCCTGGGTCCTGCCCGTCGAGGGAGCCGGCCGCCGATGTCGTCTTCCCGCCGGGTGATCCGCCGCACGCGTCGCCTGCACCACCGCATCTACGTCGTGGAGCTCGATCCAGCGGTGCGCCGCGAGCGCCGCTTCATTCGGCAGAACCGATACACGAAGCCCGGCCAGACCTGTCTGTACGTCGGCTCGACGGGGCTCGATCCACTCGTCCGCTACGCCAACCACCTGCGGGGCCATAAGGGCTGCCCGCTCGTCCGCCGTCATGCGATCCGGCTGCGACCCGACCTGTTCGCCGACTTTCCGGCGATGACGTGGGCCGACGCCGTGGCGACGGAAGAGGCCTGGGCGAAAGAACTCCGTGAGGCGGGCTACGCCGTCTACCAGCACTGAGCCCGCGAGGGCATGCTGCGCTCGCCTGCGCACGTGCCTCACGGCCCGACCCACACAGCGAGTGGACCAGGGAGGGGCTGCCCACGCCCCGAGAGCCGGGCTGTGGGAGCGAGCGCAGGCGGGATGCCGAAGCGAAGCGGACACGCAGTGAGTGGATGGCAGGATGCCATCCGCGATCGTCCGGCGACGGGGCTGGGTAGCCCCGACCCAAACAACGGGTGGACCAAGGTCGCGAACTGGCCGTGACGGATGCGCCGTCAGGCGTCCTCGTCGTCCTCGAGGTCGCCTTCGTCGTCCCAGTCCTCGGACTCGTCGCCGTCCT
>CAIWZS010000124.1 GCA_903917235.1 uncultured Planctomycetaceae bacterium | reverse complement strand
TACCGGACGCACTGCGGGAACGGCTTCAGGAACTGGTCGACAGGATCTTCAACGACGTCGCGAAGCGTGAACTCTGGTCGAATCGCTTCACCGAAGTGGATCGCGGCAAGTTCACTGGCGACCCTCGCGACATCCTCGACCGACACAACATCATCGAGATCTGGCATATCGCCCGCGGCACGCCGTCGTGGAACGAGTGCATCGTCGAGGTGGCCCACGCCCTCGGCTTCATCAACGACGCGCACCGAGCCGCGCTTCGCGACCAACTCGGAGCCCTACCGGTGGCCGGCACGAGGCCAAACTCACGGGCGGCTGCCGTCCCGCATTGGGATGACGAGGCTCGCGAGCTTCGCTACCGGGGCAAGGTCGTTCGCGTGGTCAAGCGGCCGAGACAGGCCCACAACATCGTGACCATCCTGCGGGCATTCGAAGCAGCCGGCTGGCCACCGCGGATCGACGATCCGCATGGCCGCAAGCCGAACGATGAAACGCGACGTCGTGACGTGAGCAATCTGAATGCGGGGCTCGACACGACGCTGATGAAGTTTGCCTGCGATGGCAACGGCACCGGGTTTCTGTGGCGGCGGATCGTTCCGGTGAAGGCCGCGAAGGCCCGAAAGCGGCGAGCCTGATCGCGGGCACCACCAACACGTCCTCACACTGTGGCGCCGACCCGAGCACGGGCGCTGTACGGGCGCTCGTGTGATTCGTCAGAGACGCCCCTTTTTCGATCATTGAATCCAGCGTCGAGACACGCCACGAAGGCGAACTCGATGCATCACGCGGGCCCGACGGCCCGCGAGGTGCCGCATGGATTCAACGACCTTCTATCGCGACGGTGATAGCGAAGACGAACTTCGCCCGCTCGCCGTGCGCCCGCAGAAGGCCGCCGACATGCTCGGCATCAGCATCTCGTCGCTCGAGCGGCTGCACAAGGCCGGTGAGATCCCCCGGATCAAGCACCGCGGCAAGGTCTTCTACCGCGTCGCGACGCTCGACGCGTGGCTCGCGAAGCACGAGACGTTCGACCACGACGGGGCGGCGTAGCCGGCTCCGTGGTCGGTGGTGTGGTTCCTTTTCCCTCTGATGGAGAAACAGGTATGGCATCTTTAGGTTGTGATTCGGGGAAACGCGGGACGACGTATCGGGTCCTTCTGCGCAGCCCATCAGGCAAGCGGCACACGATCCGGCTCGGTCGCGTATCGAAGAAGATCGCCGAGACAGCGCGGCGAATGATCGAATCGCTCGAGTCGGCGAGGGCCGCCGGCCACTCGCCGGACCGCGAGACGGCCGAGTGGGTTGGCCGCGTCAGTGACGAGATCCACGAGCGGCTCTTCCGGGCCGGTCTGGTGCCGCGCCGCGAGCATGCAGGGCACGGTGCCATCACCCTCGGCCAGCATCTGGAGCAATACTTCGGGACGCTCGGCACGCAGAAGCCGAATACGGCTCGCAACTACGCCCGTGCGCGGCGGCTGCTCGAGGAGCACTTCGGCAAGGACCGCACGCTCGACTCGATCACCGAGGGTGACGCGGACGGCTATCGCCGCTGGCTGCTCGACCGGTACGCGCCGGCGTCGGCGTCGGTCGATCTGCGGCGCGCTCGCCAGTTCCTCAAGGCGGCGGTCCGCCGGCGGCTGATCGCCACGAATCCGTTCGCCGACGTGCCCTGCGGCCCCCAGGCCAACGACGAGCGGATCGTCTTCGTGCCCGCGGAGACGATCGAGCGGGTCATCGCGATCTGTCCCGACGAGGACTGGCGGATGATTTTCGCGTTGCCGCGGTTTGGCGGCGTCCGCTTCCCGAGCGAAGTCGAGGACCTGAAATGGTCCGATATCGACTGGGCGAACAGCCGCTTCACCGTCCACGAGAAGAAGCTCGAGCACCATCCCGGCCGCGGCCGACGCGTGGTGCCGATCTTCGAGGCGCTGCGGCCGCACCTCGAGCGGGCCTACTGCGAGCGGACCCCCGGGGCGGTCTACGTGGTGCCGCGGGCACGGCACGGCAGCAACCTCGCCACCCACGCCAAGCGGCTCGTGAAAAAGGCTGGCATCGAGCCCTGGCCGAAACTCTTCACGAACCTCCGCGGCAGCTGCTCCGACGACCTCGAGC
This sequence comes from uncultured Planctomycetaceae bacterium, assembly GCA_903917235.1. Classification (GTDB taxonomy): domain Bacteria; phylum Planctomycetota; class Planctomycetia; order Pirellulales; family UBA1268; genus QWPN01. The sequence goes on along the minus strand of CAIWZS010000124.1, from coordinate 98 downwards.
GAAACGGCGTGGCCGAGAAGGCGATCAACGCGTGGATCGGCAACACGGCCCACCTGCGGCGGCGGCACTACCACGCGGTGCGGCCGGAGGACTGGGCG
>CAIWZS010000123.1 GCA_903917235.1 uncultured Planctomycetaceae bacterium | reverse complement strand
GGTGCGGCCGGCCGATCGAGGCCCCCGTCGGCCTTGGCCGGTTCCGTGGGATCGATGCCGAGTTCGTCCGCCAGCGATGCCCAGGGGTCCGCGGGTGTGGGGCGGCCGTGTCCGGGCTGCTCGTGGTCCGACATGGTGAGGTTCTCGGGGCTCGAAAAGGTCTGGCAAGGCCGCTGCCCGGGGAGAATACCCGAAATCGCGGCGTGGGGAGAGCGGGGCCCGACGCGCCGTCCATGGCGCGACCCGCCGCAGGGGGCCGGGGGCGGTGGACGCCCGCGCCGGCCTTCCCGCTCACTGCCCGATCGTGCGGATCATGCTGCCGTTGTCGGCGACCTCAAAGAGAGGCCGGTACGGGCTCGCCAGTCCGCGACGCGACCTGCCCGCCGGCGAGAACACGACGTTGACACCGACGTTCCACGCATCGGGTGACACCCGGAGCGTCGTCCCGGCACCGTCGACGTCGATCACCCGGCTCGATCCCGGAATGATGTAGTTGAACGTGCCCTCGAGCGACCAGGACCGCGCCATTGGGGCTCGGACGAAGGAGCCGACCACGCCGTCACCCTGCCCGGTGCCACCGCCGTAGAACTTCCACTCGTTCGCGTCGCCGAACTGCACCCGGTAGAAGGCCGTGTAGAGGTCGAGCGTGCTGGTCTCCGCGGTGTTCTTGAGCACCGGGCCGAAGAGCGACTGCTCCTCGCCGATGTTGTAGGCACCCCAGTACCCGAGTTCGTGGTATCCCCAGACGTAACTGAGCTCGGTGCGGAGTTGGGCGACGTTGGCCTCGTCGAACCAGCTGTCGTTGAGGTAGTCGTACACGGCACCGCCCTGGAATCCGCGTCCCTCGAAGGCCCGCGTGAAAAAACCGGTGGTGACGAACACCTGGTTGCGGGCGTTGGTCGTGAGCGTGCCGCCCGTCGGCGTGGTCAGGACCGTCGGGTTGAAGTTCGACTGCGTGGCCCGCGCACCGACCTGCCAGCCGATCCCGAATGCATTCCAGAACGGCAGGGCCCAGTTGACATACTCGTTGGTGCCGTAGTTGCCGTTGATCCCGAGGTCGGTGCTGTTGGTGAACGACATCACGCCGGCGCTGGCCGTGAAGTCGCGGTACCACCTCCAGCCGTAGTACGGCTTGCCGAACTGCCGCAGCCACGTGCAGATCCGCCCGTGGTGCTGGAAGACGGGCAGCTGGCACTCGTCGTCCTCGCAGGCGTAGGGGTCGTCATAGAACGACTCCACGTGGTAGTAGGCCGGATAGTCGGAGAGCATCTCGCCGGAGCCGATCGCATCCCCGAGCATGGGGTCGAAGCCCGGGTCGAAACTCGAGCCGAAGCCGGCACCGGGCATCATCATCCCGTCCGACAGGTCGCCGCTCGCGGGCGGCATCGTGATGATCTCGGTGCCTTCCAGCGTGCCGGCCGGTCCTCCAACGCTGCGGGCCTCCGACGCGGCGCCCGACTCACCGGTCGGGGTGGGCAGGCCGTCCACCGACGGTGGCCGCTGCGTCCGGGCCATCACCGACGGGATGCCATCGGCGTTCATGGCGAGCCGCTCCGGTCGGCCGGCACGGCTGCTGCCGGCGGCCGTCCAGCCCGGCGCGGGCTGCCGACGCGTGTCGGCCTGGGGAGCTCGCGTGAAGTCACGGTTGAAGAACGAGGCCATGCCCGTCGGGGTGAACGGGTTCGAGGACGAGAGGTTGCCGAAGGTCGTGCCGCTCCACGGCATCGGCGGTGCCGTCACACCCCGCCGCAGCGGCGCGTACTGGTCGGCGCGGGGCGCCGAGGGCAGGCGTGGCACGTCGGCCGGAAGCGCGACCGATGCGGGCGGACCGTAGGGCGGGGTCTGCGATGCGGTGCCGCGCTGGGGCGGTGGCTGGAGCACCGCGTCCACCGGAACCCGTGGTGCCTCGCGGACGACGCCCGCATCGACAGCCGGAGTGCCGGCGGGGACGCTCGCCACCGCCGCGCGGTGTGGAGTCCACTTGAGCGCACTGCTCGCGGCCTCATCGGCACCCGCGAACGATGCGGCGGCAAGGATCGGGCCGCCGACGAGCGCGGTGGCCAAGCTGGTGTGGGGGCGATGGGCGAGTCTCATCGATGGATCCTCCGCGGGTCCGCGCCAGATCCGACCGATCTGTCGCGAGAGCCTGTTCGACCGGGAGAATCTTCGGCATCCGTGCGAGCCGAACTTTCGCCAAACTCGGCGCGACCGCGACGCCTTGCCCAGGTTGCCCAGGCTTCCGCATGGGCCGCGTCGAGCGACGGTGGCGGGCGTCTGGCGAACGACTGCGCTGCAGCCCGACGCCTCGTCGACCGCTCAGTCGAGTGCCTGTGCGAGGTCCGCGACGAGGTCGTCCGCGTCCTCGATGCCGCACGCGAGGCGGATCATGTTGTCGGGAATGCCGAAGGCCCGGCGTTCCTCGGGAGCGTAATTCCAATAGCTCATCACGAGTGGCTGCTCGATGAGCGACTCCACGCCGCCGAGGCTCGGCCCGATCCGCGGAATCCGCACGCGGTCGATGACCTCGGCGGTGGTGCGCCAGTCGGCGGGGCCACCGTCCGTCCCGCGGAGGAAGAAGGTCACCAGTCCACCGCCCCCCCGCATGGTGCGGCTTGCGAGGTCGTGATAGGGGTGGCTGGCCAGTCCCGGATAGAGCACCCGCTCGATCCGGGGATGCGTTTCGAGAAAGCGGGCCACGGCCAGACCGTTGGCGTTGTGGCGGTCCATCCGCAGGGCGAGCGTCTTGAGACCGCGCTCGAGGAGGTAGGCGTTGTGCGGGGAATTGACGCTTCCCATGATGCCCCGCAGACGGCGGACCGGCTCGAGATGGTCGCGGGAGCCGATCACCGCCCCGGCGAGCAGGTCGTTGTGGCCACCGAGGTATTTCGTGGCCGAATGCAGGACGAGATCGACCCCCGCCTCGAGCGGACGGAGGTTGTGCGGCGTGCAGAGCGTGGCGTCGATGAGCGTCAGCACGCCGTGCCGCCGGCCGATGTCGGCGAAGCGTTCCGCGTCGATGATGCTGAGGTGGGGATTCGTCGGCGACTCGCTCACGAGGAACCGCGTCCGGGGCGTGATCGCCGCCTCCATCGCGTCGTAGTCGCACGTCGCCACCTCACGGAATCCGACACCGAATCGCGTGAGGTGCCGCCGGCAGAACTCGCGGCTGCGGTGGTAGCACTCGTCGAAGAAGACGATCTCGTCGCCCGCGCTGACATGCGGCATGAGGACGCCGACCAGGGCCGCCATACCGGTGGCGAACAGGACGGCATCCTCGCCCCGGTCGAGCTCGGCGAGCTTGCGCTCCACCACCTTTTCCCCGGGATTGCCGTAGCGGCCGTACTCCTCGCGCGGCTGCTCCTCCTCCAGGAAATCGATGATCGCGCGGGTGCTCGCGAACGTGTAGGTCGACGCTGCGAAGATCGGGTCGGTGATCGCGAAGCCGGGTTTCTCCCGCGCCTCGCCGGCATGCACCGCGGTGGTCGAGGGGCCGGGGTGACGGATCGGGCCGACGCCAGCACCCATCGCCGGAGCCGCTGCGTCGGTCGGCTCGACGGCATTCTTCGGGGGCATGCAGCACGTCCGGACACGCGAAAAACCGATTCGCTCGCATCGAGTCTAGTCGGGGTGCCGAGGGCCGACAAGAATCGGTGGACCGCGTGGTCCGTCCGTCGGTCCGCCTCGCATCTGATCCGCAGCCTCCCTGGATGACCCGCCATCGATGTCCCGACCGCTCGTCCCGCCGCGGCGGGTGCTCGTCAGCGTCGCGTCGCTCCTGGCCGCGATCGGCCTCGTGCGGGCCGGGCTGCTCCAGATGGTTGCCGGCGCCGTCGTGGATCACGCGGTATGCAACATCATCACGCTCATCCTCGGTTTTTCGGCCCTCGTTTCGCTCCTGCTCTGGTTCCTGCGAGAGAGCGGTCATGAGCCCCGGTTGAAGCGGGCCGTGGGCTACGGCCTGCTGGCCGCGGTCGTCGTGGCGGTCGCGATCTTCCGCATCGAGGGCGTCTCGGGAGACCTCGTGCCGCAGGTGATGTTTCGCTGGAGCCCCTCACGCGACCGGCTGCTGCCGCGGAACGACCGGGCCGGGGCGGCGGTTCCGTCGGAGCCGGCGGGCACCGCGTGGGAGGAGACCCCGGACGACTTCCCGCGGTTCCTCGGTCCGGGCGGCGGGGGTGGGATCGATCGGCCCGTTCTCGACCCCGACTGGTCCGCGCGTCCGCCCGAGCGGGCGTGGAGGCGGGCGATCGGGGCCGGCTGGAGCGGTTTCGCGGTCGTCGGGAACCGGGCCGTCACACTCGAGCAACGCGGCGAGGAGGAGATCGTCTCGTGTCACGACGCGGACACCGGCCGTCCGCTCTGGCAGGTCGCGGTGACCGCGCGGCATCAGACCGTGCTCGGCGGCATCGGTCCGCGTTCGACACCCACCATTCGCGACGGCGTGGTCTACACGACCGGCGCCACGGGCTGGCTCCACGCGATCGAGGGCGCGACCGGCCGGGTCGTATGGCGACGCAACGTGATCGACGACCTGGGCATCGATCCCACTGCCCATGCGGCGAGTGTCGCGTGGGGACGGTCCGGTTCGCCGCTCGTCACCGACGACCTCGTGATCGTCCCCGGCGGCGGCCCGCTGAAAAAGCCGCCGGTCGATGGCAGGACGTCGATCGCGGTGGCTGCCTACGAACGGGAGACCGGGACGCGGCGGTGGACGGCGGGTGACGCCCAGATCAGTTACGCGACGCCGGTGCTGGCCCGCGTCGCCGACGGCGACGTGGTGATCGCGGTGAACGAGGCGCAGGTGGCGGCCTACGATCCGGCCGATGGCGCCGAACGCTGGTCGTTCGACTGGCCCGGGCATTCCAACTCCGACGCGTCATGCTCACAGCCACAGGTGCTCGAGGGCCGCCGCATCTTCATCTCGAAGGGGTATGGGATCGGCGCCGCGCTCTTCGAGATGGACGACGCCGCAGGAGCGGGGCCCCCGGCGTTCGCACCGCTCTGGTCGCGGGCGAATCTGCTGAAGACGAAGTTCACCAATGCGGTGCTGCACGACGGGCATGCCTACGGCTTGTCCGACGGCATCCTCGAGTGCGTGCGTCTTGCCGACGGGAAGCGTGCCTGGAAGGGCGGCCGGTATGGGCAGGGCCAGGTGCTCCGCGTGGGGAACCTGCTCGTCGTGCAGGCCGAGGATGGCGCGGTGGTGCTCGTCGACTGCGCGAGCGACGCGCAGCGGGTCCGCGGGACGATCGCCGCGCTGGTCGGGCAGACGTGGAACAACCCCTGCGTCAGCGGTGATCGACTGCTCGTGCGCAACGCCGAAGAGGCCGCCTGCTGGCGGCTGCCGATTCAGTCGGACCTTGGCACATCGACGGCAGACGGCACGGATCCGTCGCGGGAAGCCACCGCCGGGGATGGAGCGCCATGAGCACTCGCGAGGGTTCGGCTCACCGCTCCGCGCTCGCCGGCCGCACGGTGCTCGTGACGGGCGCCACGCGGGGCATCGGCCGTGCGGTCGCGCTCGCCCTCGCCGCGGACGGAGCCCGCGTCGCCATCCATGGCCGCGACGCGGTCGCCGCAGCGGAGGTCGTCGCCCAGCTCGCACGGGACGATCGTCATGCCGGCACCTTCCTCCACGACCTGTCCGATGCGGATCCCGCAGCCGTGGCGGCCGACGTGATCGCGGCCGTGCCCGCCCTCGACGGTGCGGTCCTCGTGGCGGGTGTCGACGTCCTCACCGGCGCCGCGGCGACGTGGTCGTACGAGCGGAAGCTCGAGGCGCTGCTTCGCGTGGACGTCACCGCCACGATGCTGATGGCCCGGACCCTCGGGCGTGCCATGGCGGCGCGGGGCGGCGCGATCGTCACGATCGGCTGGGATCAGGCCGAGGTCGGCATGGAGGGGGACAGCGGCGAGTTGTTCGCGGCCTCGAAGGGGGCCGTCATGGCGTTCACGAAAAGCCTGGCGTGCTCGCTTGCACCCGCCGTGCGGGTCAACTGTGTCGCACCGGGATGGATCCGTACCGCCTGGGGCGAGCGGGCCAGCGACGCCTGGCAGCGCCGGGCGGTGCGCGAGAGCCTCCTGGGGCGGTGGGGCGAGCCCGACGACATCGCCGCGACGGTCCGTTGGCTGCTCTCGCCCGAGGCCGCGTTCATCACCGGCCAGGTCATCGCGGTGAACGGCGGACTCCGCCGCGGGCCGGAGTGACGGCATCGGCCCGCCAGCGGCCCCGCGCGTCACCTTGCCAGAAAATGCCCCGGCTTGGGCGAGCGAGGCGGAGTGCTCGCCCAAGCCTCTGGGGCATCCTTCTGGAAGGAATCGGTGGCCGCGACACCATGCCGCGGCCACCGCTGAAAATCGTTATTCCGTGCGAACCATGACGAAGCCGTGGTAGGCCTCGTTTCCGTGCTCGCCGATGTCGAGACCCTCGATCTCCTCCTTGGAGTCGACCCGCAGGCCGACGACCGCTCGCAGGACAAGCCAGCAGATGGACGAGACCACGACCACATAGGCTCCGACGACCGCCACGCCCACCAATTGGGCCACGAGCTGCTTGGTGCCGCCGCCGAAGAACAGGCCGGCGTAGGGACCGCCCACGGCGGCCATGCCCACCGGCGTGTTCGCCACGGTCGTCGACAGGTCACTCGTGGTGAAGAGACCCACGCACAGCGTGCCGAAGATCCCGCACACGAGATGCACGCTCGTCGCACCGACCGGGTCGTCGACTTTGATCCGGTCGAAGAAGAGCACGGACAGCACCACCAGCACGCCCGCGATCGCGCCGATAATGGCGGAGCAGCTGATGTTGGTGAAGGCGGCACTCGCCGTGATGCCCACGAGTCCGGCGAGGCACCCGTTGAGCGTCATGCCGATGTCCGGCTTGCCGAGGAGCAGCCATGCCGTGGCCGTGGCCGTCAGCGTCGCCGCCGCTGCCGCCATGTTCGTGTTCACGGCCACCTGGGACGCGAGCGCCCCTCCGTCGGCGGCGATCCCGAACGTGCTGCCCGGGTTGAATCCGAACCATCCGAACCAGAGCACGAGGCAGCCGATGAAGGCGGCCGTCATGTTGTGGCCGGGGATGGCCTGCACCTTGCCGGTGGACGAGTACTTGCCGATGCGCGGACCGAGAATCACCGCACCGGTGAGGGCCGCCCAGCCGCCGACGGAATGGACCGCCGTGCAGCCGGCGAAATCCCAGAAGTTCCAGTCCTTGGCGAGATACCCAAACCCCCAGATCCAGTGCCCCGTCACGGGGTAGATCACGAGTGCCATCAGGAAGCTGAAGAGCACGAACGTGTGGTACTTGATGCGCTCGGCCACGGCCCCGGACACGATCGTGGCGGCGGTCCCCGCGAAGACCAGCTGGAAGAAGAACTTCGTCCACAGGGGCACGCTGGCCCACGAGATCGCGCCGTACACACCCTGATACTTGTCTCCGACCGCGGGGCTGTTGTCCGCACCACCCACCATCCACGCCCCGGAATTGCCGAAGAACGCGCCATCACCGGCGCCGAACATGATGTCCCAGCCGAAGAGGAAGTAGGCGAGCGACGTGGCTGCGAAGACGACGAAATTCTTCGACAGGATGTTGACGCAGTTCTTCGCCCGCGCGAATCCGGATTCGACGCAGCCGAAGCCGAGGTTCATGAAGAACACGAGCATGCCGCAGACGAGCACCCAGACGGTGTCGGCGGCGACCCAGAGCTTGGGCACCATCTCCTCGACCGTGGGCGGCGGTGGCGGCGGGGCCGCGGCAGCAGTCGAGGGATTTTCGCCCTCGGCGAAGGCCAGCGGCAGGTCGCCGGGACCGAAGAGCACGATGGCGACGACCGCCGTCACCAACCCCCACCGCATCATGCGTGCATGGAACATAGGATCCGCCTCATTCTCGGTTGGAAATCGAACGCGAACACCTCCAAGGACCGACACCACGGGCACGGCCTCCAGCCGCGCCCCTTCACTCCCTTTGCCAGATTGCAAATCGCGTGCCAGCAGACGGCGATGGTCGCCATGACGAGAGCATGCGACGTCCGTGGAGCGGGCTTTACGCCGTTTTTTCCGTGGTTTTTTGCGTCCCGCGGCGTCCCTCATCGGGAACTCACGGATTCGCGTCGTGGACGCCCCGGCGCCGTTACGCCCGCCCGTTGCCTGGGCAGACCGTGATGCCGGAGCGGGCAGTCGCCCGCTCAGAACGTCACCACGCGCTCGACAGGCGCGGGTGCGTCGCCGTGGGCGGCGCCCTCGTGCGCGAGGTGGTCGTCGAGCAGGCCCACCATGCGGCTCGCGTGCGGCACGCCCGCCAGTTCGAGGAAATTGGCGAGCAGCCTGAAGCCATGCCGGGTGAGGATCGACTCCGGATGAAACTGCACGCCATGCACGCACTGCCGCTCGTCCGAGACGGCCATGATCGTGCCCTCCTCGTCGTGGGCGACCGCGACGAGCCCCTCCGACAGCGTCGCCGGGTCCACCACGAGCGAGTGGTAGCGGCAGGCCGTCATCGGATCCGGAATGCCGGCGAAGAGATTGACCGCGTCATGGCGCACCCGACTCGTGCGGCCGTGCACCGGCTCACGCGCACGCACGATGGACGCCCCCCGAGCGGCGGCGATCACCTGATGGCCGAGGCAGACGCCGAGGATCGGGATGACGCCCGTGAAAGATCGCACCGCGTCGACCGAGCAGCCCGCCTCCACCGGCGTGCAGGGCCCCGGTGAGATCACGAGCGCCCGCGGATGAAGCCGGTGGAGGTCGGCCACGGTCGCCACGTGGCTCGGAACGACCACCACGCGGGGCCCCAGCAGCGCGAGGTGGCGTGCCAGGTTCCACGCGAAGCTGTCATGGTTGTCGATCAGCACGATCATCGCGGTGTGTCCCGATCGCCGGCGCGCACGGCGGCGAGCACCCGCAGCAGTCCCTCCGCCTTGTGCAGCGACTCGGCGTGCTCGGCCGCCGGATCACTCGCCGCCGTGATGCCGCCGCCCGCCGCGAAGGTCACCCGCCCGGGTTCGACGATGAACGTGCGGATGAGCAGGTTGAAGTCGGCGGTGCCGTCGAAGCCGATGTACCCGAGCGAGCCGCAGTAGGCACCTCGTGCCACGCCCTCGAGCGACGAGATGATCTCGCACGCGCGCCGCTTGGGCGCGCCGGTCACACTGCCGGCCGGGATCGCCGCCTCGAAGGCGGCGAGCGCGTCGAGCCCCGGTCGCAGCGTGCCCGACACGACCGACACGAGGTGCTGCACGTAGCGGTAGCGTTCGAGCCGGCAGAGCGCGTCGACCCGCACGCTCGGCGGGGTGCAGACCCGCGCGAGGTCGTTGCGCACCAGATCGACGATCATGACGTTCTCGGCCCGGTCCTTCGCGCTGGCCTCGAGATCCTCGCCGGCGTAGAGATCGGCCTCGGGGCTGGCGATGCGCCGGCGCGTGCCCTTGATGGGGTGCATCCGCACGGTCCGGCCCCGCACCTGCAGGAAGCGTTCGGGCGACATGCTCACGATCCAGCCCGTGCCCATGTCGAGGGCCCCGGCGAACGGTGCCGGGTTGAGGTCGTGGGCGGCGGAGGCGAGCGCCCGCGGCTCGACCGACGCATCGACCACGAACTGCTGCGCGAGATTCACCTGGAAGATGTCGCCTGCGCGGACGAAATCGATGCCGGCGGCGACCATCGCGGCATACCGGTCGGGCGTGTGCGTCGCCCGGACGTCCCCCTCGGCGGGCCTGGGACTGTCGACGTGCCTCGCGGGGGACGCGACGCGTGCCACGTCCCCTGCGGCCCGTCCAGTCGGCGGTCGCGACAGCGCGGTTAGCCACGCCTCGAGCCGCTCCATGGCGCGGCCCCGCCGCGCCGCACCACCTCGGCCGGGAAGCCCCTGCGAAATGAACCAGCCGCGACCGAGCACATGGTCGAAGGCGAAGACGGTGTCGTAGACGTGCAGCGACACGAGGGGAGTGGCTGCGAGGGTCGCGGCCGGAGGCGCGAGGCCGATCCTCAGGAGTCCGTAGTCGTACGAGATCGCACCGGCGATGCCCCCCTGAAACGGAGGCAGCCCGGGGATCGTCGGCGTGGCCAGGTCGGCCAGGATCGCGCGCAGCCGTGCCGGCATCTCCGCCACGTCGGTCGGCCGGGCATCCGGTTCCACGCGCACCGAGAGCAGCGGATCGGCCGCCACGAACGAGTAGCGACCCAGACGAGGTGCCGCTGCGCCGGAGGAGGGATCGCCGTCGGGTCGGCTCGATGCCCGTTCGTCGAGCACCGCCTCGTCCGGGAGCGCGCTCTCGAGGAAGAGGACGTGCGGCAGGCCGGTGCACGCGCGAAACACGGTCTCGGGCCCGACCCCGGTGGCGGCGTCCGCAACGAGGCCTCCCGAGGCGGTGAAGCGGTGGCCGGCGAGCCACGCGGGCCAGCGTGACGCGAGTCGTTCCCCGGCCCGACGTGCCGCGGCCGCTTCCGGGGTCGGACTCATGGCAGCGCTCGGGGGTTGGACGCCAGCGGCAGCGACGCATCGCGGGCCACGGCTGCGGCGGCTGCCGATGGGCCGTGGCCGATCTCGGGCTGCGTGAGGTGACCCCAGTCGAGGGCCTGGTCCTGCCGGTAGTCCTTGCCGAGCGTGAGCGAGGTCACGGCCTTGGCCATCTCATAGCCGAGGTAGAAGGCGTGGCCGGGATCGATGTCGGCGCGACCCACGGCGGCCAGGCGATCGAACAGTGCGAACGGATCGCGCGACTGCTCATGGATCCCGGCGCCGACGACGTGGATCGCACCTCCCTCGGCGAAGATGCGGAAATTCGGATCCCGGATCGCCGCTGCCAGCCGGTCGAGGGTCTCCTGGCCGTGCGCCTGCGGCCTGCCGGCCCGCAGGGTGACGAGCCGGGGCTCCACGTGCTTCGGAAGCGTGCGGTGCGTCACGGCGTGCCACGCGAGCCGTCGCGCGAGGTCGCACTCGCGCACGCTGCTGCGGGCCCAGTGGATCACCTCCGTCGTGAGCACCGATCGAATGCCGATCTCCTGACAAAACCCGATGAGCGCGACGTTCACCCCGGCGGAGTCGACGTCGGTGAGTTCCGTGAGATTGCCGATCCCCATCATCATCTCGGCGGCCGGGTGCCGACGACGCACGTCGAGGTAGCGGCCGAGGCTCGCGGCGAAGCCGAATCCGATCGGCTCGAGCACGGGATCGAGCCGCATCCGCACCCCTTCACGGTCGAGCCGCTCCACGGTGTCGTCGAAGCCCGCCATCGTCTCGGGCACGTCGGGCACCACCACGACCTCGCATCCCCAGTCCGCTGCGGCGGCGACGTTGGTCGAGTTCACGGAGAGCACGAGCGACGCCCCCGCGCGGACCGCCGCCGCGACTTCCCGCGGCTCGAAACTGTCGATCGACACCGCGAATCCCTCGTCCACGAGCAGGCGCACGCAGTCACCGACGCCGGTCCAGACATCCCCCGGGTCGCATCCGACGTCGATCCGGTCGGCACCGGCTGCGGCGAGTCGACGCGCCTCAGCGAGCACATCGGAGGTCGAGAGCCGCGGGGCGTGATTGATCTCGGCGATGATTTCGATGTCGAAGCGGCCGTAGTCGGCGCGGTCGCGGGCCTGCTGCCCGAAGAACTCGTCGAGGCAGCGGAGATCCTCCGGGCCGCGCTCCACCGGGACCTCGGTCGCGTCCCGAAAGACGTCGAGCGATCCTCGGCAGGCCCCCGGGATGAGCACCCGGGTCGTGCCGGCGGGCACCTCGAGACGCCGGGCGATCCAGGGGGTCGTCATGAGCGCGGCGACGGTGATGTTGAGCACCTGCACCGTGTGCTCGAAGCCGGCCCGCGGACCGAGGCGGTCGAGCACCTGGCGGAGCGCGTGCTCAGCCAGCCTGCCGGTCACGAAGTGGATGCGGGGCCGGTCGGTCATCGAGGACGGCGGGAAGGGGCCCGCACGGGCGATCTCCGGTCGGCGATATGCCGCCTCGGTCAGAGTGTAGTGTACGGATCCCGCGTGACCTCCCCGGTATCCTGCTGCGGAACAGCCCCACTCGGCACCGCCGGCCCGCCATGATCCTCGAAGGTCTCGTCACCACCATCGATCCGTCGGGCGCCATGCACGTGGCCGCGATGGGTCCGGAGGTCGACGATGCGGAACGCGCGGCCGGCCGGATCACCCGACTCGTGCTGCGGCCGTTCGCCACGAGCCAGACCTCGCGCCACCTCCACGACCGACGCGAGGGCGTCTTCCACGTCACCGACGACGTTCTCCTGCTCGCGCGGCTCGTCGCGGGCGTGCCCGTCGCGCCCGCCGCACGTGCGGCCGCCGCGGTGGGGGGCTGGGTCCTCGTGGACGCCTGCCAGGCGTGGGAGTTCATCGTCGACGCGGTGGACGACTCCTCCGAGCGCACCCGACTCGACGCCCGCGTCGTGGCGACGCACATGGGCCGGCCCTTTCTCGGCTTCAATCGGGCCGCCCACGCGGTCGTGGAGGCGGCGATCCTCGTGACGCGTCTCCATCTCCTCGGTGCGGACGAGGTCGGGCGACGGCTCGCCGAGCTCGCTCCCCTCGTCACGAAGACCGGCGGCAGGCTCGAGCACGAGGCGTTCGCCTTGCTGGCGGATCGCGTGTCCTCCGGCTGAACGGGCGGGGCGATCGTCTATGCTGGAGCCCGCCGAACGCCTCGCTTCGGAGCCTCGTCGTCCCCGACGCGCCCGCATGTCGCTCGACGCACCATCCGCCCCCGCGCCCGAGGCCGTCGAGGTGCGGACGCCCGCCCGCATCCACATCGGCATGCTCTCGTTCGGGCACGCCGGCAGGCGCGCGTACGGGGGCGTGGGCGTGATGCTCGACCGGCCCGGGGTGGTGCTGCGTGCATGGCGCTCCCCGCGCTTCGAGGCGCGGGGGCCGCTCGCCGACCGGGCCCTGCAGTTCGCCCGCCAGTGCGCTGTGGATCGGGGCGGAGGCCCGCTGTCGTGCACGATCGAGGTCGTCTCGGCCCCCCGGTCGCACGTCGGGCTCGGCAGCGGTACGCAGCTCGGGCTCGCCGTCGCGGCCGCGATCGACGCGCTCGCAGCAGTCCCCGACGCCGCGGATCCCGGGCAGTGCCGTGCGGTGGGGTCGCAGCCGCCGCGCGTGCCGCGAATCGTGGGCGGGGAGCGTCGTTTCGGTGAACGAGACGCGATCGGACTCGCCCGCGTCTCGGGACGGGGCAGGCGCTCATGCGTCGGCGTGTACGGCTTCGGCGGCGGTGGATTGATCGTCGAGGCCGGCCGTGCCGTCACGATGCCTTCGGTCACGGAGGATGACGCCACCCGCGCGTTCTCGCCGCTGGTCGCGCGGGTGCACCTGCCCGAGGCCTGGCGTTGTGTCCTGCTCATCCGGCGGGACGCCGTCGGCCTCCATGGCGAGGCGGAGCGCGCGGCGTTCGGAGCGCTGCCGCCGATGGCGTGCGAGGTCTCGGCGGAGCTCGCGCGGATCGCGCTCCTCGAGCTCGTGCCCGCCGCCAGCGAGGGTCGCTTTGCGGAGTTCTCGGATGCGGTGCGACGCTATGGCCGGCTCGCCGGGCTTCCCTTCGAGCCCGCGGCGCACGCGGTACCGCACGCGGCGGCGACGACGGCCCTCCTCGATGCGCTCGCCGACATGGGTGCGCCGGGGGCCCAGAGCAGCTGGGGGCCGGCGGTCATGGCATGCTGCGATTCATCCGCCGCGGCCCGGTCCCTCGTGGAACGACTCGGTGCTGCGGGCATCGCCGACGACCATGACGTCACGATCGCGCGCTTCGACTCGGTCGGGGCGACTCTCCGCGTACTCGCCTGAGCGGGTCGCTGCGTCACGAGCCCGGTCGCCCGCTCGTCGCATGCTCGTCGCATGCTCGTCGCAAGGTCCGTCCGCTCAAGCCGGCTGTGGGAGCGTGGCTCCGTAGCCGACGAGGGCCTGTCTGAGGCGCACGGCCAAGGCCGGCTCGAGGGGCACGAGCGGCAGCCGGACCTCGCCCGAGTCGCGTCCCAGCATCGCCATCGCCGCCTTGATCGGGATCGGATTGCTCGCCAGTCCGAGCAGGTCGCGGGCGAGGGTGAAGAGCTTCGCGTGCCACTCGCGGGCGGCCCGCAGGTCACCGGCGTCGAAGGCATCGCAGAGTGCCAGCATGTCGCCCGGCACGATGTTGCCCACCACGGAGATCACCCCGCGACCACCGATCGCCATGAGCGGCAGCGTCATGCTGTCGTCACCGGAGAGGACCGTCAGGTCGGTCGCCGCGATGACCTGCGAGGCCTGATCCATCGATCCCGTCGCCTCCTTGAGCATGGCGATCGTCGGCACTTCGGCGAGGCGGATGATGGTCTCCGGCTCGATGTTGCGACCCGTCCGTGCGGGGATGTTGTAGACGCAGATCGGCACGTCGACGGCCTCGGCCAACGCGCGAAAGTGCGCCTCGAGACCGGCCTGCGTGGGCCGGTTGTAGTAGGGGCCGACGACGAGGGCCGCGTCGGCACCCGTCCTCGCGGCGAACTTCGTCAGGCGGACCGCCTCCGCGGTCGAGTTGCTGCCGGTGCCCGGCATCACGAGCATGCGGCCGGCAGCCGCCTCGACGCTCGCGGCGATCACCCGCTCGTGCTCGTCGTGCGTGAGCGTCGGCGATTCGCCGGTCGTGCCCACCGGGCAGATGCAGGTCGTGCCTGCCGCCGCCTGAAAATCGATCTGTTCCCGCAGCCGTTCGTAGTCGACGGCGCCGTCACGAAAGGGCGTGACGATCGCGACGGAGAGACCAGCGAACTGCTCGGCTCGAGTGGGCATCGGTGGTGGCTTCCAGGGTGACTTCAGGGCCGCGGATCACTGGGCGGCTGGCACCCCTTCGGCCCCGGGGTGACGCGCTCACAGGATATATAAAGTGAGCGGCGAGGGACCATCGGCCCCCGCAGGGCCGTGCTGCATGGAGGCGGAAGACGACGTGGAGCCAGCCGAGAGTCGTGCGACGACGCCCCGTCCGGGTGCGCGAGCGGCTGCGCGGGCGGTCCGGATGGCCGGGGCGTGGGCCACGGTGCCCGATCGCGAACGCTTGGCCGCGATCGGCGTCGTGCTCGGCACGGGACTGGGTACGGTCGCCGACACGGTCGCGGATCAGGTCGCGATCGCGGCTGCCGATACCGGTTGGCTGTGCCGTTCGACCGCCACCGGGCATGCCGGACGCATCGTGTGCGGCACGGTCGCGGGGCTCCCCATCGCCATCCTGCAGGGGCGCGTGCATGGCTACGAGGGATTCGCGCCGGAGGCGCTCGGTCGGGGAGTGGAGCTGCTTGCCGCACTCGGGGCGACCACGCTGCTCCTGACCAACGCATCCGGGGGGCTGCGTCCGGACATGCGCGCCGGCGAGGTTGTCATCGTGAGCGATCATCTCGACCTGGTGCGGCGTCCGTGGGCGGAGGCGATCGGCGGCGGGCCATCGGCCGTGCGATCCTGCGTGATGGGGCTGTACGACGAGGCCCTGGCTGCCGACGCGATCGCGGCCGCTCGCCTGGCCGGCCTTCCGGCGCGACGCGGTGTCTACGCGTTCCTCTCCGGCCCCTCGTATGAGACCCGGTCGGAGTACCGCATGCTCCGCGCTTCCGGTGCCGACGTCGTGGGGATGTCCACGGTGCCCGAAGTCGTCGTCGCCCACCGTCTCGGCCTGCGTGTCGTCGTCTGCTCGGTGGTGACGAACGTGGCCCGGCCCGACGCCCCGGACAGGACCGACGCCGAGGACGTCTGCCACATGGCGGCGTCCGGCGCAGCGACCGTCACGGCGATCCTGCATGCGTTGGCACAGACGCACGGGCTGCCGCGGCGGACGGGCGGGCCGCCGCCGTGACGAGGTGCCGGTCGGGATGCCGCGATGCCGGCGTGTCACGAACGCGACGCGTCACTCGACGTCGGCGTCGAACACCCGCACCTTGGCCCAGGTCGTGGCGTTGTCGGCGATGAATCGCTGATGCCGCTCGGCGGTCTGGTAGGCGTCGTGCGCTGCGCGGGAGTCGAAGACGATGAGCATGGCGACGTCGAAATCCCGGTCGTTCACGTGGCGGTCGTAGTCAGCGACCGTGCCCGCCGAGAAGAAGACGGTGCCGGGGTGCTGCGTGAGGTGTTCACGGCAGGAGGCCACGAGCCGCGCGCGGGCCTCGGCCGATCGGTCGTGGAGCGAGAAATAGACGGCATGGGCGAGCATCGACGGGAGATCTCCAGGGAAGGGACGGGGGCGGGCGGGGTGGGCTGCCGATGCGGGACGGCCGCGGGTCAGCCGCCGTGCGAGTCGCGGGCGGCCTGGATCGTCCCGGGCGGCTCGGCGACCCGGCGGGGCGTGGCCGGTCCGATGATCTCCACGACTTCCGTGTCGTCGAGCATCTCCCGCTCCTCGAGTTCGCTCGCGAGGCGGTCGAGCTTGTCCCGGTTCTCCGCCAGCAGCTGGGCCGCCCGCTCCGCGGCGTCACCGAGGACGCGGGCGACCTCCTCGTCGATGATCTGCGCGGTGCGCTCGCTGAACTCCCGCTGCTCGTAGACATCGCGCCCGAGGAACGGATGCTCGTGGGAGCTCTGGCACGACACGGGTCCCAGTCGCTCGCTCATCCCCCAGTGGGCCACCATCTTGCGGGCGATCCGCGTCGCCTGCACGAGGTCGTTCTCGGCACCGGCGGAGTACTCGCCGAAGATCAGCTTCTCGGCCGCGCGGCCGGCGAGGATGAACGCGAGTCGATTGGCCAGGTCGGATTCGCCGATGTTCATCCGATCCTCCTCCGGCACGAGCTGCGTGACGCCGAGCGCTCGGCCGCGGGGAATGATCGTCACCTTGTGCAGCTTGTCGACGCCCGGGAGCAGCCAGGCGGCGAGTGCATGTCCCGCCTCGTGGTAGGCCGTCATCTTCTTTTCGTGGCCGGTGAGGATCTCCTCGCGCTTCGGCCCCATCAGCACCTTGTCCCGGGCGTAGTCGAAGTCGGCCGAGTCGACGGCCGACTTGTCGTGTCGCGTCGCCCAGAGGGCTGCCTCGTTGACGAGGTTGCGGATGTCGGCGCCGGTGAGGCCGACGGTGGCGTGCGCGAGCCTGTCGAGGTCGACGTCGGCGGCGAGTGGCACGTCGCGCGTGTGCACCTTGAAGAGTTCGAGTCGGGCCTTCTGGTTGGGGCGGTCGACGGTGACGTGGCGGTCGAACCGCCCCGGGCGGAGGAGCGCCGGATCGAGCACGTCCGGGCGATTCGTCGCCGCCAGCACGATGACGCTCTCGGAGGGACTGAAGCCGTCCATCTCGGAGAGGATCTGGTTGAGCGTCTGCTCCCGCTCGTCGTGACCGCCACCGAGGCCCGCGCCCCGCACGCGCCCCACCGCGTCGATCTCGTCGATGAAGAGGATCGCGGGCGAGGCGTCCTTCGCCGTCTTGAACATGTCGCGCACGCGGGACGCGCCCACGCCGACGAACATCTGGATGAACTCGCTGCCGGAGATGGAGAAGAACGGCACGCCCGCCTCGCCGGCGACGGCCCTGGCCAGCAGCGTCTTGCCCGTGCCCGGCGGCCCCATGAGGAGCACGCCCTTGGGGACGCGGCCGCCGAGCCGCTGGAACTTCTTCGGGTCCTTCAGGAACTCGACGATCTCCTGCAGGTCGGCCTTCACCTGCTCGAGGCCGGCGACGTCGGCGAACGTCACCTGCTTCTCGCCGGCCGCGTATCGCTTCGCGGGGGACTTGGAGAAGCCCCCGAGGAAGCTCGTGTTGCCGAGCGGATCGCGGGCGCGCCGCAGCGTCATCCAGAGTCCACCCATGAGCAGCAGGGGCACAAGCAGGTAGAGCGCCATGAAGACGCCGGTGCCGTCGGCCGGCGTGCGGCTCGTCGTGCGGATGCCCTCGTGCTCCTGCATGAGGCGGTCGAAGCCCTCGCGCAGGTAGGGATTGAGGTCGAGCTCGAAGGACGTCCCTCCCTTGCGGCCGGCGGCCGCGTCCGGCTCGAGCGGCTTCGTGAGCGTGCCCTCGAGGTGATCGCCGGTGAGCGTGATCTCGGCGACGTTTCCCTGCCTGACCTGTTCGACGAATTCGTCGTAGCGAAGCGGGGTCTTCGTGCTCGTCACGTTGCCGGTGATGAACGTCGCGAGCGCGACCGCCGCGAGAATCAGGAGCACCACCATCGGCATGCCGAGCGGCCTGCCGAGCACGGGGGGCACGTTGGGGGGACCCTTGGGGCCTGGGGCGCTGCTCATGGCTGCTCGAGAAATGACACGGAACGCGTCGGACGAGGGACCCGGGCTGCTGCGGGAGGAAACCGGCACCGGACCGCGGCACCGCTCCCCCGTCCCGCGACTGGGTGCGACGCGGCGGGATCGTGGTGGCCGCCGGCGAGGACCCGGCAGCCCGAGTGGCCCGCCGCCGCGAATGCCATATCCTACGCGGAGAGTCTATCCGCGTCGCCGCTCCCCGGCAGCGGTGGTCGATCGGGCGACGGCATCCTCGTGACGAGGAAGGAAGGCACCATGGATGTGCCGACGGGAACCGCGCAGTGGGCCGGAACCGCGCGGCCAGGGCGCCGTCGCGGCGTCATCGCCATCGCGCGGCGCGGCGGCCGGTTTCTGGCGATTCGCCGCGGCCCGGACGTCGCCGCCGGCGGCACGATCTGCTTCCCCGGAGGTCACATCGAGCCGGGCGAGGAGGAGGCGGAAGCCGTCGTCAGGGAGTGTCGCGAGGAGGTTGCGGCCGAGGTCGCGGCGGTGGCGTGCGTCTGGCGGAGTGTGTCGCCCTGGGGCACCGAACTCGCGTGGTGGACGGCCACGCTGGTGGACGCCAGTCGGCTCACGCCGCATCCGGTCGAGGTCAGCGAGATCCTCTGGCTCTCGGCCGAGGAGATGATCGAGCATCCGGAACTGCTCTCGGGAAACCGTCCGTTTCTCGAGGCCGTGATCGCAGGACGGTTGCAGCTCTGAGTGGGCTCAGGGCGCCTCGGCTGACTCGTCGGGTGGATCGATGGGGCCGAAGATCAGGCCGCGCGGCTGTTCGGGAGGTGGGAGCGTCGGCGGTTGGGCTGCGGCATCGAGGAGCGCCCGCAACCGGTTGGGTCGCGACGGCTGCCCGGCGTCCTCCATGCCGGATGCGAGCTGGACCGCTCCGCGCGGCTGCGGCCGGGCCTCTTCGGCGCGGACCATGTCGAGCCAGGTCTCGAGCGTCGCGCGCTGCTCGCTCGAGAGGGGGCGGGCGGCGAACGCCCCAGCGGGAGCCGATGCCGGATGCCTGCGGGCGAGGAGC
Source organism: uncultured Planctomycetaceae bacterium (assembly GCA_903917235.1). GTDB lineage: Bacteria > Planctomycetota > Planctomycetia > Pirellulales > UBA1268 > QWPN01. Next base: position 3,439 of record CAIWZS010000123.1, on the reverse strand, counting down.
GCGACCAGTTCGCTCGGATCACGTCGCGCGCCGACGACGTCGAGAAACGCGTGCAGGTTGGCGAGCGTGAGCTGGCGATTCACGCCGGTCCGGCCGGCCGTGCGTTCGATCTGCAGGACGGGCGCGTCGGGACGGCCGTGGCAGGCGCCCGCCGCGCAGGCGTTGAGCAGCAGCGGCTGAACGCGCCGCGTGAAGTGCGCGACGGTGTCGGCCGACGGTTCGACGGCAGGCGCCGACGCCGCGCAGGCGAGAACAACGCACCACGCGGCGCTGTGGCAGGTACCGAGGCGAAGCATGCTGGACCCCTCGCATGGGGTCGGGCCGTGGCGCAGGACCACCACGAGCACGCCCTTGTCGTGTGTCTCCGGCGACCGTCCACCGGCGCCACGCGGGAATCCATAGAGGGCGTCGCCGTCCGGTTCAAGCCCGATCATCCCGAGACCACCCTCTGCCGGCCCCATCGGCGGCTGAATCCGGGCGGTTGATCGGTCCCGCGGAGCGCCGCAGCCGGTATGCGCGCCCGGCGCGGTCCGCGATACACTCCGGCCGACGTCGGCGTGGTGCCCCGGATGCCGAGCCGGGTGCACCGCCGATTCGACTCTGGATTCGTCGCTGGTTTCGCCGCTGGTTCGTTCTTGGGGAGCACAGGCCGCATGGAGCGCACGTTCGTGATGTTCAAACCCGACTGCATGGAGCGCGGCCTGTTCGGCCGTATCTTCACGCGGTTCGAGGAGAAGGGGCTCCGGCTGGCCGCCCTGAAGCTGCTGCGGATCACGCCCGCGCTCGCGAAACAGCATTACGCCGAACACGTGCAGAAACCCTTCTACCCGGGGCTCGAACAGTTCATCACCGCGTCGCCGGTCATCGGTGCGGTCTTCAGCGGTCCCGAGGTCGTCCGCGTGGTGCGCGAGATGCTCGGTGCGACGAGTGGCCTGAAGGCCGCTCCGGGCACGATCCGGGGCGACTATTCCTCGAGCCGGCAGATGAACCTCGTGCACGCCTCCGATTCCCCCGAATCCGCCGAACGCGAGATCGCGCTCTATTTCCAGGCGGCTGAGATCCTGCCGTGGGATCCCTCGCTGGCATGCTGGCTGCAGGCGCCCGGCGAAACCTGAGTCCACCGGTCCACTTCTCGAGCGGCAGGTGGCGCATGAGCGTGTTCGTGTTCGGGCACCGCAATCCCGATACCGACGCCATCTGCTCGGCCATCGCCTACGCCGACCTGCTGCAGCGCACCACGCGGCCCGACGCGGTGGCCGTGTGCTGCGGTGCGCCGAATCCCCGCACGGCGTTCGTGCTCGACCGGGCCGGCCTGCCGCCACCGCGGATCGTGATGGATGTGCGCCCCCAGATCGAGGACGTGTGTCGTCGTGACACCGTGACGGCGGCCCTCGGCGACTCCTTTCACGACGCCTATCAGCGGATGCGCGAAGGACAGCTGCGGGCGCTGCCGGTCGTCGATGCCGAGCGCCGCGTCGTCGGTGTGATCTCCGTCCTCGACCTCATGGACCTCTTCTTTCGGGACGCGACGGACGCGCGGCGCGCCCGCACGGTCGAGACGAGCCTGCACACCATGTGCAACGTGCTCGGAGGCTCGTTCCAGCACGTCATCGATCCCTCCCGACGCGACGAGCTGCTCGTCATGGTCGGGGCGATGAGTTCCGAGGGCTTCACGGAGCGGATGGAGGCGTATCCGAACGCGCAGCTCGTCGTCGTCTGCGGGGACCGGCCGACGATCCAGCTGCCGGCGATCGAGCACGGGGTGCGGGCGCTCGTGGTCACCGGCGGCTACAGGCTCTCGAAGGGACTCGTCGAACTGGCGCACGCCCGCGGCGTCTCGGTGATCCTCAGCCCCTTCGATACGGTCAACACGACGCTGCGGCTCAAGTCGTCGCAGTTCATCGATCCCGTGGTCGAGGCCGGCGTGCTGACGCTCCCGGCGAAGGCCACGGTCGCGGAGGTCCGCGGCTCGGTCGAGCGGTCCACGCAGCCGGTCTTTCCGGTCGTGGGTGACGACGGCCGTCTCGTGGGCATGGCGTTCAAGACCGACGTGCTCAATCCCCCCCGCCCGCAACTGGTGCTCGTGGATCACAACGAGCTCGGCCAGGCGGTGGCCGGTGCCGACGAGGCGGAGATCGTGGAGGTGCTCGACCACCACCGACTCGGCGGCGGGCTGACGTCCACGCAGCCGATCCGCTTCGTGAACGAGCCGGTGGGCTCGACCTGCACCCTCGTCGCCAGGCAGTTTCGCGCGGCGGGAATCGACCCCGGCAGGGGCATCGCGCTCTGCATGGCCTCCGGAATCATCTCCGACACGCTCCACCTCCGATCGCCGACGACCACCGACGTCGACCGCGACGTGCTCGCGTGGCTCGGGACGCAGTGCGGCATCGACCTCGCCGAGCATGCGCGCGAGTTCTTCGCCGTCGGGTCGGCCCTGCGCTCGAAGGCTCCGGGCGACGTCATTCGTGAGGACTGCAAGGAGTTCACGGAGCACGGCGTGCGTTTCTCCATTTCGCAGATCGAGGAGACGGGCTTCGACCTCTTCTGGGAGCGCAAGGAGGACCTGCGTGCGGCCCTCGAGGACTACTCGGTGCGGCAGCGGCTCGACTTCTCGGCCCTGCTGGTGACCGATGTCGTGAGCAACGGCTCGGTGCTCCTGCTCTCGCGGGAGCCCGACGGTTGGGAGGAGATCAACTACCCGCGGCTCGATCGGGGCCTGTACGAACTGGAGCACGTCGTGAGCCGCAAAAAGCAGCTGCTGCCGCTCGTGGCCCGGCTGCTCGCCGCAGGGGCGTGACCGCATGCAGGCCGCGTGGCGGCACGCGGGCCGCCCAGCCTCCGCGGCCTCGAGGGTGCCCGCGACATCCCGTCAACGATCGCGTGATCAGTCACGGAGCACGGCGGCGGGCGTGTCGTCGGCGAGGCGATCGATCATGTCGCGGCAGGCCCGCTCCACGGCGCGTTGCCACTGCGCGTCGGCAAGGCCGGCGTTCATCTCCGGTCGCGCGTGGGCGAAAATCACGTCGCGGGCGCTGACCACAAGCGCTCCGAGGCCGTCTGCGTGGAAGGCTCCGCGGACGTCCGCGGCCCGGCCCCCCTGACGTCCGAAGCCCGGCACGAGGATCCACGTGTGGGGCATCGCGGCCCGCAGTTCATCGAGCTGGCGGGGCCACGTCGCGCCGACGACGGCGCCAACATCCCCGTACGTCCCGCCCGCGGCCGTGCGCGCGGCGAGCTGTTCGACGCCGGCCGCCACGTGCTCGTAGATCGAACGGCCCGAGGATGCGAGGTCCTGAAAGTCACGGCTGCCGGGGTTCGACGTCTTCACGAGCACGAAGAGTCCCGCGTGCCGCGCCTCGGCCGCGGCGACGAACGGCTCGATTGAATCGAGGCCGAGGTACGGATTGACCGTCAGCGCGTCGGCGGCCCACGGGCC
>CAIWZS010000122.1 GCA_903917235.1 uncultured Planctomycetaceae bacterium | reverse complement strand
GTGCGACCGCCTCGTCATCTGGACGCAGGGCTCGGCCCAGCCCGATCTCGACGGCGGCGCGCAGGCCGCCGACGTGCCGCTCGAGCTCTACATGGAAGGAAACGTGATCTTCCGTCAGGGCCAGCGGGTGGTCGAGGCGGCCAACATGTTCTACGACGTCCCGCGGTCGAGCGGCGTGATCACCGGCGCGACGGTGCTCACGCCGGTGGACAACTACTCGGGTGCGGTGCGGCTGCGGGCCGACGTGCTCCGGCAGGTGGACCGGAACCGGTTCGTGGCCGGCAACAGCGGATTGACGTCGAGCCGCCTCGGCGTGCCGAGCTGGGAGTTCCGCTCGCGGGAACTGTCGTTCATCGACGAGCAGGTGCCGCTGCCCGGGCCCTTCGGCACCGGCGTCGTCGACCCGACGACGGGTGAGCCGGCGGTCGAGCACCAGCAGCTGATCACGAGCCGCGGCAACACGGTCACGGTCGGCGGTGTGCCCGTGCTCTGGTGGCCGGTGCTCTCGACGAACGCCCAGAAGCCGACCTTCTACATCAACAACGCGCAAATCAAGAACGACCAGATCTTCGGCACCCAGCTCCTGACGAGCTGGGATGCGTTCCAGGTGTTCGGGTGGCGGCGACCGCCGTCCGGCGTCGACTGGAACTTCGACGTCGACTACCTGAGCCTCCGCGGCCCGGGCGGCGGAACGTCGCTGCTCTACAACCGGCCGGACTTCTTCGGCACGCCGGCCAGCGGCGATGCCGACGCCTGGTTCATCGGCGACGTCGGTCGCGACAACCTCGGCCTCAACCGCCGGGACTTCATCTACCCGGGGTATCCCGACCGCACCTTCCGCGGCCGCACCTTCTGGCGGCATCGGCAGGATCTCGGCGCCGACTGGCAGCTGCGGGGCACGGCCGGCTGGATCAGCGACATGAACTTCCTCGAGGAGTACTACGAGGCGGAGTGGGAGGAGGGCTACGAGCAGCGCACGTGGCTCGACCTGCGGCGGCCGACGGAGAACCGCCAGCTGCGGCTCCTCACGAGCATCCGCGTCGATCCCTTCTTCACGCAGAGCGAGTGGTGGCCGCGGCTCGATCACTACTGGCTCGGCCAGCCGCTCATCCGCGACGCCGTCACGTGGTACCAGCATTCGGGCGTTTCGTACGTGCGGCAGAACACTCCGCAGGTGCCGATCGCCGGGCAGGGACGCAACATCTGGACGCTCTTGCCCTACGAGCAGAACGTGATCGGCGAGCGGCTCGCGACCCGCCACGAGCTCGACCTGCCGTTCCAGGCGGGGCCGGTCAAGGTCGTCCCCTACGCGCTCGGCGAGCTGGCGCACTGGGGCGAGGTGCTCGACCAGTCGCCGCTCGACCGTGCCTACGGCCAGGTGGGCATCCGCTCGAGCCTGCCGATGTGGTCGGTCGATCCGGACGTCGAGAGCCAGCTCTGGAACGTGCACGGCCTCGCCCACAAGGTCGTCTGGGAGGCGGAGTTCGCCTACACCGACTCCAACCAGGCGATCCAGCAGTTTCCCCTCTACGACCAGATCGACGACGACACGATCAATCAGTACCGCCGCAACATTCCCTACTGGGACTACGGCGCCACCCCGGGGCAGCTCACGCCGCTCCAGGCCCCGTTCATCTTCGGTCCTGACAACAGGTACGACCCGCGCACGTACGCGGTGCGGCGCGGTCTGGCCGGGTGGGTGACGGGCCCGACCGAGATCGCGAACGACCTCACGGCATTTCGCCTCGCGGCGCGGCAGCGGTGGCAGACGAAGCGCGGCCCCATGGGCAACCGCCGGATCGTCGACTGGATCACGTTCGACGTCACCGGCGAGATGTTCCCCGTCACGAGCCAGAACTTCGGCCAGGTGCTCGGCCTCTGGCAGTACGACTTCCGCTGGCACGTCGGCGACCGGACGACGGTCCTCTCCACGGCGGATGTCGATTTCTTCACGGGCGGCCAGCAGCTGTATACGGTCGGCGCGCTGCTCAACCGCACGCCCCGCGGCAGCTTCTACGTGGGGTTCAACCAGTTCGGCGGCCCGATCGAGGCGGCCGTGCTCACCGGTTCCTACACCTACCGCATGAGCCCGAAGTGGGCGAGCTCCTTCGGCTCGGCCATCGACCTCACCGGCCGCAACATCGGCCAGCGGTTCCAGCTCGTGCGCATCGGCGAGTCGTTCCTCATGAGCGTCGGCTTCAACGTCGACTACAGCCGCAACAACGTCGGCGTGACCTTCAATCTCGAGCCGCGATTCCTGTCGAAGACCCAGTTCGCCAGCCGCAGCGGCCTCGACATCCCCGTCGCGGGCGCGTACGGGCTGGAGTGACGCGCGGAGGGGCGGTCGGGGCGCGCAGCGCCCGGGTCGGCCCGCGGCGCGTCTGCCTGCGGATGCTACAGTGCCCGGGGTCGGAGGCGCGGCGGCCGGAGAGCCGTGCCACCACGCTTCGTGCCGGACCGCGAGGTGAACAACACCGGTGGCGCCTCCGGCGCGGGCGCTTTCGCCGCCGAGTCGTCCGGAGGTCGGGGCACGTGCAGGGGCGTTGGTCGCGGTCCTGGGTCATGGCGACGGTCGGGCTCCTCCTCGGGGCCGCGGCCGCGCATGCCGCCGAGCCGTCGCGACCGCCGGGCGGTGCCGGCGGCCTCCTGCCGGTGACCGTCCAGCTCAACTGGCGGCACCAGTTCGAGTTCGCCGCCTTCTACGCCGCGGAGGCCAGGGGCTATTACCGGGACGTCGGGCTCGACGTGCGGCTGCTCGAGGGAGGCCCGGACATCGATGCCGTCGAGGCGGTGCTCGAGGGCGTCGCCGACTTCGGCGTCGCCAACTCGGGCCTCATGATCACACGGTCCGAGGGCAAGCCCGTGGTCGTGCTCGGTGCGATCATGCAGCACTCCGCCATCTCGCTCCTCGCGTCGCGCGAGAAGGGGATCGACAACATCCTCGATCTGGACGGCAGGACGCTCCACTGCCCGCCGCACGCCCGCGAGGAGATCAACGCCTACCTCAAGGCCTCCGGGCTCGACCTGTCGCGCATCACCTACGCCCCGGCGACCTCGACGGTCGGTCCGGAACGCCTCGAGCACGTCGATGCGACGGAGGTGTACACCACGAACGACGGGTTCCGGATCCTGGGGCAGGAGCATCGCTACGTGCTGTTCGTGCCCCGGTCGGCGGGAATCGACGTCTACGGCGACGTGCTCTTCACGCTGGAAAAGACGCTCACCACGCGGCGCGAGCTGTGCGACGGATTCCGGGAGGCCACCTTCCGCGGCCTGCGGGAGGCGATGGATCATCCGGACGAGTTCATCGACCTGATCCTCGCGACGCGCAACTCGCAGGGAAAGTCACGGGACCATCTCGCGTTCGAGGCCGCGCGGCTCAGGCAGATGATCCGCCCCGAGCTCGTCGAGCCCGGTTACATGAGCCACGCCCGCTGGCGGCACGTGCGCGACGTGTTCGCGAGCGTCGGCCGGCTTCCCGCGGATTACGACTTCGCGGGCTTTCTCGACATGCCCGATCGCAGAACGCTGCCGGGGTGGGTGCCGGGCGTGCTGGCCGCGCTCGCGGTCGGCATGATCGTCACGGCGCTCGTCGTGGCGAAGGTGCAGGCGATGAATCGTGGTCTCAAGCGCGAGGTGGACCAGCGGATGCGATCGGAGCAGGAAGTCCGTGACGGTGAACGACGATTCCGCCAGTTCGTGGGGACGGCAACTTCGGTCCTGACGCACGACGTGCACACGCCGCTGACGGTGATGCGGCTCCAGATGCAGACGGTGCGGATGAAGTATCCCCAGTGGGCGGATGCCGCCAGTCCGCATCTCGACGCGTTGGCCGCAGCGATCGCACGACTCGAGGAACTCGTCTCGCGCAACCTCGCGCTCTTGAAGGAGTCGGACAGCCCGAATGGTCGGCGGACTGCCGACGTGGCGGGCGCGATGGAGGATGCGATCGGCACCTTCGCGAGGATGTGGGAGTCGCACCGCATCGATCGGCAGGTCATGCAGGCCGGCCTGGCCTGTGAGGTGGCCCCCGGGATGCTCCGCGCGATCGTGGTCAATCTCCTCGACAATGCCGCCAAATACGGCGATCCATCCGTCCCGATTCGCGTGGCGCTCGAGAGGGTCACGAGGGAGATCCGCATCGCGGTGGGCAATCGCTGGCTCGTGCCGCCACCGAGCGACCCGGAGAGCCTCTTCGGCAAGGGGGAACGGGGCAACGCGGCCGAGCGTGCCCCCGGCTCCGGGCACGGCCTGCATCTGGTGCGACTGCTCGCGGAGACACACGGCGGCCGTGCGGAGATCGCGGTCCATGGCGACTGGCTGGAGGTCGCCGTGACCCTGCCCCTGGCGGGATCCGTCCATGAGCGGTGAAGACGCCACGGCACGGCCCCACGCCCCGCGGCTCATCGTGGTCGAGGATGACCTCGCGCTGCAGGATGCCCTCGTGGGGTATCTGCGACTGTGCGGGTTCGACGTGGTCACGGAGTCGACCGCGGTCGCGTTCTACGACCGGGTCGTCCGCGAGATGTTCGACGTGGCCGTGATCGACATGGGTCTGCCCGACCTCGACGGGACGCGGCTCGCGGACTACCTGCACACCCGCACGACCATCCCGGTGGTCATGATCACGGCCGACACGAGTCGCGAGGCGCGGCAGCGGTGTCTCGACGCGGGTGCCGACCTCTGGCTTGCCAAGCCCTTCGATCCGGAGGAGCTCGTCGTCGCGCTGAGGCGATTGGCGAGCCGGTCGCATCCGCCGGAGCAGGACGAGACGGCATGGCAGGTGGATTCCCGGACCCGACGACTCACCGCGCCCGACGGGACCGTCATCACGGTCACGGCCGCCGAGTGCGTGCTGCTCGAACGGTTCGCCGCAGCCGGGGGGGGCATCGTCTCACGGGAGACGCTCATCGGGACGCACGATGGCCACGCCGATCCCACGGCCCATAACGCGCTCGAGGCCCACATTCGCCGACTGCGTCGCAAGCTCGCCCCGCTGGCCGCCGGTCGAGACCTGATCCTCACGGCGTACGGCACCGGCTACAGCTTCGCGGCACCGCTGGTCAGGCGCTGAAGCAGGGCCCGGTCGCGGCGGGGCGGCCGAGGGGAGCCGATGTCAAGCGGGCCGGCGGTCGCGCGAGCCCGCGGCTGTCAGGATTTGTCAGGATCTTTTTCGGCGACGGCGACGGCGAGCGGGGGTACGTTCGGGGAACTCGAGGTTTCCGGCACGTTGCCGAGGAAACCGTAGTTTCCAGCGCATGAATCGCGCCGGATGCGGTGTTTTAGCCAGAGTCCCCGTCGTCGAGGAGACCAGCCATGCGTCGGCCCCGCCATTCCCGTTCCGAGAAGCGTTCGCGGCCATTGAAGCTGGAGGCTCTCGAAGAGCGATTGGCCCCGGCCGGGGTGAACCTCCACGAGCAGGTGGCGGATCTCTACCGTCTGCAGCTCAATCGTGAACCCAACCCCGCCGGCCTGAACCACTACGTCGCGCAGCTGCGGCAGGGCGCGCCGCTGGCGAAGGTGGCTCGCTCGATCATGAGTTCGCCGGAATACCACCAACGGGTCGTCACGGGGTTTTTCCAGAACTGTCTGGACCGCGCGCCGACATCTCGGGAGCTCACGCGATTCACGCGGGCTCTCGATCGTGGGACATCCGAGGAGAAGGTCTTGGCGAGGATGTTCAGCACCGTGCCCGATCTGACCGATCAGCAATATGTCTCGTTTCTGCACGACAAGATTCTGAAGCGCGAGCCCGACGCGTTGGACATGGCCAACCACCTGCTGAAGCTGGAAGCCGGAGTCAGTCGGTACGCCACCGCACTGTCGCTCATCGAGAGCCCCGAATTCTCCGCGAAGATCACGACCGCGATTTTCCGCCACGTCTATGAGTCCGAGCCAGAGGCCCGCGAATTGGCTGTCGAGACACGTCGACTCACCCGGGTGGGGTATGGCTTCAGCGACGCATTCGTCCGCGCCCTGAGTTCCCCCCGAGGGCAACAGGTGGTGGGCCAGAAGAGCAATGCGCTCATGGCCCTGCCACCGAACGGCACGGATTCCAGCGCGGCGCTCTTCGGCATCACCGCGACGATGTATCCGGGCGCAGCGGTCGACACCTCGGCCGCGGTCGCCGACCTCGTGAATCAGATCCGGGCGGTGGAAACATTTTCCAATCCCACGAACAAAGGGCAGATCACGAGCGGGCTGCGGCCCAACGAGTTCCCCGATCCGAAGGCCAGGAACGATGACACCGTGGCTACGACGGGGACGAACGGATTGGACGCCTATCCCGGAGACGGCCGCAACACGCCGGGCGCGTTTCAGGTGGATCTGGCCAATCTGCATCAACGGTTCGGCCTCTGGGCCGGCCAGGCTGGATCTCTGAAGAACCAGGGCCCAAGCGACACCCAGATCGCGTTCAGCAGGGCCACACTGACCGACTATCTTGGCATCGAGGTCGATACCGGCGGCTTCATCACCCGGATCGACAAGGTGGCGGCCTCGGTCTTCCTCCACAACGAGGCCATCGCCCTCGATGACTCGTTCGATCCGCTCCACAACTCGCTGATCGGGCTGAACATCGACAACTTCCAGTCCGAGCAGCTGAGTCTGTACCTGGCCGGCCGCTCGCCACTCGATCCCACGGTGGCCATGGCGAGCGACACCCGCGTGGCGCCGCAGGCCCTGCTGGACATGGATGCCGAACTGCAGGGTGCCGCCGCCCGGTCGTTCATCTGGAACAGCTTCAACGACCTGTACTTCCGTTCCTCGAGCCAGTTCAACCCGACGTATCTGAAAGCCGTCGAACTCTTCGGCAGCACCATGAGGATCACCGGCTCGACCGGCGCGTTCGGCGTCGATGCCGGGATCCCGTTTCTCTGTCAGTTCAATCCGGGCTTCATCATCGGCGGTGGGTACGTCAAGGGATTCAGCAGCAATGGCGGCGTCTTCGACATCGTCCAGGCTGTCGTCGAAGCCGATGAGAATGGGACGGCCACGTTCGATGTGACTGACGCCCAGGGAACGCTCGGCCCCCTGGAGATCGCGCTGGCTGGCGGTGCGGCGAGCGGTGTCGCCGTGACCGGTAACGACATGGGATACATCGGCTTCGCCCCCGATCAGACCACCGAGACCTACCGCATCAGCGTCGTCACGGCGGGCGACTACGGCACGGCCCGGCTCTCCGTCGCCAGTGATTCGGGCCAGGATACGCCGACCGGCCTCGTCACGCCGGTGGCAGGCGTGCCTGTGAAGATCGGCTCACGTGGCCTGACGCTTACCTTCAACGGCGGCAGTTTCACCGCCGGCGCGCAGTGGACTGCGAAGGTGACCCAGGTCAGTCAGACCAAGACGATCACCATCACCAGGTCGGTCGAGGGCGGGGTGAAGGTCTTCTCGGTCGATCGCACCCCCGTCAACGTGAACGCTCAGTATCCCTCGCTTTTCCATTATGGCGCGATCATGTCGGTCTATCCGGTGGACATGGGCGCCGGCGATTGGGATGTCGATCAGGCATCGTACGACCACGGCTACTCCAGCAACCAGGTCGCGGTGAACGTCACGGACACGATGACCGCGCCGGCCGGCCAGGGTTCCTACGGAGTCACCTACCGCGCGCTGGGCGACGGCAGGACCCTGACCCTGACCGGCAACGACACCTACCATGTCGCCCCCTTCGTGGAGCACGATCCGACCGAGATCGTCATCAAGGTGGACAACACCGGGTACGGCAACGGCGGCAACAACAACCAGAATGTCGGGATCGGCAACAGGATCGACATGTCGGCCTACGGCACCGCCATGGTGAGTGCGTATCCGAACTTTTTCTACGTCTATACCAGTTCAAACCTAGTCGACGTGGCGAAGCACGTGTCGGACCCGACGGTGCCTTCGAATGTCGGGCTGCGGCTGTACTACATTCCCGCCGCCAACGGGTCGGTTGCCACGGCTCAGCAGGCGGTCACGAACGGGGACTTCAGCGACTGGTCTCCCTACAAGGCCAGCTACCGCGTGAATCTGGCGAACAAGGCCGTCCTGGGCACGCCCATGTCGGCCGCGGACTGGGGCACGCATTTCATCATGACGCCCCCGCCGCCGCCGCCGATGGGAACGGGAGTGATCGACGCCAGCAGCGCGTTCGGCTCGCTCTTCCTGAAGGTGGACAACTCGATTGCCGTGGTGAAACTGGGCTCGGGCTCCAACAGCGTGGTCGGCAGCACCGTCAACACCCCGGTGACCTACGTCCTCAACCCCGTGATGGCCGCCGGCGTGGCTCGATCCTCGTTCGCCGGCCTCCGCTACGGCGCGGACCGGATCTCCCTCCGGGAGTTCACCAACGTCACGAATCTGCAGGTCGTCATAGGGCCGTCGTTCGACAACAGGTCGAACAGTGCTGCCATCCAGGACTTCTACAACCAGTTCTCCTCGAGCGCGGTGGTTTCCTTCGACTCGGACGTCTCGGGATCGACCGAGATCTACACGTTCCGGGTTCTCCTGGACAGCCGTGTCGAACGCACGAGTGCCCAGTGGCAGACGATGGTGAATTCCTCCATCGAGGCATCTTGATGCGGTGGGCGGCTGTCGTGGGTGATGTGATGTCGTCGGGCGGTGCCTTGGCTGCGGGCGGACGCTCGGCCCAGAAACAGGGCGTGTGAAGCGGACTCACCCCATGCGGAATCGATCGTTCTGGAAGTGGCGTCGTCCGGCCCGCCACGCCGGCGTGCGCTGGCTGTTTCCCCGCCGCGGTGGCCTGCCGGGCCGGCCGAGTTCCGGCGTCCGGCGGCGACGCACGCGGAGGACCTGTCATGCATCCGGGATCGGGCTCGAGCCGCTCGAGGCACGCGCGCTCCTGGCCACGACGGTGAGCGCTGACAACCTCATGACGTTCAAGAAGGGGGGCGACTTCTACTTTGATGACGAGACCGCGCTCACGGTGTCCGAGAACCTCGTGATCGATGCCGCGGGCGGGAATGTCACGTTCTCGGCTCCCGTGATCACCCTTCAGCCCCGTGTGCAGATCGTCAATGCAGATCGCGTCGATCTCAAGGCGGAAAAAAAGCAACCTGACATGCCGCTGTCTGTCTGGGGACAGGCGGAAACGATCATCCAAGCGATCAACGACACCAAGGCGAGCGTGACCCTGGGGGAGTCCGTGTCCATCGCGTCCCGGTCGTTGTCGATCTCGACGACTGCCGGGGATGATCAAAAGACCGACAGCATTCCCCTCAGCAAGATCGTCGACCACGCCCTTGAGCTGGTTAGCGAGGTTTTGGAACTGCCAGTTTCAGTCCAATACAAGCAGCCGCGATCTGCCATCGAGATCGGCAGTGGCACACAACTCGTCACGGCCGGCGACGTCACGATCGCGAGCGAGGCGACCGCCAATGCTACCGGGCAGGCGATCTGGTCGGTGCTCGCCGACTGGCTGGTCAAAAAGGCGGCGGGCTTGCACACGCAGCAGGGCTTCGGCTTCGCCGCCGGCTTCAGCTATGCCGATGCGGCGGCGACCGCACTGGTGGCGGAGAACGCCCAGATCACCGCGGGCGGCAGGGTGGCGATCACGACCGCCGTGAACAGCAGTGCCCAGATGAAGTCCATGGTCATCCTCAATGAGGGGCTGCAGCAGACGAATCCGAACAACATCGAGGTCGCGTATGCGGGAGCGACAACGAAGGCGACCAGTCGTGTCACCGTGGCGGCCGGTGCCACCGTCGCCGCCCAGAAGAACGTGGACATTCACGCATCCGCGACCAGCGCGACGGGCGTCAAACCCAAGACTGCGTCGTATCGGGATGGCATGGCAGGCGTCACCGTCGGCACCGGCTTCACCGAGGGCGTCGTCGAGGTGATCGTCGGTGGGTCGATCATCGCGGGACAGGTCAGCGTGCCCGCACCGCTCACGTTCAATCCGGCGCTCACGGTCGATTTCGACGGGCGCTCGCTCATCTTCCCGGGCGACGTCGGATTTCGCACGGGCGACGAGGTGATCTATTCGACCGGCGTCGGCGCGGCGATTCCGGGGCTCGTCGACGGCACACGCTACTTTGCCATCGTCGATCCCGCGCAGCCGACACGGCTGCGGCTCGCCGCCTCCGCCGCGGACGCTTCCGCGGGCCGCGCGATCGACCTTGGGGCAGGCTATCCCACGCTCACCACAGCCAAGGGCACGCTGCCGATCGTCTCGATCGATGCCGGTGCGAGTGACACGCTGTGGTTCGGGTTCGACCGGTGGCCGGACGGTTCACCGCTCTTCACCACCGGCGACACCGTGCAGTACCGGGCGCTCGCGGGCCACTCGATAGGCCAGACCGATGCCGCGGGCCAGCTGCTCGGCGCCCTGCCCGACGGCACCTACCGCGTCGAGGTGGTGCCTGGCAATCGCGGCGACGTGGGGCTGCGCATCCGCCTGCTGGATGCGCATGGCGGGCGGGTGCATCTCGATACCAGTCCGCAGTTCGTGACCGACTCGGGTGCCATCTGCCGGGTGGATTCGTTCGACGCGGATGCCGCGACGGTGACTTTCATCGGCGCCGGTGGCGGTGGCTCGGCCGTGCCCGGGCAGCAGGTGCCGCTCACGAACGGCCAGCGGATCCGCTACGTGCAGGCGTTCGGAACGCTCGTTCCGGGGCTCGTCGACGGACGCGACTACTACGCCGTGGTCGATCCGGCCGCACCGGGCGTGATCCAACTGGCCGAGTCGGAGCCGCAGGCACAGGCGGCGAATCCGGCGATCCAGAACGCTGCCCCCACGCTCGAGACGCAGGATGCCGACCCCGCGCGGCGTCGCACGATCGCGATCGGAGACGTGCAGCCCGGAACAGGGCTCGTCTTCGGCACGGATCCGCAGCTCCCGGCCGGGACGCCGGTGACATACCGCGCGGTGCCCGGCAAGCCCGTCGATGGACTCGTCGACGGGGTGACCTACTACGCCTATCCGCAGGTGAATCCGTACTTCGAGCCGAACTTTCCGCAATACGTGGTGGGCCTCCGGAACGCTGCCGATCCGTCGGCGCCGCTGATCGAGCATCAGCTGCTCCAGTCGTTGTCGGCCGGCGGCACCGACTTCGTGATCAATGGCATCGATGCCTCGGCCGGCGCCTTGTCGCTCGCCCTTCCGCAGCGGGCTCCCGCGGTGTCCGCGGACTCGTCACAGCTCGTCGGCGGCGCCGCCGTGATCGCGGCCGTGCCGCCGGGCTCGCCGCAGCTGTGGACGAACGCGACCGGCGGCACGTTCCTGATCAGCCTGCCCAACGGCGCCGCCCGCGCGCTCACCGCGCCCATTCCCTTCTCGGCGACTGCTTCCGCGGTGGCACAGGCGATCAACGCAGTGGGTATTCCGGGCATCAGCGTGGCCACGGCGTACGGACGGGGACGATCCGCTTCCCCCTGGACGCTCGTGGGCAGCGGGCTGGATGACCTCGTCTTCGATTGGACGGCCTTGAACGCCGGCGCCGCGGTGTGGTCACGGCTCGCGGTCGACGGGCTCGAGGCGGTCTCGACGACGGCCACGGGCGGCACGTTCACGCTCACGCTTGACGTGGCGGGCACAACCCGCACCACGGCGCCGTTGCGGGTCGGCGCGTCGGCGACGGAGGTACGGTCGGCACTCAACGCGATTCCAGGCGCGCTGGCCGGCATGGTCACGGGCTCGGGCACGGCCACGGATCCCTGGCTGATCGGGTCGCGGGTGCAGCCGCTGCGCACGGGCGACGCGGTGGTCTTTCGTGATGCGTGGGGCTCGGCGAGTCCCGGACTCCTCGACGGCCAGACCTTCTACGCCGTCGTCGCCCCCATCGGGGAGCAGGGTCGGGATGATTCGGTCGTGATTCGCCTGGCTGCGACCCGCGACGCCGCGCTGGTGCCGAATCCGTCCCCGGTGCCCTTGGCGACGACGCTCGCGTTCGAGCCGGCGGCAACGCAGGTCATGGCCGGGGCGGGCCACACCCTCACGTCCAGGGTGGCCGCGACGGGCATCAATCTTGCGGTGTCGCTCGACTCCTCCGATTCGCAAGCCGCCAAGTCGCAAAACGGCTCTGCACCGGGCTGGAAAGAACTGCTCACGCAGGGTGACTTCGTACTCGCGAAGGCGGTATGGGCCTGGCAGGACTGGAAATCCTCTAACTCGGCGGCGGAAAGGACTGCCGAGGGGCGGATTCGCGACAAACTCGGAGCCCAAGAGGCGAATCCCTGGCTGACCGCCTCGGCCTCCACTTGCTATCTCAAGGTTAGCAATACCGCGCGAGTGGTCGTCGAGTCGACGGCCACCCTGCGCACGATCGGTTCGGTGAGCATCACGTCGGACATCGTCGAACGGCTGTCCAGTTCGGTCGATGCGACGGTATCGAGGCCGACCGAGGACAAGCTCGCCGTGGCCGTGGCCGTGGACATCGTCAGCGTGTCGAACACGTCTCACGCGACCGTCGAATCCGGTGCCAGCATCACGGGCGGCCGGGGGGTCACCGTGCACGCGCAGACGGTGTACCCGTGGCCGGTCGCATGGCTCTCTCCCTTCCGCGGCGGATCATGGGCCTCGCCTTCCCAGGGCGACGACCTGGACGAGTGGAAGACGGCGCTCGGAGTTCTCCAGCAGACGGCCACGAACGCGCTCGGCATTTTCGGACGGGGTAGCTGGCAGAATCTGCTCGTCTCCCACTACTCCGGCGCGAGCATCAAGCCGTCCGACGAACTGAAGGTCGGTGACAAGCTCGCCGTCACCGTCGCCGGAAGCTGTTCGTGGATCACGATCTCCAACGACACCGTCGCACGAATCGAGGACGGCGCTTCGATCAACCAGGACGACACCGCGTTCGGTGGCGCGGGCGGCCTCAGGGTCACCGCGCTCACCGACGTGACACAGTTCAGCGAGACCGGCAACGGCTACAGGGGAGTCAGCGGTCGCAACAGCTTGGGGGCGAGTGTCGGATACCTCGAGGTCGCGAACACGACCAGGGCCCTGCTGGGCGGTCTGGAAACGGGGCCCGATGGACGACCGCTCCGCTCGCCTGCCGGACCGCTTCGGGTCAGGGCCGGGATGGACGGCGTCACGGTGGATGCCACGACCGATACCCTGTTGCTTCAGCTCTCGCTTGGCGGCACGAAGGCCACGACGTTCGGCTTCTCCGGGATGGCGTCGGTTCTCGATGCCGCCCGTCAGTCGCAGGTGACAGAAGCCGCGATCGAGGGCCCTGTCGATGCAACCAGGAAGGCGGTCATTGTTTCCGCCGGGTCCGTCGACGTGCGTGCCGACGACACCACCTATCTGATTCCCGTCGCCGGAGCGGTGGTGCTTGCCGACAGCAAAGGCGCTGGTGGGAGCACGGCGCTGGCATTCCTCGATCGCGGCGTGACCGCGAGGCTCGGCGCGCGGGACGAAGCAGCGGACGCCACGGTAGGCACGGTCGACGTTCTGATCGGCGCCGGAGGCGGCGGGGCGACGACCGCGCTCGAGGTCGAAGCGTCGGCCGGTGGAGCCGTCACTCCGGTGGCGCTCGCGGCAGATGTCGTGTCGGACGCGAAGCCTGCGGGCGAACCCCAGCACCTTGAAGACATTCCCGTCGATACCGGGAACGCTGGCAACAAGCCTGCCGGCGTCTTCGGACTCGCGGTCTCCGGTGATTTTTCGTTGGCTGATGTCGACGATGCGGTGCAGGCGACCGTCAACACCAAGGGCACGATCGCCTCGTCGTCGACCGCCGCAGCGCTTCGCGTCGCGGCCAGCAACACGACCACGATCCAGGCGAGCGGCGGCGCCGCCGCATATCTGAAGCAGAACGGCGATGGAAGTTCGCTCACCCTGGCCGGGTCGGCGGCGCTGCTCGAGGCCGCTTCCAAGGTGATCGGCTCGGTGCGCCGCGCGACGCTCAGCGGCAGCCTCCAACTGGACGTGTCGGCGCGAAACGAGCGACTGATCGGAAACCAGGCCGCCAGCGGCAGCGGGAGGCAGCAAAACCTGTCGCGGCAGGGCGAATGGAGCGGGCAGTTCGCCGGCTCCGTCACGATCAACATGATCAAGGCGACGACGACGGCCACGATCGACGGGGTCACCGCCGGCGATCTCAGCGGCGTGACGACGGCGGCGAATACGCGGGACACGATCTGGTCGGCGGCGGGCTCGTTCCTGCTGAACTTCTCCCCGGCCGGCGGACAGGCCGCCGGAAAGAGCCTCGGCGTCGGCGAGGCGTTCGCCTGGAACAAGCTCGACGTCACCACACAGGCGACCATCGTCGATTCGACGCTGACGCTCCCCGCCGGATCGCTGAGCGTCGAGGCCGTCGACGCCTCGCGGGTATTCACGTTCGCCGCCGGCATCATCCTGAGCGGGGCGGGCTCCTCGCTCGGCGGCATGTTCGCGCTGGTGACGGCGAACTCCAGCGTCACCGCCGAGGTCGACGGGGCCACCATCGACGTGGCTACGGGGGCCGTGGAGGTCGCCGCGACGTCGATGCTGCTGCTCGTCACGGCGGCGGGCGACTACATCGTGGGCCGCGGGCAGGGAAGTTGGGTCGCCGCCGGGGCCGCGGTGGCGGTCGTCGGTGGAGCGGTCGCGTCGACGGCGCGGGTCCGTGGCGGCTCGGTCCGGGTCCGCAGGGGCTCCCTGTCGGTCACGTCGCAGACGCTCACGCCGGACAGCGACCCGGCGATCGAGGACCTCCTCTCGGAGGTCTCCACGCCGCACCGCGACCAGACGGCCGTCTGGTCGTTCGCAGTCGGGGTCGTGATGTCCGGATCGGACGTCTCGGCGGACTTCTCCGTCTGTGTGAACACGCTCACGACGACACGCGAGGCGAGCATCGAAGAATCGGTGCGGGTGACGATCGACGGCGGATCGCTCGCGGTTCGGACCATTGACGAGGCGGCCGTCTATTCGGGTGCCGGGGCGATCGCCGTTGCCATCGATGACACGGGTCGCGTCGCAGGCGGTGCGGCCGTCGTGCGCAACAAGGTGTCGGCGACGACGAAGGCCTTGATCGACGTGTCGAACGTGATCATGACGGTCGGTGACAGCGTCGCGGTGGAGGCCGTCGGGGCCGGGTTCATCGGCACGGCGGCTGTCGGCGGGCAGGTGGCGGGAACGGCAGCCCTGGGCACCGCCGTCGTCCTCAACGACATCGTGCAGAGGATCGATGCCCGGATTCTCGGCAACGCCGCCGCGAACTCCGGACTCGCTTCGGTGGCGTCGGTCAGCGTCACGGCGACCGAGCGGTCGACGATCGGCGCCGGCGCCGGGCAGGTGGACATCGCGACCAAGGGTGCCGCGGCGGGCGCGGCGGCCGCAGTCAACACCATCGATTCCCAGGTGAACGCGATCATCGAGCAGGCCCGCGTGACCTCGTCGAGCGGCGGGATCT
>CAIWZS010000121.1 GCA_903917235.1 uncultured Planctomycetaceae bacterium | reverse complement strand
GGCATGCCCGAAGCGTACCAGCGACGACGGCGGCTCCTCCAGTCGCAGCCGTGCGCTCATCCGACGAGCACGATCACGAGCCCGTTCGGACCGTGGACGCCGAGCACGAGACGATTTCGCCGCCCGCACGACCATGGGCCGGTGAGGGCCGCCCGCCGATGGCCGGATGGGGTGAGACGCGTTGGAAATCCCGCCTCTGGCAGGGTAAAAACGAGTGGATGGGTGCGGGTGTCGTGCCGGCCCGCGGTGACGGCGACGTCCTCGATGCCGGTGAGCACCGATGATCACACCAACCGAGATCGAGCACCTGCTCTTCGTCGGTGGACTCTGGCTCGCGATCGCGCTGGTGTGGGCCGTGTCGTGCGTCTGGATCGATGCCGACGCCGTGTCGGTGTTCGGCGGCCGCCAGGGGCGACGGTGGTCCCTCGCCTGGCTCGCGGTCGGCGTGGGGTTGTTCCTGACCACGGCCTTCCTGGGATTCGCGACGCTGCCGCTCTTCATCGGCGTGGTGCCGTTCGGTCTCTCGACCTACGCCGTGCTTCGCGACAAGCGGGTGAAGCCTGAGGATCGCGTCTTCAGCAGGGCCTTCGTCTCGCGGGCGATCGTGGCCCTGGCCGAGAAGGCCGGCTG
The DNA here is from genome assembly GCA_903917235.1 of uncultured Planctomycetaceae bacterium. GTDB lineage: Bacteria > Planctomycetota > Planctomycetia > Pirellulales > UBA1268 > QWPN01. The sequence goes on along the minus strand of CAIWZS010000121.1, from coordinate 1,504 downwards.
TGGTGACGAGGTCGAGCGCTGGCTCACCAAGCGGCCGAAGGCCCAGGTGGTCGCCAAGGACACCGTCCAGTTCGTGAAGAAGGACGGCTCCCTGGTCGAAGACACGTTCGACCGCGAGACGTCGAAGGCGCTGGCCTCGGCACGGGACATCTTCGGCAAGGCGATCCGGCTGCGGGCGACGGACATCCACCTCGAGCCGAAGACGGGGGAGGTGCTGGCGATCCGCTGCCGCATCGACGGCATGATGCAGCACGTCGCGAGCGTCGAGGGTCAGGCGGCGCGGGCCCTCGTGTCGGCCGTGAAGGTGCTCGCCGACATGGACATCGCCGAGCGCCGCCGCCCCCAGGACGGCACGTTCGCGGTGCTCGCGGACGGCAAGAAGTTCGAGGTGCGGGCCGCCTCGGGCCCCACGAGCTTCGGCGAGAAGATGGCGCTGCGGCTGCTGGACGCCGGCGGTGAACTCGTGAAGAGCGGGCTCAAGTCGCTCGGCATGTCGAAGGCACTCGTCACGCAGCTCGAGTCGGTCATCCACCAGCCCCACGGCATGCTCATCGTCTGCGGCCCCACCGGGTCGGGCAAGACGACCACGCTGTACGCCGCGCTCGGCGAGATCGACGTGCTGTCTCGCAACATCGTGACGATCGAGGACCCGATCGAATACCGCCTCGACAACATCTCGCAGACGGCGGTGAACAACCAGGCCGACCTGACCTTCGCGAAGATCCTGCGCTCGGTGCTGCGGCAGGACCCCGACGTGATCCTCGTCGGCGAGATTCGCGACCAGGAGACCGCCGAGATCGCGATGCAGGCGGCGCTGACCGGGCACTTCGTCTTCACGACGCTCCACGCCAACGACACCGCGACCACCGTGACGCGGCTGCTCGACATCGGCATCGAGGTGTCGCTCATCCAGTCGGCGGTCACGGCCGTGCTCGCCCAGCGGCTCGTGCGGGTGCTCTGCCCGAAGTGCAAAGAGGCGTATCCTGCACCGGAGGATTTCCGCAAGAAGCTGGGCGTGCCACCCGACAAGGAACTGATGATCTACCGTGAGAAGGGCTGCGCGGCCTGCCTCAACACGGGTTTCCGCGGTCGCTCGGGCGTCCACGAACTGCTCATCTTCAACGACGACATCAAGGAACTGCTCGTGGGTCATCCCTCCGTGCAGGCCATCCGTGCAGCCGGTCGGCGGCATGGCATGCGGACGCTGCAGGAGGGTGGGCTCGCGAAGGTGCTCCAGGGCGTGACGAGCCTGAGCGAAGTCGCCCGGATGACGAAATGAGTCGCGGGGCGGCCGCGGCGGGGCTCGGCGGGTGACCGGGTGGCGTGTCGGGTCGGTGCGGCGCTGCGGCGGGCAATCGGGTTCAGAGCGAGGGTGCGGATGATTCAGGCAGGAGTCATGCAGCCGGTCGGCGACCTGCTCGTCATCGCGCTGGCGTTGGGCCTGGCCGCGTTCGGATACCGCCACGGCCTCTTCATTGCCACGCTTTCGGGCCTGGCCGTGCTC
>CAIWZS010000120.1 GCA_903917235.1 uncultured Planctomycetaceae bacterium | reverse complement strand
GCTTTCCATGACCGGGACGTCGCCCCGGAAGGGAAGAACCTGCGCGAGAGCAACCGCCACCTCGACGCCGTGGTAGACGTGCTGCAGCAAGAACAGAAGCGAACCGGCATCCAGTTGCTCTGGGGCACCGCCCAATTGTTCTACCAACCGCGCTACGTCCACGGCGCGGCGACGAGCTGCAACGTGGAGACCTTCGCCTACGCGGCGGCGCAGGTGAAGAAGGCGATCGAGGTCACCCATCGGCTCGGCGGCGCGGGCTACACGTTCTGGGGCGGCCGCGAGGGGTACCAGTGCCTGTGGAACACCGACATGAAGCGCGAGATGGATCACCTCGCGCGGTTCATGCACATGGCCGTGGACCACGCGAAGACGATCGGGTTCACGGGGCAGTTCTACTTCGAGCCCAAGCCGCGCGAGCCGATGAAGCACCAGTACGACTTCGACGCCGCGACGTGCATCAACTTCCTGCGTGCCTACGGCCTGGAAAAGCACGTGAAGATGAACCTCGAGACCAACCACGCGACGCTCGCCGGGCACGAGATCCAGCACGAGCTCGAGTACGCGGGCATGCAGGGCTTCCTCGGCTCGGTCGATGCCAACACGGGGGACACGCTCGTGGGCTGGGATACCGACCAGTTCCCCACGAACGTCTACATGACGACCCAGATGATGTATTCGATCATGAAGTACGGCGGGCTCGCCCCTGGCGGCATCAACTTCGACGCGAAGGTGCGGCGCGAGAGCTTCGAGCCGGTCGACCTCTTCCACGCCCACATCGGCGGCATGGATGCCTTCGCCCGCGGCCTGAAGATCGCCGCGGCCATGCGGGCGGACGGAGCGATCCAGAAGCTCGTGGACGAGCGCTACGCATCGTGGTCGAGCCCGCTCGGCACGCGGATCGAGGCGGGCAGCGAATCGTTCGCGTCACTCGAGCGCGAGATGCTCGCCAAGGGGGATGCGACGCCGTGCACGAGCGGCCGACAGGAACTCTTCGAGAACGTCATCAACACGTATCTGTGACGAAGGGGCTGGACGCGGGGCGTGGCACGGGGAGCGGTATGGCCTCAACGGCGATTCGGGGCTGCCCACGCCCCGTCGCCGGACGTTCGCGGATGCCCTCGTGGCATCCGCTCACTGCGTGTCCGCTTCGCTTCGGCATCCTGCCTGCGCTCGCTTCCACAGCCCGGCTCCCGGGGCATGGGCAGCCCCTCACGGAGGCGTGAGCGGGATCTCGTCGCGGCCGCGGCTCTCGACGTCCACGACGCGGCCGTCCACCAGCACCTGGTAGCGCAGGCCGGCGGGTGCGTCGATGCGGGCGGCGTCGCCCGCGATCGTCACCGGAAACGGGGCGATCACACGATGGCGGTCCGTGGTCGCGACCGACAGGCCGTCGGGCAGCCCGTCAAGCTGCCGCCGCAGCGAAACGACGACGGCCGGATGGATGTCGGCCGGCCGCCGTCGCTGGGTGTGCAGATCGAAGACGTCGGGCAGGCAGCCGATCGACGGACCGTCGGGATAGAGCATCTGCTCGGCGCACACGGTGATGCCGGCGGCGAGCTGCCGCCAGTCGAGCGCGTCGTCATGGGGGGCGAGTCGGAGGAGGGCGTGGGCGTAGACGGTGCCGCACCATTGCACGGGCAGGCCGATCCAGTTGGGCGAACGCCAGTTCGTGGCGCCGTACACCGCGATCGTGGCGTAGGCCATGACGGGTCGATCCGACCATTGGTAGACGAACGGCACGCCCGTGAGGGCCCAGCGGCGCGCCTCCGCGAGGTGTGCCGCGTCGCCGGTCAGTTCGAAGGCCGTCACGTGCGCCCAGGTGGCGTAGGCCGAGGCGAGCAGGTCGGGCGTGTGGAGCGGCACCTCCCAGACCTGCGCCCCGCGCGGCGTGCGGAACCGCCTGAGGAAAGCGAGGCCCCTGAGGCCGGCAGCGAGCGACTCCACGTCGCCGGTCAGCCTGGCGTGCTCGAGGAGCGTGGCGCAGGGCTTCGCGCAGACGCCGCTGGCCGTGTTCTCGAAGTGGCCGCGGGCATAGGGGCCGTCGTACCTCCAGGAGCCGTCCGCCTGCTGCGCGCCGCGGAGCCCGGCCGCTTCCGCGTCGGCGTGGTGTCGCCACTCGGCGGCCCGGCCCGAGACGAACCAGCTCGTGGGGTCGCTCACGTGTCCGCCCCCTGGCTGCAGGCGTTCGAGCGGAGGCATCGTGCCGGTAAGACGGAAGACCGCGGAGGCGCAGTCGGCGAAGGGCGCGCCGTGCTCGGGCATGCGGCGCACGCCCGGCACGATGGCATGGAACCAGCCGCCGTTGTCGGCGTCGTGGATCGGCCCTTCGTAGGCGGCGAGCGACAACCGGATCTGATCCTCGGGAGGCCTGGGCTGCGAAGGGCAGGGGGGCAGCCCGCCGCGCCGCCGCACCGCCCAAAGGATCGCCGGCTCGAGCCGACCACCGTCGGTCCATCCGGGGCCCACGCGGATCGCGGCCGTGACATGTCTTCCCCGCAGCGACATGCGGTGCCCCGGCGCGAGGTCGACGAAGTCCGGCGCCGCGAACGTGGGCTGGAGCGACGGGTCGAGCCAGGCGAGTGCGACGGCGGCACGATCGGTGACGCAGGCCATGAGCGGCAGCGTGACGTCGAGCGGGTCGGGCTCGAAACGCAGGTGCTCCTCGGTCTCGATGTCGAGCCGTGAACTCGACCGCTCGTC
>CAIWZS010000119.1 GCA_903917235.1 uncultured Planctomycetaceae bacterium | reverse complement strand
GCTTCGGCGGCTTGCGGCCGTCACTGCTCAGAGGCTGTTGATGTCGATCGCGGGCAGCTCGTCGGGCGACGCTTGAAAGATTGCCCGGTCGTCATGGATCTGCACGAGTTCGCCCCAGTCGGTGGGCGGGCCGTGGGCGGCTGCGATCGGTGGCGAGGAACTCAAACGGAATAAGTTCGACGACGCCGTTGGCCCCCGGCCGCGTTGACTTGCGGCCGCGGCCGGGCCCGACCCAGTTCGCGGCTTTGTGTCGGGGCAGTACGTAGCGGATGCGGGCGATCCGGCCGCTCGCGTCACGATTCACGGAGAGTCGGTCGAGAGCAAAGGGTGGCCGAGCACAATAGCGCAGCAGGTGTTCCAGACTCCGAAAATAGCTGGGCACATCGCGGTCGACGAGCGTGATTCGAACACGCGCGTCTCCTGAAAACCCGCTGTTCTCCCAGGCCAGCATGTCGGCGGCGGCCGCAGCGTCGAGCAGGCCCGCAAGCCTGAACCATCGGATCGTGCGACGACACACCCGCTCGGTGAGTGCAGCCAGATCGGCCGGCGTGATCGGCCGGGCCGGCAGGAACGCCGGCGGGGTATCACAGCCTGCTTCGGCAGCAGCCCGCACGAAGACACCGTCGGTCACACAGGCGTGGAGGTGGACATGATGGTTGAGCGCCGAACCGAAGCGGTTCGGGAAGGAGATGCCGCCGAGCCGCGGGCGGGCGGCTCTCGGCATGACGGCATCAGGGATCCCGCGTGACGCCGCGAGAAGCAGCCGCTAAATCTCTGCGATGAAGATCTTCGTGAGGGCTGAGACGGCGGCAGGGCGGTCGGCGAGCATGCCTCGCAATCGCTTCGGCACGGAGATCACCCACTGCCGTACGGGCACCGGCGGGATGACGTGATCGGAGAGGTGTGCGGCGGTCTGTGCCATGTGGCGGCCGTTGCAGGACGGGCAGACGCCCCGTGCCTTGCACGAAAACGCCACCACGAACCCCTGGCCGCAGCCCGTGCACCGCGCGCGGGCAAATCCGAAGCAGAGGATGCCGCACTCGAAATAGCAGCGAAGCTCCTCCTCGACGTATCCCGGCACGGGCCGCTCGGCGGCTTCCCGCCAGGCGAGCCAGCTCTCGACGTTCTCCGACACGATCCTGTGGAGCGGGGTCTTCTCCGGGCAACGACGCTCGTAGCGGCGGGCGGGACGACCGGCCCACGGGGTGCGACCGGATGGCCCGATGTCTGGTCTGGCTGCTCGTGAAGGAGTGCAGATCCTGACCACGACGCGGCTCGCTTCCCGGCGGTGTCCCACCAGGAATGACGAGCGCAGTGGCCTATCCCGGCTACACGGCCTTGATGCAAAAACGATCGCATACGGGCGAAGTCACGCTATTTGGGCATCGATGCGATGCCAACTACGCGCCGCTCATCGACCAGGACGGCCAAGTGATGGGGGCACTCATAGTGTGTCTGCGGAAGTGAGCGAGCTCACGCAAGCCGTTGAGCTGGTCCCTTTGCGGTGCACCCAGTCACATCGTCTAGATGGGCGAGTCCGCGCATCTTCGTGCGGCTCACGATCCTTCGATCGGGCCGAGGTGTTCTCCGGCGATCAGGTTCTGCAGCCGCAGCGCGGCTGACCGGCCAAGCGTGAGCGGCGCGAGGCGGGTTCCGAACGTGACCACCGTTTCGTCGCGTGACTTCCATTGCGTCTCTTGAATCGCCGCGAGCTGCACGATGAGCGACTTTCCCAGCCGCGTGAACAGGCCGGCGGGCAGGTCGGCCTCCCACTCCCAGAGCCGCCGTCGAAAGAGTGCAACGCGGCCCGGATTCCGCAGGCCCACGCGGGTGTAGTTCTGGAGCGACTCGATCCAACAGATGTCGCCGATCATCACAGCCCCAGTTCGCTTCTTGCGCTCGCGGGGCAAGTGGATCGTGTCAGTGAGCATCCGCCCCCGCTTCGTGACAGGACCCGCGTCGGTCGCGCGGCCGCCCGACCTTTCGGAAGCGTTCATGCCGTCGTCCAGGGAAGAGTCGCCTCCAGCATGGGCGGCCTTCAGCCGCCGCAGCATCGTCATTTCCTCCAGTCGGCATACCGTCTCGTCAAGTCGGTCCGGATGGACAGGCTTGACGAGATAGTCGAGTGCCGAGGCCGCGAACGCCTCCACCGCATATGTCTCGTACGCGGTCACGAACACCACCTCCGTGCCGGCCGGCACCTCCGGCAGCAGGTTGAGCCCGGAGCCGCCGGGTATCTCCACGTCGAGAAAGATCACGTCCACCACCCGCTCTGCGAGCCTCGCCCGCGCCTCCGACAGGCTTTCGGCGACGGCGACGACCTCGATGCGGCCGTGATGCTTCAACATGGTCCGCAACCGCTCGTTGGCCGGCGGTTCGTCGTCGATGAGCAGGGCGGTGAGCATCGCGGAGGCTTCCTGGACCGGAGAATGGCGGCGCATGGCATCACGCCGGATCCGGCAACTCAACTGCCGACTGGTCCTTGGGTGTGGCGGGCATCCGGATCACGACCCGCACCAAGCCGTCTTCACTGTGGGACTCGGGCGGCACGTCGACGGTGGCGGCCTCGTCGATGAGCAGGACGAGCCTCCGCCGCAGTGAACGGATGCCTGAGTTCGATGACCGGGCCGGATCGGGGGGCACCCAGCGTCCGGAGTTGGCGACGATCACCTGCAGCCAGCCGTCGTGAACGTGCGCCTCCACGGTCACCCGCAGCGGCATGTCGCTGGTTTTGGAGCCGTAGTGCAGGGCGTTTTCCAGGAGCGGTTGGATCATCATCGGTGGCACGAGCACGCGGGGCGCGGACGTGTCGGCGGTGATCAGGCAGTCGAGCTTGTCCCGAAACCGCCGCTGCTGCACCGAGAGGTATTTCACGAGAGCGTGCAGTTCGCGGGAGAGCGGCTCGAGCGTGCGGGCCGAGCGGAGGGAGAACCGCAGATAGTCGGCGAGATCCTGCGTCACCTGCTCCACAGCCTCGGGATCGTTCTTGCTGGCCGCCACGGCGTTGAGAGAATTAAAGAGGAAGTGGGGGTTCATCTGTGCCTGGAGTTGCCGCAGTTCGTGCTCCTGGGCCAAGGACTCGGCCTCGCGGGCCCGGCTCTCGGCCGCGGCCGCGGCCGCCTCGGCCCGCATCGTGGCCAACTCAGACTCGTGGAGGTCGCTTAAAAGGTCGAGTCCAAAGTAAATGGCGCACCACATACATGCCGCGACCAGCCGCGGCGTGAGCGGCACGAACGACCGGATGCTTGTCGTGCTCTGCCAGGCAGAGGGCCCGTTGCCCAGAATCCAGAGCGCGCCAGCCGTGCCGATGAGCATCACGATCACGATCGCCGCCCACCGCGCGGGCCGTGGCAGCCGCTGCAGCGTTTGCCACTGGAAGAACTGATGCACGAGGCTCGACATCACAAAACTGCTCGTCACGAACAGCCCCACAGGCATCCAGAGGCGCGGCGCCCCGGGTCGCCGCCCGGTGCGATCGAGCACGAACAGACCGATCCCGAGCCAGAACAGCACCTGGAACACCCAGAAGATCCTCTTTCGCGACGCGTACTGGCGTTGCGGCGGAGCGGGCAGCGTCGCCGCGTCGAGCGGTGCGAGGGATGAGGATGGCATCGGAGGGCCGCTGCGCGCGTTGTTTGACTGTTGTCCCCAGTATGGCACGCGTCGCACGCTTTCTCACCCCGAGTTGCGGCCCGACTCGTGTCTGGAGCCGCGCGGAATCGGTCCGGCGGGCGTGCGTCGCGGGCTCTCCCGCATACCCGCCACAGGCCGGTTCGCCATTTCGTGCGCGCCACGCCCGTTTCATCACATTTCAGTGGGCATTTTCCTGGGAAAAACTCGCATCGGCGGCAGAATGGCGGAGACATGCCGAAGTCGGGCCAGGCTTTCGTCCAGCCTCCGGGCCAGGCGACAGAAACGAGGAGATACGCATATGGACCATTGGAGCCAATTGAGCATGGATTCTCTGTTTCGCCGTCGCCCGGCTGATTCCCGCGCCGCGTCGCGCAGCGCATCCTTGTCGCGCCGCACCGCCGCCCGCCGCCGTCGGCTGGTGATCGAATCGCTCGAAGACCGCCGCATGCTGGCGACGTTCAGCTACGCCGACCAGCTGCTGACGATCAACCTCGATGCGGCGGCGAGCACGCTGACCACGACTGCTGCCGGCAGCGGCGGCTACACGTTTTCGCTCGTCGGCGACACCTTCAGCGGGAGCGACACCTTCGGTCTGGTCGGCAGCGGCAAGAGCACGCTGTCGGTGACCAGTGCCCTTGCGCTCTCTCAGATCACGATCACCAACTCCGCCGATGCGGCGGTGCGCCTCGGCGCGGGGCGTTATGTCGACGATGTCACGGTGTCGCTGAGTTCATACTCGAATCCTCCCGTGCCGTCGTTCAAGGTGACGGGCAACGCGTCCTTCGGCAACCGTGACCTGAGCGTGACCGCTCCGAGCATCGTCGTCGGCGCAAACATCAGCGACGCGAAAAACATCGCCCTGACTTCCTTGAGGTCGGTGGGCATTCAGGGGACGTCATCGGTCAGTGCCGAGGGCGATCTGTCGATCCGGGCGACGTCGCAGGTGACGCAGGCGACGGGATCGGTGCTCAGCATCGGCGGCATCGCGACGGTGACCACCGGCGCTGCCGCCATCAATCTGATCGGCAGTGGAAACGACTTCCGCGGCACGGTGAGCCTCGCCAACACGGGCGCGAACAGCGTCTCGCTGACGGATGCAAGCGCCCTGACACTCGGCACGCTGAGCGTCGGTGGCACCCTCACGGCGCGTGCCTCGGGGAGCTTCGTGCTGGGCACCGGCAGCGTGGGGGGCAATCTGATCGTCACCGCGGGCACCTCCACCACCAACGGCGCCATCACGCAGGCGGCCGGCGGCATCGCGGTGGCGGGCACCTC
>CAIWZS010000118.1 GCA_903917235.1 uncultured Planctomycetaceae bacterium | reverse complement strand
GGCGATGAAGGACTGGGCGATCGAGAAGGGCGCCACGCACTACGCGCACGTCTTCAATCCGCTCACCGGCCTCACCGCCGAGAAGCACGACAGTTTCCTCCAGCCCACCGGCGACGGCGACGCGATCGCCGAGTTCTCGGGCAAGGAACTCATCCAGGGCGAGCCCGACGCGTCGAGCTTCCCGTCGGGCGGCCTGCGGGCCACGTTCGAGGCGCGCGGCTACACCGCGTGGGATCCGACGAGCGCCGCCTACATCCTCGACAATCCCAACGGCACCACGCTCTGCATCCCCACGGCCTACTGCTCGTGGACGGGCGAGGCGCTCGACAAGAAGACGCCGCTGCTGCGCTCGATGCAGGCGGTCGACAAGCAGGCCCGCCGCGTCCTCGCGCTCTTCGGCCACAAGGACGTGGGCCCCATCACGGCGTCGGCCGGTCCCGAGCAGGAATACTTCCTGATCGACCGCAACTTCTTCTTCGCGCGGCCCGATCTCGTCGTCACCGGACGCACGCTCTTCGGCGCGAAGCCGCCGAAGGGGCAGGAGTTCGAGGACCAGTACTTCGGGGCGATCCCGGAGCGGGTGCTCGCCTGCATGCTCGAGACGGAGCGTGAGCTCTTCAAGCTCGGGGTGCCCGTCAAGACGCGGCACAACGAGGTGGCTCCGAGCCAGTACGAGATCGCGCCGCTCTACGAGAACGCGAACATCGCGACCGATCACCAGCAGTCGATCATGCAGATGCTCACGCGCGTGGCGCAGAAGTACGGCATGGCCTGCCTGCTGCACGAGAAGCCCTTCCAGGGCATCAACGGCTCCGGCAAGCACGTGAACTGGTCGCTCGGCTGCCGGCTCGGCAACCTGCTCGAGCCGGGCGAAAGCCCGCACGCCAACATGCAGTTCCTCGTCTTCTGCGCGGCGGTGATCCGGGCGGTGCACCTCCATGCGGATCTGCTGCGGGCCGTCGTCGCCTCCAGTGGCAACGACCATCGTCTCGGCGCCAACGAGGCCCCGCCGGCGATCATCTCGATCTTCCTCGGCGAGCAGCTCACTGACATCTTCGAGCAGTTCGAACAGGGCCGGGCGACGAGTTCGAAGAGCATGGGGACGCTCACGGTGGGCGTCGACACGCTGCCGCCCCTGCCGAAGCACGCCGGCGACCGCAACCGCACCAGCCCGTTCGCGTTCACGGGCAACAAGTTCGAGTTCCGCGCGGTCGGGGCGAGCCAGTCGATCGCCGGACCGCTCGTGGCCCTCAACACGATCATGGCCGAGAGCCTCGACGCCGTCGCGACGGAGCTCGAGCGGGCGACCGGCGGGGACGCCTCGAAGCTGCCCGCCGCGGTGACGGCGCTCCTGCAGCGGATCATCTCGGAGCACAAGGCCGTAATCTTCAATGGCAACGGCTACTCCCAGGAATGGCACGCGGAGGCGGCGCGGCGCGGGCTGCCCAACTTCCGCACCACGCCCGAGGCCCTCGACCAGCTCGTCGCGCCGAAGAACCTGGCGATGTTCGCCAAGTACGGGGTGCTGTCGGAGCGGGAGATGCGCAGCCGCTACGAGATCTACATGGAGCGGTACTGCAAGGACATCAACGCCGAGGGCCAGGCCGCCCTTCAGATCGCCAAGACGATGATTCTTCCGGCGGCCTACCGTTACCAGGGCGAGCTCGTCGACACGGCGGCGAAGATGCAGGGACTCGGCCAGAAGCCGCACATGGGCACGCTCGACCGGCTCACGAAGCTCGTCGGCTCGCTCGAGCAGCGGATCGACGCACTCGAAGCGACACTCGACCATCACGGCGACGGTGACCTGCGGCGCGAGGCGGGGCACTTCCACGACGTGGTGATCCCCGCACTGGCCTCGCTGCGCGAGGCGGCGGACCAGGTCGAGTCGATCCTGCCGGATGACCTGTGGCCGCTGCCGACCTACCGCGAGATGCTCTTCATCAAGTGAGCGACGTTGCCGGCCTGGCCGAGGCGATCGCCGACGGGTGCGGACGACTGGGAATCGGCGTGCCGACCGAGTCGCTGGCACACCTCGCGGCCTACGCCACGAGCCTGTGGTCATGGAACGAGCGGCTCAACCTCACGCGGCACACGGATGTCGACCGATTCGTGTCGCGGGACGTGGGGGACGCCGCGGCGATCGTGCCACACCTCGCCCGCGGCGAGCGGGTGCTCGACGTCGGCACCGGGGGCGGCGTGCCGGGCGTGCTGCTGGCGATCCTCCGGCCCGACCTGCACGTCGAACTGTGCGACAGCGTCGGCAAGCGGGCGCGTGCCGTCGCGCAGATCGTGTCCGAGACCGGGCTGGACCTCCCGGTGCATGCGATCGCCGCCCAGGTGCTCGTCGCCGAACGGGGCGGCACCGCCGGCGACGCCGGCCGCTTCGACACGCTGGTCGTGCGGGCCGTCGCACCGTTGACGAAGCTCCTCCGCTGGTTCGAGCCCTTGCGCGACCACTACGGCCGCATGCTGGTCGTGAAGGGGCCGAGTTGGCAGGCGGAACTCGAGGCGGCCGCCGCGGTCGGCCTCGGTCGCCGCGTCGCGGTGCGCCGGATCGGCTCCTGGCCGATTCGCGGCGGCGACAACGAGAGCGTCCTGCTCGAGGTGCGGGCCCGCGCGACCTGAATCAGGCCGCCTTCACCCGACCGGGAAGCGCCATCGACACTCCTTCCCGTCGGGACCACCAGGAACGACGAGGCGAGGGGGGTCGGCGAACGCTCGACGAGCGTGTGGCCGCCGCGGCCACGGCGAGGAGGCTTTTGCCGCCCCCCGAGCCGGTGCGACATCGACGTCGCGTGCACCCTACAGGTTCATGCCGAGGAAACCGCCGGCGGCATCGCTCGCCGCCTGCTCCCGGGCCTGTCGTTCGAGCGCCCGCGAGAGATCGCCGGCGGCGATGTAGCGGTTGAATTCGGCCTCGACGGCGTGCTTCACGGTGCGCTTCAACCACTCGACGGCCGGCTGGGTCAGCCAGTCGCATGTCTCGCGTTCCAGGGTCACCTCGACGTCGCTCCCCACCGTGTGACGATCGGCCTCGTCGGTGATCAGGGTGCCCTCGAAGGCGAACTGCACCCAGCCGGACTGCGTGTCGTTC
>CAIWZS010000117.1 GCA_903917235.1 uncultured Planctomycetaceae bacterium | reverse complement strand
TGATCGTCGCCTGCCTCGCGGCACGGATCGCCTCCCCGATCCGCCCGCCGGTGTGGCTGCCGACCGCCAACAACCGGCGGCTGCGGCCGGCCCTCGCGGCGCTCGATGCAATCGTCACCAGGCTGATCGCGACGAAGCGTCGCCGGCTCGCCGAGGAGGGAGGGCCGCAGGACGGGCATCGCGACCTGCTTACCACCCTGATGCTCGCCCGCGACGCCGAGACGGGGGAGGCGATGAGCGACGCCCAGCTCCGCGACGAGGTGATGACGTTCATGATCTCGGGGCACGAAACCACGGCCACCGCGCTGTCATGGCTCTGGTACCTGCTCGACCGGCATCCGGAGGAGCAGGATCGGCTGCGCGACGAACTCCGCGGCGTGACGGGCGGCCGCCCGCCGACGGTGGACCACCTGTCACAGCTGCCGCGTTTGAGGGCCGTGGTCCAGGAGACGCTCCGGCTCTATCCCCCCTTGTGGATGTTCGACCGCCGAGCCCTCGGGCCCGACGACCTCGCGGGCACGAGGGTCGCCAAGGGCGACCTCGTGATCTTCTGCCCGTATTCGAGCCACCGGCTGCCCGAACTGTGGTCCGATCCCGAGGCGTTTCGTCCGGAGCGGTTCGAGGAGGGCCACGCGGAGCAGAAGAACAAGTTCGCCTACATGCCGTTCGGCGTCGGCCCGCGGACCTGCATCGGCATCCATCTTGCGATGATCGAGGCGCAGATCATCATGGGCACACTCCTCGGGCGGTTCCGGGCCCGACTCGCCGATCCGGCCCCGATTACTCCCAAGGCGCGGGTCACGCTCCGTCCGTCACGGCCGGTGGTGCTCCGCCTCGAGCGGGCGTCGCTCGCCTGAACATCTCGGCGTGCGACTCACCGGAGTGTGTTCCACTGTGGGTCCGTGAACGCGGGGCGGCAGGCCGAGCAGTCGGGCATGCGCGGCGGCCAGTTCTGCGCCCCTTCAACGGCGTCCCGGCGGCGTGCGGATCATCCGATCGTCGCCACGACGTTGCGGAGATACTGTTCCAGGTCCGCCGGCAGGCCGCCGGCCCGTACGGCTTCGTCGACCTGCGTCCGAAGCGCCTCCACGCACTCCGCGGGCGTGGCATCATCAGGAAGGTCGATCACCGCGTCGAGGCTCACGTGCGAGTCGCCGGTGAGGTAGCGAAAAAGTTGCGTGATTGACGCGAGCCTCCGATCACTCGTCCGCGCGGCAGCGTCGTCGAGCAGCGTGCCCACGAGGGCCGAGTTGAGTGCCAGCCGCCGCTGCACCTCGGCGGCCGTCGCCGCCCGGAAGCCCGACTCGTCCTTGAGCGACTCGAATCGCGCTCGGTCGATGACCAGGAGTTCCAGCCGGGTCGAACTCTGCGAGAGCACCGTGGCCACGGCCGGCTGGCCCCGCCACATGCTGATCTCGCCGAGCACCGTCGGGGCGGAGAGCGTCGCCACCTGCTGCGGCGCACCGCCGGGCTCCGTGGCGCGAACGATTACCAGTGGCGCGGACGTCGAGAGCACCACGTACATCTCGTTCAGCCGTTCTCCCTGTCGGATCAGCGGCTCTCCGGCCGCCAGATCGACCGACCTTCGTTCGAGCGGCCGGAGAGACTCGCTGGCGTGGTCGATCTCGTGGAGCAGGATCGCGCCGATGAGCCGGTCGTCGATCACGTCATCGGTGTTGACGGTGACGGCGCCGCGGTAGGCCTGCCGGAGCGCGGCGACGTCGGGCCGGTTCCAAATCTCCTGCCGTGCGGTGGGCCGCCGTATCGAAGGCGACATCGACCCCGCGCGGATGCGTTGCAGCCATTCGTCCCGCTGCCGCTCGAGTTCGGGGGCGATGTCGCCGCTGGGAAAGAGAAAGTCGGCGGTTTCGGGGTCGAGGTGCCTGCCGACGTGTTCGCGAACCGTGACATTGGCGCCCGCGGCCGTTCGTGGAGCGATCCGCCGGGCGATCTCCTGGGCCATCCGCCGCACCCGCGGTGAGGGCGGATTTTCCCGGAGCTGGCGGTCGAAGGCGTCGCGGAACCGGTCGTGGGCCGCGAGGTCCCGGGGCCCACGGGTGAGGCCCGTGTAGCCGGCGAGTTGGTAGAGGATCGTGGCGACCTGCCCGGCGATCCTCCTGCTGACCGGGCTCTCCGGCGGCAGGCCACAGAGCCGCAGACCGCGGCGGATCGATTCGATGAACGCGGTGGCGACGTAGGCGTAGTCCGCCTCGTAGCCGTCGATCACGCGGACCTCGTCTTGCCCGGCAAGTCGGACGACACCGGCGACGTGATGACGCAGGTTCACGACTCCGAGGATGTCGCGGAAGGCGGCGGACGTCTCCGGCAGCAGGAAGCCGCCCGTGAAAAAGTCGCTCGTGCCTCCGATCCGCTGGCCGGCCCGGAAGTGGCCCTCGTTGCGGAAGGACGTGGTGACGATCGAACTGACGAGGAGCGAGCGGTAGATGCCGCCCCAGGCGAACCCGAGCGCATCATTGACGAATCGCCCGCGGTGGGCGAACAGGTTTCGGAGGGTGCAGAACCGCCAGGCAAGCGACCGGCTCGCGGACCTGCGAATTTCATCCCAGGCCGGGCCGGCGAGCGGCACGATCGTCGCGATGTCGTCGGCTGAGAGATACTCGCCGAGCGTACCGAGCCGACGGGGTGCGGCGGAGGGAGCAGTGGTCATCGCCAGCGACGAAGTGCCTGAATATGAGGGGGGGCGGCTGCCTGAAGGATCGGAAGGCCAAAGGGCTTCCGACGAGCGAGTCGCGCGACCGCGGCCGTGAGGGCGGACCTGCCGTGTCACTCAGGGCGAACGGGCCCGTCTTTTTGAAGGGTGCGGCATTGCAGGATAGGTCGGCCAACGGCACTTCGGCAAGCGTCGGCCGAGCGGGGCGGATCACGAGGAGCAACAGCCGGGACTGGCCGGGCTGGATGCGACGCTCGCTTCGAGGTGCCGAGGAGCGTTCTATCCACGCTCAAGGCCGGCTTGCTCTCGTGGGCGCAAACCGGCCTTGGAACCGCTCTCAGCGCGGGCCACGGGCGGGAGAGACTGGCGGAGGCTCCAGCGGTTCGCCCAGATGCGTGAGGACCTCCCGGATCGGCCCTGGTTCGGTGATGAATGCGATCAGCTGGATACCAAAAACACCCCTCACCCCTCTCTCAGGCTTCGATCTTGGTTCCCAGGAGTTTGAGGAAGGCTGCCATCCAGGCGGGGTGGGCGGTCCAACCGGGGGCGGTGACTAAGTTGCCGTCAACATGCGCAGTGTCAAACCTTTCGCCAGGTGCGATATACGTGCCGCCACTTTGTGAAACTTCGAACGATATCGCGGGATAACAGCTGCATGCACGGCCGGCCAAGACCCCCGCCGTAGCTAAAATCTGCGGACCATGGCAGATCGCCGCGATCGGCTTGCCCGCCGCCGACATCTGTCGCACGATCGACAACACGCGATCATCCATCCGCAAATACTCGGGCGATCGACCGCCCGGTATCACCAACGCATCGTACGACCCGGCATCTACACCCTCGAAATCGATGCTCAATCGAAATCGATGGCCGGGCTTTTCACTGTACGTCTGATGACCCTCGAAATCATGGACCGCCGTCGCGACAAAGTCACCCGACTTCTTTCCCGGACAAGCGACGTCGCAACGATGACCGACCATCAAACACACCTGATACGGGACCATGATCTCATAGTCCTCAACGAAATCACCTACCAAGAATAAGATTCGCTTCGCGGCCATCGTCGTTGCCTTTCTTCTCTGCTTGGTATTTGAAACGAGTTGAGAGCATAGCCAAAAACCAGAAAGCCTGGAGGAAGGTTGTTTGTCCGGTGGGCGATATAGTCGGACGACGCTCCGCGCCGAAGGACAGGTCGGGCAACGGCACTTCGGCAAGCGTCGGCCGAGCAGGGCGGATCACGAGGAGCAACAGTTGGGAGTGGCCGGGCTGGATACGACGCTCGCTTCGAGTGCGCCGAGGAGCTTCCTATCCACGCTCAAGGCCGGATGTTTCCCGTAGGCGCGGGTCACGCTCCGCCCGTCATGGCCGATCGCGCTCCGCCTCCAGCGGTCGTCGCGCGCCTCAAGATCTTGGCGTGCGACTCGCCGGAGCGTGTACCACTGTGGGTCCGTCACCGCGGGAACTTGGGCGACATCCGCTGGGCCCGAAGTCGTCGAGTCTGCGGTGGCAACGGCGGCTCTGGGCGGGGGGGGTCGTCTTCATTTACACGAGCAACCGTCGTTCGGTAGGCTGCGACCGACATAGCACCTTCGGGAATGTGGCTGCTGCTGTCGTCATCCTGATCAACTTCAAGCTCGCGGTGGAACGCAACATCCAGGAATCGCAATGCCGGGAACTCTTGCGCGACTGCTTGGAGGTGATCTCGCCGCGCTGTCACAGGATGCTTGCGGCGAGTTCGTCCGCCGTGCCCGACAGGGCGGGGTTGTGCCGCTGCGGATCGGCATGACGCGAGGGCACCTCGTCTCCGACCCGACGGTCGTCCGGCACGTGCTGCTCGACAACATCGACAACTACGACAAGCACACCCCCGCCTTCGATGCCGTCCGCATCGTGCAAGGCAACGGCTTGTTCACGAGCGACGGCGCGTTCTGGAAGCGGCAGCGGCGGATCGCGCAGCCTGCCTTCCACGGCGAGAGCGTCCGCCACTTCGCGCCGATCATCTCCCGGCTGGCGGCGGAGACGGCCGACGACTGGGAGCGGGCCGCCGCGGCCGGCGACACGGTCGATGCCTGCACCGACATGATGCGGGTCACGCTGCGGATCGTGTCCGAGACGCTCTTCGGCGACGACCTCGGCGGCGATGCGGCCGAGATCAACCGCGTCTTCCCTACGATCCTCGACTGTCTCGCGGCGCGGGTCGTGTCGCCGATCCGGCCGCCGCTCTGGCTGCCGACCGCCAACAACAGGCTGCTGCGGCCGGCGCTCAAAGCGCTCGATCGAATTGTGGAGCGGCTGATCGCGACGAAACGCCGCCACCTCACCGCGGGTGACGCGTCGCAGGGCGGCCATCGCGACCTGCTCACGATCCTCATGCTCGCGCGAGACGCAGAGACGGGCGAGGTGATGAGCGATGCCCAACTCCGCGACGAGGTGATGACGCTCATGATCGCGGGCCACGAGACGACGGCCAACGCGCTCGCGTGGCTCTGGTATCTGCTCGATCGGCACCCCGACGAGCAGGAACGGCTGCGGGTGGAACTCGTCGCCGCCACCGGCGGCAGCGCACCCACCGTGGAAGACCTGCCGAACCTGCCGCGGATGAAGGCCGTGATCCAGGAGACCCTGCGTCTCTATCCCCCCGTGTGGATGTTCGATCGCCGGGCACTCGGACCCGACGACCTCGGCGGCACCAAGGTTGACAAGGGCGATCTCGTGATCTTCTGCCCCTACGCGATCCACCGTCTGCCCGAGCTCTGGCCCGACCCCGAGGCCTTTCGCCCCGAACGGTTCGAGGCGGGCCGCGAGGAGCAGAAAAACAAGTTCGCCTACCTGCCTTTCAGCGCCGGTCCGCGAACCTGCATCGGCAACAGCTTCGCGATGATCGAGTCGCAGATCATCGTGGGTACGCTCCTC
>CAIWZS010000116.1 GCA_903917235.1 uncultured Planctomycetaceae bacterium | reverse complement strand
GCGAGCGTCGGCAGCGTGGCCTGCTGGAGGAGGGCGGTGTTGGTGTAGGCGACGGGCACCTCGGTCGCCGGCTGGTCCGCCGGCAGGCCGGGTACGCCGGCTCCGACTTCGACCGTTCCGCACGCGCCATCGACCGTCGCGGTCACGGGCGTCTTGCAGACGTCATTGTGGGCCACGGAGCGGCCGAGGGGGCCGTTGTTGGATGCGGGAAACGACATGGCGGGGCCTCGGGAACGCGATCTCAAAGCTCTAATATATGCGAGCGATCTGTGGGTCCAAGCATCGGGCCACGACACCGTGGCGATGGAACACAAAAAAGCGTCGTTCGCACCCGTCAGCCTGAGCGTTGCGGCGGGCGGGTCCACGACTCGGCCTTCAAGAGGGCTTTGTCAGTGCGACGCGCTTTCTTGAGCGACGCGTTCAACCAGTTCGTTCCCGTCTCCGCGATCGCGTGCAGGTTCGCCCCCTCGAGGTCGGCGCCGACGAACCGCGCGTCCGCAAGATCGGCATGCGAGAGATCGGCCCACGCGAGGCTCGAACGATCGAATACGGCCCGCAGGCAGCGCGCACGGACCCAGTTCGAGCGATCGAGCCTCGCCGCTGAAAACACCGCGGCTGTGCAGTCGGCCCCCGCGAAGACCGCCATCGTGCAGTCGGCGCCTGAAAGGTCGGCCTCGGCGAGGTTGGCACCGGCGAACCGCGCGGCATCCGCGACGACGCCACCGGCCTTCGCTCCCGCGAGGTTCGCCCCCACGAGTCCCGCGCGCTCCAGCCGCACGCCGCCCAAGGTCGCACCGGAGAGGTTCACTCCATCCATCATCGAGTCGGTGAAGTGCACGTCCGCGAGGTCGAGCCCCGAGAGATCGACCCGCCGCAGCCCGCACATGAGAAACGCCGTGCGATCGATCCGCGCCTCCCGCAGCGGCAGGTCGTCGAAGGCGACGCGGTGAAACCGCGTGCGCGCGAGGATCATGCCGGCGAGCGTGGCGCCCTCGAACTCGGCCCAGGCGATCTCGGCGTCGGTGAGGTCGGCGCCGGTGAGGTCGGCCCCGCGAAACACGGTCCGGTTTTGCCGGCTGCCGCGGAAGTCGGCCCCGGCGAGCCGGCAGCCCTCGAACGACACCCCCTCGAGCACCGCGTCGCCGAAGTCGGCACCGGAGAGGTCGCAGCCGAAGAACTCCGCGTGCTCGATCCTGTTCCCGTGGCCGGGGAACGACCGGAAGTCGGCCTCTTCGAACCGGGCGCCGTCGAGCGCGGCCGTCGCCAGCTGCGATCCCTTGAACACCGCGAGCGAGAGATCGGCCCGGGTGAGATCGCCCTGCCGCAGCACGGCACCGGTGAGCGTGGCCTTGCGGAAAGCGGCGCGCCCGGCCCTCACCGACACCATCTCCGCGCCGGTGAGATCGGCGCCCAGCAGGGACGCCCCCTCGAGGTTCGCGCCACGGAGGTTCGCGCCGGCGAGCCGACAACGATCGAGCACGGCGCCGGAGAGGTCGCAGCCCGAGAGGTCCGCCCCCTCGAGGTTCGCCTGCTGGAGAGAGCTGCCCTTGAAGGACGTGCCGGCGAGCACGAGCCCGCGCAGGTCGCAGCCGGGCAACTTCAAGCCGTCGCACACGGCCGGCAATTTCGCGCCGCGGAGGTCGCAGTCGGACATCACGAGATCGGAAAAACCGGCGGCCGCGAAATCGGACCCCGTGAGGTCGACGCCGGAAAAGCGACACGCGTTCAGCCGGGCTCCGGTGAAATCCGCCCCCGTGAGAGACCCGTCGGCGAACGTGGTGCCGGAGCAGGTTGCAGCCGTGAAGTCGGCCCTCTCCAGCGTGCACTCGGCGAAGAAGGAGTCGGCGACGGCGCTCCCGGAGAACGACACGCCGCCTCCGCGGCACCTCCCCAGCACCAGCCGGGCGGCGGTGCACCCATGCCACCGGGCGTGCGAAAGATCACACTCGAACACCGCCGCGTCGGACAGGCGGCACCCGCCGCAGTCGGCGTCCGCGAACGAGGTGTCGGTGATCGTGGTCCGCGACAGTTCGGCGCCGGAAAGCACGGAGCCGGCGAAGGATCCCATCGTCAGCGAACAGTCGCCGAAGTGGACGCGACGCAGCGTCGCCCCGGCCATCGTGGCCAGATTCAGACTCGTCGACGAGAAACGCGCATCGTCGAGGTTCGCGCGGTCGAGCGGCGTGTTGGAAAGTCCGCATTCCTCGAAGGCGCACCGGGAAAGGTCTCCGCCCGCGAGCGACGCCCCGTTGAGGAACGTCCTTGAAAACCGGCCGCCGCCGCCCTGCAGTCCCGCGAGATCGACAGCCGACAGGACCGCATCAGCGCACGCGCCGGATTCGGAAAGCCGTCGTTCGAGCTGCGCCCTCGAGAGAATGTCCATCGGAGGTCACGCCCGGGTTGCGGCATCGAGCGTTGTCCGGCTGACATCGCAGTGATCGAACGACGTGCCCGTGAGCGACGCCTCCCAGAACCCCGCCTCGAACAGGCTCGACCCGTCGAATCGCACGTCCACGACCGTCGCCCGGTCGAACGACGCGCGGAAGAGGTTCGCGGCGGTGAGCGCCGTCGCGTGGATATGGGTGTCGGCAAAGACGGCATTGGCGAGGTCGCAGCGGTCGAAATTCGCGGCGTCGAGCGTGCACTCGGAGAAGTCGGCCCGCCGCAGGTCGGCATCCTGAAAGTCGGCCTTGTCGAGGATCGAGGTCGTCCACGACGCGTCGTCGGCCTGCACCCGGCGCAGCCGCGCGCCGGTGAAGTCGGCCGCGTCGCGGGCCCGCAGGTTGGCAAGCGACGCCCCGTCGAAGATCGCGCCGCGGCAGACCGCGCCGCTGAAATCGGCCTTGGGCAGCATGGCCCCGGAAAAATCCGCCCCAGTGGCGAGCGCGCCGGTGAAGTCGGGCTTGTCGAGCCGCGCCTCGCGGAAGACGCTGTTCGACAGGTTCGCGCCCGAGAAGACGGCATGCTGGCCATGGGCGCCCGTGAAGTCGGCCCCGGCCAACGCCAGGCCGCGGAGATTCGCGCCGCCGATGCGGCCGCCGACAAACCGCGCCCCCGCCACGATCGCGTCGGCGAAATCCGCCCGCTCGAGGAGGGCGCCGGTCAGGTCGGCGCCGGTGAGATCCGCACCGTTGAGATCGGCGCTGGTGAGATCCGCCTCGACGAGCCGGGCGCCGCAAAACCGGGCCTTGGCCGCGAGCGCTCCGCGAAACGACACACCGGAGAGATCGAGACCGGAGAAGTCGACGCCGCGCAGGTCGTATCCCACGAGGCCGTCGCGCCGGATCGCCTCGAGGTCGAGCCGATCGCCCGGCTTGACGGTGCGATCCGCGAGCATGCCCGGTGGAAACGCCGCTTCAACCTCGGACCGGATGGCGCTCGCCTTCCGCTCGAACTCCTGCTCGAAGCGGGCGGCCTCGGATGCGACGCGGTTCAATGCTTCGAGAGGGGCGTCCTGTCCGGCGAGCGGCCGTTCGCTGGCCACGACTTCCGGCAGGCCGCGAAAGGCGGCCGACCGGCCGGTCCGATACGAATCCGCGATCGCCGCCAGTTCGGTGCCAAGCTCGGAGAGCGGGATCGAGGCGGGGGCAGGGGCGCCAGGCACCATCATGTCGAAAATCGCGGCCGTCGCCCGGGCTTCATCGATCTCGGCGGTTGAGAATTCGGCGGGGAGTCCCGCTCGTCCGGCGGCCCGGGCGGCTCTCGCTTCGTCCATGACGCCCTTCATGAGATCGCGAGTCTCCGCCATTTTCGCCTCGATCTCGGCGACGACCCGCGCCCGCTCGGCCTCGCCGGCGGCGATCGCCGCCTCGATCCCGGCCCGGATCGCGTCCCCGTCGGGCCCGGCCGCCGCCTGGTTCTCCTCGGCGAAGAGCGCACCGAGATAGTGCTCCCGATCGCGGTCCGTCCCGAGCGGCTCGAGGCCGTACGACACGCCGAGGATGTCGAGGAGTTTCGGGCTCCGCACCGGTGTGCCGCCACGCCAGACGACCGTCATCTCGCCCGCATCGGCGTCGATGAACACCGTGTCGAGAACGAGCGGCACTTCCTCGAACGTCGCCCCGGCATCGATGACCCTGCCGCGGCGGGCCGAGGACAGCGGCGCGTCGGCGGGCAGGCGCAGCACGAACACCCGCGCCCGCTGCCCCGGCAACGCCGTCCGCCATTCGGCATGCTCCGGGTGCAGGTGCAGGAGCTCCACCGGTTCGTCGCCGCGGAAATAGCCCTCCACCCACTGGTCGGGCAGCGTCGCCATCCAGAACCGCTCGTCGAATCGCGGGGGCGACCATGGCCACCACGACGCCACGCCGCCGCCGCCCGCCATGCCGGCATACCGCCGCCGCTGCGGCCAGTCGGGCGGAATCGGGCCGAACCCGGCCGGGTCGCCACCCGGATGACGACTGGTGATGGGCTGTGCGGCGACCTCGAGATTCGGCACCGTCTCACCGGTGGCGCCGAATCCGAGCGGATTACCGGCGACTTTGGCGCCGCCGAACGCCCGGGCGAACGTGAGCGGGACCGAGCGGGCGATTCCGGCGGGGCCCGGCCTGTTGAACAGGCCGCTCGAGTCCCAGGACCGGTCGCCATGCACCACGATCTCTTTCCACCACGATCCGACCGCCACCCGCGCGGGATACGACGTGGGGCTCCGATCTCGGAGCGGATGGGCCGTGCCCACGACGATCACCTCGCCGAACGGCTTGCGCGGCACGAAGTCGGACGGGTAACGGAGGCCGAGGGAGGCGTCGTCGAAGGGCATGTCGCCGGACGGCACCACGTTCCCGGCAGCAGACAAGACGGGTG
>CAIWZS010000115.1 GCA_903917235.1 uncultured Planctomycetaceae bacterium | reverse complement strand
CGGGTCCACCACCCCGTCACCATCCACGTCCACCCACGCACCGCGGATCTCCACGCCCGAGTCGTTGTCCCCCACCGACACCGCTTGGCTCAGCACGTACACCCCGCTGTCCAGGTAGATCACATCGCCCGGGCCGAGGTCAAAATCATCGAGAATCGACTGGAGTGTTCGCCGCGGCGAATCGGGGGATGTGCCGTTGTTGGCATCGTCGCCGGGAGCCGTGGTGTACACATCACCGACCGTCGAGCCATCATTCACGTAGTAGAAGTTGACTGGGCCGGTGACGTGAAAAGACTCTCGCGATGTCGCCTGGATCCCACTGGCGAGTTCCGTCAGTCGGATCCGAACGCTGCTGCCCACGGCCAGCGGACCCGGAGTCCATTGGAACTGCCCCTGATCGGAGTTGGGCATCAGAAACAGCGGGCCGCCCGTATCGACGACTGTCCACGAGACTCCTTCGTCGGTCGAGAATGAAAGGGCAAACGACGCGACGCCCGGTGAGAACAGTGGACCAAACCCGCGCCAGCGGACGAGGAACGGTCTGTTCGACGCCAGCGTCTCGCCCCCGTTGGGGTCCAGAATCTGGAGCACGTCGGATGGGCTTCGGTCGGCCTCCGGTGTCCCGCCGAGGTGCCCCGCATTGATCCGACCGCCGTTTGGCGAGGGCTCTTGTCCGACGGGGTCGTTTGCGGGGCCAAAGTCGATGCCGATGCTTGCCGGCAGTAGCGAATAGTCCGCCCCGGACCGGTTCCTAAACAAGGGATCGGCGACCACGCTGTCAAAATCACGTCGCACCTGGCTGCGCCATTCGATGAGCGTCAACACAGGCGCACCGAGCCAAACCCCCAACGTTCCGCCCGTTTCGGATGCATAGAAGATGTTGAAGTCGCTGGTGAACCCTGATCCGCTGTCGGCCGACACCACGATCCCCCGCGCTGCAACCCCATACACAACGATGTTGTTGCGCAGGGACACCACCTGCGATGCACCCACGATTGACATGGCATCGCCGAACGACTGATCGATCGTGTTATTGGTGACGATGGTGCTGTCGCCGGTCGCGATCGTCGCACCCTCAATCCGGATACCAACGAACTGATTGCCGTATACGAGGTTGTTCGCGAGTCGCCCCCTGAAGCGATCGAAGGCGAGGATGCCGCCGGAGAGATTTCCGTACACGGTATTGCCCACGGCATCGGCGTCGGTCTCCAGCAGCACGCCCCATTGGGCACTGTTGCTCACGGTGTTGCCGACGAAATCACCATCGACGATCTGAGCGCCGACACGGTTGTTCTGAAGGACGTTCCCGCCCCAGTCGAGACCGCCGCCAGGAGTTGCCTCACGGAATGCTCCGACGAGCCACCCGGCACCATCGGCATAGATGCCGACCTCACTGGATCCGAGTTGCCCGGAAACCGAGTTGGCCGCGATCGCTCCCGAGCCTCCCACCGCACGGATTCCCATGCTGTTGGTAGAAGAACGACCGTTATCCTGGATGACGTTGCCGAGGATCCGAACGACGCTCGAGTTGCCCTCGATCCTGACACCATCCTGACCGCTCCAGCGGACCAGGGCACTCTGAAGTCGCGAGCCGTTGGAACCGGTGATGTAGACACCGTACCGACCTGAGGATTCGATACAACCGCCGGTCAGCCGTCCGACTGCGCCAGAGATCTGCACCCCATCTCGGCCCGCTTCAATCACCCGGAGATTCGTTGTGTCAACGGAGGCCCCTCCACTGATCACAACGCCATCCTCGAACGAACTCGAAACCAGGACAAACTCGACGGCAATGCCTGTTCCGCCGGTAATGTCCAATCCACGAAGCCCGTCAACAAGGGAAAGGTTTACCACTCGCGAGCCCGATGCGTTGACGAGGCGCAGCAGGGTAAGGCTGTTGGCCTCGCCGACCACCGCGGGAGATAGGATGGCGACGGTGCCTGGGACCGTTGGCCCAATGATCGCCGCGTCGGGGACGGTGAAGTCCACGCGTCGCAGCAGAGAGTACGAACCGTTGTCCACGAAAATCCGCGAGATGCGGTTCAACGACCCCTGGCCATCCACCTCGAAGTCGTAGGCACCCAGAAGTTCGTGCAAGCCGGGCTTGGGCGATTCCGGGCGCTTGCCGGAATTGCGATTGTCTCCTGTTGCCCCGGGTGTGTAGTGATCCCCGATATTTGAGGCGTCGTCGATGTAGAAGTCGTTCCCAGATTCAGGAACGCTGAACGTCTCAACGCTCCGCGAGATGGAGAGCGGGGTATCGACGAACAAGATCTGGATCCGCAGAAGGCGCGTTCCTTCAAGAATGCCACCGTCGAGCGTTGGCCGCCATGTCTCATTGACGCCCGCAACGCTTTCTCCAAGGCCGTAGATGCCATCGTCCGTCGTCGAATCGACGATCGTGGCAACGAGAACAGGCCCCTCGGGCGTGTCGCGGACCACGTCGATGCGCACGTTGCGACCGGTGGGATTCGCGATCGTGGTCCATCGGATCGGCCGCGGCTCGTCACCGAGATAGTCCACGTAGAGATCGGGCGAGGTCAGGATGAGCCGCGCGGTTTGCGGAGGGGAATCAAGTTCGCCGGCAGCCGATCCGCCGAACGCTCCCCGGTCCGGCCGTAGATCCGTCGGCATGACCGCTAGTTGCGCGTGGTCGAAGAAGGCGTCGTTGGTGCCGGAGGTGTCCGCCCGTACAGCGTTGAAGCGAATGACGACCTCGCGCGCACCCGACGGGAGCATGAAGTTGCCGCCGATGAGCATCCAACTCGTCGAGGAACCAGGGCCCTGCAAGACCCTTCGATCGGTCGCTCTCGCATTAGAATCGTTCGGAAGCAGGATGGTCCGACCATCCGACCCGAGAACGGTGATCTCGATGCTGCCAGCATCACCGCCGCTGCCGCGGACCCGCCCGGAATACGCCAAGTAGAACGTCCCGGCGCGATCCAGTTCAGTCGTGCTGAACCCGGCCCCGACAAGATTGATCCGCTGTTCCGCAAAGCCGTTGGTGACACTTCCCGCTGCAAAGTAGGACGTGCCGAGGAAAGCACCAGGAGCGCCGGTCGCGGTACTTGCGCCGCTGTTGGTGCTCCAGCCAGTGAGGCCGGCCTCGAAGGACGCGTTGATGATCAGGTTACGCGAGTTGACCCGCTGCGACAGATCGGTAACGGGCGTTCCCGTGTCCAGCGTCGGCGATGTGAACTCGCGGTTCGCGAAGACAGGAAGCGCCTCGAACCGTCGCTGCCCCCTGCTCTGGAACCGGGGTTCAGCGCCATCCGCCGAGATCCGGGTAGTGCCCGACGATGCAAGTTCCAGTGTGCCCGTGTCAACGCGGAGATCCAGCAGGTCGGCGTAGTCGCGGACCCACCTGTAGAGCAGGCCGCCACCCTCCGCGTGCAGAGCATTCCAGTCGCTCGAGAAGCCCACGCGGCTTTCATCCGACACGTAGACGCTGTAGCCCGGTCCTCGGACTGCGAGGATGTTCCCCCGTAGTTCGACGCCGCGGGCGGCGCCTTCGATACGGATGTTGTCCCCCGAGAGCGTGTCGAACGTGCTCTGCTGAACCGAAAGTCCCTGCGTACCTGGCGCCAAGAGCCCGACCTGCGTGTTGTCGGCGACGATGACGTGCACAACGGCAAGACCGTTGGTCGCGACGATGCCTCGCGTGTTGCCGACGATGCGCGAGAAGCGGATCATGCCGGTGACCTGCACGCCTGTCCCGTTCCTCTCGATCTGATTGGCGAGATCGAACGACTCGCCGCCGACCACGCCCGACCCGGAAATACCGATTTCGTGACCACGCACAATCTGGTTCTGCACCCGGGCGCCGCTGATGAGTTCGACGCCCACGCTGGAGCCGGCGCCCAGAATCAGGTTGGGCGAGCCGGGCCGGAACAACCCGAAGGCGGCATCGGCCGCACTGACCGTCGTTCGCACGCCGGTGGTGTTGCCGCTGATCGTGTTGCCGCTAAGCCCGACCGCCGCGTCATACCGAACACCGATGCTCGAGCCGGTGATCTGATTCGCCCGAAGGTCGCCGTTGAAGGTAGCCGAGATCGCCACCGCCGTACCGCCGGCGGCAGAGATTTCGTTGTTGTGGATCACCCCTTGCGAGGCTGCGGAGATTGAAACGGCGGTCGCTGCGGTCGCTCGAATGATGCTGAAGCGAAAATCCAGAGCCTGTGAGCCCGCAATCTCGACGCCGCCCCAGATCTGCGAGTGTGTGATCCCGGTGCGAGTGTCGTTCGAGAGCAGGAGACGGCCTTCGAAACGTACTCCGTCGAGCATCGCGTCGGTTGTCGCCGAGAGCGAGACCTGCCCGCTCACTCGGACGCCGACGAGCGTGACATCGGCGAGGCCCGAAATGCTGAGTGACGCGATGGACGAGGATCCGTCGCGGGCTCCCAATATGGTTAGACCCGAAGAAGCCCCACCGTTCAGCGAGAGAGGGCCATAACCCTCCCCGCGTAGGACCAGAATATCACCACGGCCGAGACTGTTGGACGTGATGAACTGGGCCAGGTCCACCCCGGCCGGAGCTTCCATCACCCGAGCGAAGGCCGTGAGGCGACCTCGGACATGGATGGTCGATCGGGCGGAGGCGGTTTCGGTCCACGCAACGAATGGTCGGCCGGCGGGATCGACTGCTAGCTGGAGCGAGGTCGCGCGGCCGCCGCTGGTGCTCACACCGGCGCCGCTGGCATCTCCCGGTATGGCTTCCACAAAGGCCGAACCGCTCCACCGACGAACGAAGACGGCGCCGAGCTTACCGTCGTTCGAACGTCCACCGACCTCTACCCAGCCGAGGTGCAATTGGCCTCCACCGGCCCGAAGGTTCGGTGACTGGACCAGATTCAAGGTGGCGGAGAGCCCGTTCGAGGAGAGCGAACCAGGCTGAACTTCGGCCCACACGCCTGCCGACGTACGAGCGGCGAACAACTGGTTTCCGGTCGGCGTCGTCTGTACCCACGCGACAAAGAGCGAGCCGCCGAAATAGGCCAGTGTCGGCTCGGTGCCGGCGTCTCCGCCCGGGAAGATCCCGGAGCCAGATCCGGAGCCCGCGATCCCCGTCCAGGCGGAGCCAGGCGCGGCTCGTTCACGCACAAAGACCCGCGGAACACCCACGGCGTGAGCAGACCAGGCTACGGCCACTCGGGTTCCGTCAGTCGCAAGATCAAAGGTTGCAACACTCGCCGCCGCGTCGCTAATCCCGTTGCCCGAGGACGAGCCTTCGATGTCCTGCCACTCCACGCCCGTGAAGCGACGCGCGAATACCTGCTGCTGACCGTTGGACCCCGTCTGCAGCCAGGCGACCACGAGCCCTTGGTCGGTCAGAACGACCCGCGCGTTGTCCGCCGAGCCCGAGCGGCTGATCCCGCCGGTGCTGAGCGACTCACCCAGGCTTACCCATGCCGTCCCATCGAAGACCGCACCGCGAATGTCGCTGGAACCCGTGGCGGTCACCTCAGTCCAGATGACCGCTGGCCGCCCGGCCTGATCCACCACGATCGCGGGCCGGAGCGAGGCCGTCAGCGTGCCGCTTACACCGCCGAAACTCGCGCCGCGTCCGATCTGAACCCAAATACCTGACGAGTGATCAAATTGCGCGACGTATACCTCCGCATTGCCGAAGCGCACGTCCGACCATGCGGCGTACAGCGCATCCCCGGCCGCGGCAATCGAGGCATCGCGGGTCGGAACGAACGCGGCTCCGGCGAGGCCGGGCCCGCTGGCGGCGAGCCCCAACTCCGCCCAAACACCTCGCGCGGGGCGACTCTCCGGGAGCGAGACACCGCCGAAGGGCATCGCTGGCGTGGGGGAGCCCGGCGGTTCCGGGGTACGGGAGGGTGGCGTCCACGCCCCCGGATCGTCTGTGCCGCCTCCCGGCCCGAACGATAACGTGTGGGCCGATCCGGGCCCAACCATGATCAGATCGAACCCACCCTCGCCAAACAGCGCATCGTTGCCCGCCGCACCCCAGAGTTCATCGTTGCCAGCATCGACCTCGGCTCCGTCGGTCGCGAAGTCTCCGAAAATCCAATCCGCACCAGCATCGTCGGTCGGCGGAGTGGCTTCACCCGGTATCGCATGGCCAAACAGTCGGTCATTGCCCGCTCCGCCCATGATCACGTCCGCCCCGGGGCCTCCGCCGATCAGGTCATCGCCGGGACCGCCGTCCAGCTCGTCGTCACCATCTCCTCCGGTGATGTGATCACCCCCACCACCCCCGTGCACTCGATCCCTTCCCGCTCCGCCGTCGATGATGTCCCCGCCGTCGTCCGAACCGTAAATCACATCTTCGCCATCTTCTCCCGACAGCTTATCACCGACGCCGCCCCCACCACGGAGTGTGTCATCTCCGCCATCTCCGAAGAGTTCATCGGCATCCGCTCCGCCGTCGAGCACATCGTCACCTGTGCCGCCACGGAGCACATCGTGACCGCCGTAGCCAAACAATTTGTCCGCCCCAGCACCGCCGTTGAGCACCTGCCCACCAGCGTTGTCACCGTGGATCGTGTCGTCTCCGTCGCCGCCGTTGAGTTCATCGCCGGCGCTCATGCCCGAGAACAGAACGTCGTCGCCAGATTGTCCCTCCACGCGGTCTGCTCCGCCCAACCCGTGCAGCGTGTCATTACCCAACCCTCCCAAAATGACGTCGGGTCCATCGGTTCCGTAGATGACATCGTCACCTGCACCGCCGGAGATCTCAGCCTTTACACCCTCCCCGGCGAACACCGTGTCGTTACCGTCACCTCCGCGAAGCACGTCGAAACCGATGCCGCCATCGATAAAGTCGGCATCCAATCCGCCGTCGACGTCATCGTCACCGTCGCCGCCAACGAGCACATCCCCACCCGAACCACCCCGGAGGCTATCGGCGTCCTCCTGCCCCTCCACGAGGTCGGCACCGCTGCCTCCGTCCAACACATCCCGGCCGTTGCCCCCTCGCAGGACGTCATCGCCGGCTTCGCCCTGAAGCTCGTCATCACCGTCTTGACCCAGCAGGAGGTCCACACCGCCGCCGCCATTGAGGAGGTCGTTCCCTGCCTGCCCGACAATACGGTCATCCCCGGTTGACCCGTAGAGGAGGTCGTTCCCGCTGCCCCCCTCGATCGCATCCCGGCCCGCGCCCCCGTCAGCGAAATCGTCACCGGCTCGGCCGTACATCGCGTCATCGCCACTTCCACCGAAGAGTCGGTCATCGCCACCCGGTCCTGAATCGGCGTCACCCTCCAGGACGTCATTGCCATCATCGCCGAAGAGCACATCGTCGCCTGCTCCGCCGCGCAGCAGGTCATCACTGGCGCCACCCCGGAGCGTGTCGTTGCCCTCATCGCCTGCGAGCGTGTCCGATTCCGCGCCTCCGTACAGCAGGTCATCTCCATCCCCACCGATCAGTATGTCGAGACCACTTCCTGCCCCGCTGCTGAGTCGGGCACTGGTGAACCTCACACGGGTAGGGTCGATCGAAGGCATCGCGATGATGGTGACACTCTCGACGGTGCCGAAATCACCGAACAGAATATCATCGTCACTACCGCCCTCCAATCGGTCATCGCCGCCACCGCCGATGATCGCATCGAAACCGCCCTGGCCTCGGAGCGTGTCGCTACCACTCCCACCATCTAGGCGGTCGGCCCCGTCACCACCGATGAGCAGGTCGTCACCATCTCCGCCCACGAGGTCGTCAGCCCCGTCGCCACCATCCACCTCGTCATCGCCAACATCCCCGAGCAAGCCATCGTCATTTCCGTAACCGCGAAGCACGTCATTGCCGGCCCCGCCGAACAAGGCGTCGCGATAATCGCCACCAAGGAGCGTGTCACTTCCGTCGCCACCCAGAAGGACGTTGCTCTGGGCCACGCCGTCGGTCGAACCCGCGCGATCGCCCCCGTCGAGCCAGTCATTGCCGACCCCTCCGTCGAGCCGATCCGCGCCGGCGCCGGCATCGAGGTGATCGTTGCCTGCACCACCCTGCAGTTCGTCGTTGCCGCCCCCGCCATCAAGGCGATCGTCGGCATCGCCACCAACCAACAGGTCGTCCCCGCCCTCGCCGTAAAACTCGACCGGGATCAAAAACGGTCCGTCCGAATCCGCCTGATCAACCACAAACCAGTCCGAGTATTCACCACCGCGAGCGATGATTCTCGTGACATCGATGTTGTCCGCATCGCCATCGCCGTCGATGTCCGTGGTCCGTCCGTAGTACGCCACGCTTGAGCCGGACCTCACTTCGACAAGTCCGTTGGACAGGCGAGCGACCGTGTAGCGGTTTCCTACCCCAGCGAGTGGTATTGACTGGCTCCTGTTCAGTGTCAGGACACCATTCGAATCAAGCGTAGCGAGTTCTCGCTCATTGCTTCTCAAGAAGTTGAACGTCAGCAACGTCTTCTTGCCGCCGATCAACGAAAAGCGTTCATTCAGAAGTGTAATCCAATCCACCTTCAGCTTGGCGAAGACGTAGAAATCAAACGTGACCCGGCCTCCGCCATCCATGGCGTCAAAGACCGAGCCACCGATCAGGTCGTTCCATCGTACCTGATCCGACCCGGTTCGGAGAGGCGTGATATCAAAGAACGCCTCGGCGCCGAGTTCCGCAGCAACACCGATCCGTGCGTCCAACAAAGTGAAGCCGAATGTCCCGAGTTCTCCGCCGATCGCCGCGGAGCCTGTGATGGTCGCCCTCACCATGGCCTCGTCCCCGGGGAGATCCCTGACATAGAGGCCTTGCCAGAGATCCGAAGCTTGCCCGCTGGTCGCAAACCGCCTCAGCCCCGACGTGTCGTACCCGAAACTGAACTGGGCCCTCCCTTCGATCGCCCCGGCAACGCGAAACTGGACGGGTATTGCGGGGGGAACGATGATCGTTGTTTCAAAGAAGGTCCGCTGGATCGGACCGAAAGACAGCAGCGGCGTTGTGTAGTTGACAAGAATGGCGTCAGCACCCACGAGGAGTTTGAAGATTTCGGTCGGTTGCCGCAGGATCGGTAGATTGAATCCGGACCCCACGTTTGTCTCGCTTCGGTAGTCGGCTAGGTTGGAGTAACCGAGCGCCGACGCCGCCTGCGAATCCACGTTGCCTTGGTTCACCTGAGCCCGGTTCAAAAAGTCGATGGTCGCGAGTGGCGGATTCGAAGGGTTGTAAGGTCTCGAGAAATCCAAGGTCGTGAGGTCGAGGTCGCCGAGCGTGATCCACACGTGGTCGTCGACGACCTGTGTCCAGCGGTTGACGATCGCGACCAAGTCCGCCAGGTTGCGTATAGCATCGACCGCGGAGCGGTCTACGACGCCCGCCTGAGCCGCTAGGTCCAGCATCGACTGCCCAAGAACCGGGAGATCCGTATCAAGGGTCTTTACCAGATCGGCCACGGGGTCAAGCATGGAGTTAACCCGCGACATCAATGGCCACAGAAACTGGTTGACATACTCGCCAACATTGATTCTCACATCACGGAACGCGACGGTGGGACCTAAGCCGCCCAACGCGTGCTCGTAGACGAACCGAGCGGCGATGGACGGGAATTCGACCGATCCGCCGAAGCGTGTGACCAGGTCAAAGCCCACCGCACTCAACAGCGTGGGACGCGACGCCACGAAGACACCTTCGCTCAGCAGTTCCGAAAGCGTCAGACGGTTTGTCCCGCTCGGATCCGTGATGTCGATGGCGACCGATCCTGACAGTGTGGCGTTCGCGTTCGCGACGTCGATGTCAAGGAATCCCAGCTGACCGTTGCCCGATAAGCTGCTCAGGCCGCCTTGGTATGTAATAGTGAGTTCGTTGAGCCGCGAAGTATCAAAAAACACCCCGTCCTGACGCGATACGCCGACCATGATCGGTAGCGTGTACGTCAGCCCCACCGAGTATCGCCCATCGGCGGAAAGGCCGAGCGCTGGCAGGCCCAGATCGAATGCGAAGCCCCCGCCCGCGTTCACCAGTTCCTGCTGGATCGTGAAGTCGAAGAGCAGCTCATCGCGGGTCGAACGAATGACGACAACGTCATCGACTGTTACGGTGCCGGACGCGTTCGTGTCGATCAGCAGATTCGCGCCCGCCGGCCCCAGCGCATTGAAGGTTGCAACTCGCAGGGCTTGCACCGCCTGCACGCCCACGAAACTGCCGAACTGGCCGCGGAGCGAACCGATAAGAGTTTCGCGGATGCGGCTCACGATGTTGTTCAGCGACCCCAGCGCGTTGCCGATGACAGGGAGCTGCACACCCGCGAGCGCGGAGGCGTACCGCTGCTCCAAGCCCAAGAGCAGACGATCAAGCCCGTCAACCAACGCGGATACGTTCCCGGTGAGATCAAGACCCGCGATGGCTTGGTTGAGGTCGGGTCCCGTGAGGCTGATCGTGCCGGGAATGTTGGCAATGTCCACAGAGAACGCCAGTGCGCCTCCCGATTGGGTCTGGATCGGAAAGGCCAACGGCAGGTTGGCCTCCACGACCATCCCGCCGGATGCACTGACGACCGAGGTTCCCCAGGGCGCATACCAACGCCCGCCTGGCGGGTTGTCCCTGACGTCGAGTCGGACAAGTGCCGGCTGCCCGGCACCGTTTGAGATGCGTGCTGTACCGGAGTTGACAAACAGGCCGAGCGGCCCAAGGGCTGCGCTGAAGTTGAGTTCTGACGCCTGCGCGTTCGCGCTCGCGGAGACGAATCCCGAATCGGCGATGTACACCCGGCCCGAGTTCGAGCCGCCGAACTCGATCCCGATCGTCAGGCGCAGCTGGCCACCCGCACTGACCGCGAGCCTCCCATTCGCCTGCAGGGAGACGAGCGAGCCCAGCCCAGCCAGTCCGGGGACATCGCCAGGAACGAGGGCTTCGAGCGCACCTATGTCCAGGTCGACGGCAAGGCTATCGCTGAACGAGTAATCGACGGCGATATCCATCTCCATCCGGCGGCTCGAGCTGTCGAATCGCACATCGGCCCGGTCAGCGGGTGAAGGGCCGCCCGGACCGGAGGACTGCGTGATCGCCTGCTCGATCAGCGAGTCGAGATCCTGCAACGCTGCGGCACTCGCGCTTCCTAGCGAGGTCACGAACCGCTGCAGCCGTCCCTCGAGGTCGAGCAAGCTGACGACACTGCGGTTCACGATCGGCAGTTTGGTGTTGAGCGGCGATGATCGGATCTGGTTCAGTACGAAGGTGGCCCCCTCTCGAACGGCCGCGAGCGCGTTGCTGACGGCTGTCTGGGCAAGGTCCCGCGCAGGCTGCAGGGAGACGCTATAGGTAACCACGGGTGCCGCGGCGCTCGCCAGATTCGGAATTGAGATAGCGACCGTCCCTGCGACCAGCGGTCCGAGGAGGTCCTGTTCCAGCCGAACGGAGCCGAGGCTTGCGCTGGCGGAGCCCGTCAAGATCGGCCGCGTGAGCGAGCCACCGCTGCTTGCGGTGAGGTTGCCCACCCCCCTGGCCAAGTCCATGACCCGGATACGACCGGTGGTGGACCCCGTAGCCGGATCACGGAGGCTTGTGGTGATCGTCGCGTTCACCGCTGCCTCGCCATCGCTGGAACGGACCGCCACCGATCCGAGCCTCGCGGTCGCGGCGACTCCAGTCGCCACCGCGGAGACCGAAGCCGAGAACGCCGGGCCACCGCCGGTGGGATTGGCAACGAAAAGTCGCTCGAGAATGGTCTGATTGTTCAAGGGCGACAGATCGGCACCGAACACAAAATCCACGGTGGCGGTCCGGCTCACCGACGCCGTTGCAGTCGTGCCGAAGGATCCCAAGGGATCAAGGTGAAGATTGAAACCAACCGGCTGATCAAGGAGCGGATCGAGCGGGACAGTGAGCCCGATCCGGTAGGTAAGCAAGTTCGTAGCGGGGTCGTAGCGGGGCGTGATGGCGGCCTGATCGATGCCTGTGGCCGTAGCGAGCAGTTGGCCAAAGCGATGCGCCGTGTTGGCGTTGACGGCTCGCGGATCGCTGAGGACGGTGATGATCCGCTGCGAGAGGGCGTCGCTCCATCCCGCAGCCTGCTCGAAGCCCAGGCCATTGAGGAAGGGAATGGCCAGGGAACCGGGCGTCGTCCGATCCAGCGTGCGTAGCCAGGCCACCGCTCGACTGAGTGCTCCTTCCAAATCCGTCCGATCGATCTGAGCAAACTGCCTAATCTCTTCGAACCCGAGGTTCGAGCTGACAGCGAGCGGTGCTCCCGACAGGAGGTCGCCTCTGATGGTGAGGATCGCATCGGTCCCAAAGAACGATGAGCCGTTCACCGTGGCGCGGATCGGAAGAGTCGCCGTCGTCACATCGGCAAGTGCGGTGACGCGGACAATGTCCGTCAACTCGTAGCTGGCAAGTTCCTCCGCAGTCACGCGGTTGCCTGCATCGCCATCAGGATTCAGGAGCGTGATTCCCGCACCAAGTCGCCCGGATACCGCTCCGCCCCAGAGCTCGGCATCCACGAAGCCGATAGCGAGATTGGCGGCCATGTTCGAAGCGGCAAGGTCCACCCGCACCGAGGCGCTGCCCATCCGCACGAAACCCGCCTCCACAGGCGCAAGACCGGATTGGGTGTTGTAGCCGAGGGACGCGCTGAACTCGAGTTGACCGCCGACTGACACGAGTGCGGAGGCGCCGCTGTCAAGGGTCAGGATTTGGAGCGTGGCGACCTGATCTGTGAAGACGAATGGAACGACCAGGGACGGCGGCGACAACCTCAACGTAAAATCAACCCGAACTTCGCCAAGATCCGCCAATTCAACAGCGATCGCATCGCCCACGATTCCTGGGACGCCGGCAATGATGGTCCGAAGTTCGCCAAGCGTGGGATCGGGGTCGGTCGCGAAGAAGTTCCGTATCGGATCGCGCAAACCAGTGTCGAGAATCCCACCGTCGGCACGCAGATCAAAGACGTCGCTCAGCTTGAAGGGCTCCCCGCTCGCGTTTACAAGCAGCGGTAGCCCGCGGTCGAAGTGGATGTCCAACTCCAACCTCTCGCCGAACCGGACGAACTGGTCAACCGTTACCATGATCGCCGCCTGAGCGTCAGTGTCTAAGGGGAACCCCGAGAGCATTGAACGAGCTTCGAGCGGCTCCAAGAAGCCGAAGTCCAGGCCCCAACTGCCTTTGGCGCGAGTGTTCATTCGTCACCTCTGTCCGCGTTGAAGGAACTGTGAACTTGCCCACCATCGGCTGACACCCCCGATCGACCGGTAACGGTCGATCGACAGGAGTTCCGTTGTATAGTCC
Source organism: uncultured Planctomycetaceae bacterium (assembly GCA_903917235.1). GTDB lineage: Bacteria > Planctomycetota > Planctomycetia > Pirellulales > UBA1268 > QWPN01. Next base: position 2,233 of record CAIWZS010000115.1, on the reverse strand, counting down.
CAAAATAGATCGATTGGAATCTCTGATCTATTGCTGCGGCAACGCTTCCTGGGCGAGCTTCTGGGCGATGCTGAGGAAGGAACTGCTGGGCAACCAAGAGCTCACCGCCTGCGATGAGGCGAGGGAGCCGATCTTCGAGTCCGACGATATCTTTCACCACCGACAAAAGATCCATAGCGGCCTCGGTTAGGTGAACCCCGAACAGTTCGAGACGGGCCGACGCTCATGTATTCATCATGTACTTTGACGGCGGCAAAAGTCTGACCGCCATTCCCTTCTTTCGAATCCAACCGATGGTCCGCTCGTCCGGTAGATGGCGCAGGAACTCGGCTGACCGGGACACTTTGGTGACGAAAATGTTTCGTCTTGCTCTGCGACAACAACCCATCGATCGATTCCGCCGCTCGCTGCTTCGATGAAATCGTGCATTTTCTGTTCGCCAAACCGGACGCTTCCCGTACCATCTACTGGTCGAACCACATCGCCGCCATGCTCCCCACCGACCCCGAACAACTCGATTCCGGCCACGCCCCTGTCCCGCGACCCTCGCTGGCTGCGCTGGCTTACGAGCAGTTGCGTCGGCTCGCCCGGTTCAGGATGCACCGCGAGCGGGCCGGGCACACCCTCACCCCCACCGCCCTCGTTCACGAGGCGGTGCTGCGGCTTGGCGATGGCAAGGGCCGGACGGGGCGGGACCTGCTGCTGGCCGCCGGGGAGGCCATGCAGCGGATTCTCGTCGAGCACGCCCGGCGGCGGAACTCGATCAAGCGTGGCGGCGGGAAGGTGCAGTCGCAGGCCGGGGATGAACTCGATCGGCTGCCCCTGGGGCTTGACGATCGGGCAGCAGCCGCGGCGGAGTTGCGTGAACACCTCGCGGCCCTCGAACAGGTCCATCCCGAGGCGCACGAGGTGGTCATGCTTCGCCATTACGCGGGCATGGGCGTCGAGGAGGTGGCGGTCGTGCTGGGCGTGGATCGACGCACCGTCTCGAGGCGGTGGATGGTGGCGAGGGCGTGGCTCTTCGAACGGATGACGCGAGGCGACGAACGGCGATGCATCACAACGACGACCAACCCGAGCCCGCCGTGAGCGAACAAGGCGAGTCGCCCTCGCCGACGGGATCAGCCGACTCGCCCCAGTCGCCGGACGCCGCGGCGTTTGCGGTGGCGGAGCGCGTGGTGGACCTTCCCCACTCGGAGCGTGACGACGCGTTGACCCGGCTCGCACCCTCGCCCGAGGTGGCACGGCGGGCCCGCGAGTTGCTCGGAGCCACCGAAAGGATGGGCGAGTTCCTCGAGCACTCGCCGATCGAGGCGGCCTTGCAGCGGCCCGACGGGCTGCCGCCCGGCGCGGCGATCGGGCCTTGGCGGGTCGAGGCCCTGCTCGGGTCGGGGGCCATGGGCGACGTCTACCGGGCCACGCCAGCAGCCGGGGGCGACTGGGCCGTGGCCGTCAAGCTCATGCGACCGGGCGTGGTGCCCCGCGACCTGCGGCGTCGCTTCGAGTTCGAGATCTCGACGCTCGCCACCCTGCACCATCCCAACATCGCCCGCCACATCGAATCGGGCGTGCACCAGTCCGAAGAAGGTCCTCGGCCGTACTTGGCCATGGAGCTGGTGCAGGGGCGACCGATCATCGAGCACGCCCGCGAGACCGGCCTTGATCGTCGCGCGGTCATCGGGCTGTTCCTCCGCGCGTGCGCGGGCGTCGAGCATGCACACCGCTCGGGCGTCATTCACCGCGATCTCAAGCCCTCGCACCTGATGGTGGATGCGGCGACGGGCGAGCCCAAGGTGCTCGACTTTGGCGTCGCCAGGGCGCTCGACCCCGCGGCGACGCTCTCGAGCCTGCCGGGAGTGCACCTCATCGGGACGCTCCCTTACATGAGCCCGGAGCAAGCCGCGGGCGATCCGCAGCGGCCGGTCGACACGCGGACGGACGTCTACTCGCTGGGGGCCGTGCTGTACGAACTCTTCGCGGGGCGACCGCCCGTCGACGCGACGGGGCGCCCGCTGGCGGACGTGCTCGAGGACGTGCGACGCGGCGCGGTCCCTCGCCTGTCGTCGCTCGCTCCGTCGACGCGGGGGGATATCGACCTGATCGTGCATGCCGCACTCGCGGCGGAGCCGGCGGAACGCTACCAATCGGTGGCGGCGTTGGCCGAGGACCTTCGACGGCACCTTCGGGGCGAGCCGATCACCATTCGTCCGCCTCGCCTGTGGGAGACGCTGGT
>CAIWZS010000114.1 GCA_903917235.1 uncultured Planctomycetaceae bacterium | reverse complement strand
GCCGAGCATCACGACGGCGGGCACCGGGACGGTCGGCTTCGGCCAGTCGCGTTCGGCGGCCCTGGGGAGCGTCGCCACGACGACCCCGATGCCGGTGATCCGCTCGTCGTCGGAGGCTTCCTGTCGATCGCCCGGCTCGGGCGCCGGTGCTTCCGTGCCGCCCCCCGGCGTCGGCCCGTCGACCGGCTGCGCGACGGCGGCGGCGGCGGCGAAGAGCCGCGTGAAGAAGTCGATCATCCTCCGCCGCGCTTCCTCCTCCTCGCGCGCCTCCGCGGGGGTCTTTTCGCCGCGGAGCGCGCGGGCGGCGCCGGCGGCCCGCGCCCAGTAGAAGCCGTGCGGGCTCTTCTCGGCGGTATACACCTCGACCTCCGTGCCGGCCGCCCGCATCTTTTCGATCATCGGCTCGACGAGCGCGTGCGGCACCTGGTCGTCGCCGCGGCTCGTGATGAAGAGCGTCGGGATCTCGATCGACCCGGCGTTGGCCTCGATCGAATGCCGGGCGAGGAACTCGCGGGCCTGTGCCTCCGTCATCCCGCGGCCGCGCTGGAGATTCTCGAAGAGTTTCCGCCCGATGTTCATGAGCGAGTCCCGCGCTTCGGCGGGTACCCTCGAGAGCGGTGGCTGTTCCGGATCGCCGGTCATGTACACGATGGGGTCCGTCATCCACGGCGACGCGGCGGCGACGCAGAGAAACTCCCCGCCCATCTTCTCGGCGGCCACGAGCGCCAGGTGGCCGCCATGGCTACCCCCGACGACGCCCACCCGCTCCGGATCGACCTTTGGCAGCGTCTTGGCGAAGCGGATCCCGGCGATCACGTCGTCGTGCTCCATGCCGAACAGGGCCCCGTTGCCCGCGCGATAGCTGATGGCGAGGATCGCCCACGGCTGTTCGTTGAGGGCCGTGATCGTGGGCGAGACGCCCCCCGGTGCCGCCATCGAGCGGATGAAGGCCAACTCGCGGTCGCCCTGGCCGCCGTGGATCGTGACGAGCACCGGAAACGGCCCCTCGCCCTGCGGCATGGAGAGCACGCAGGGGATCTTCCGGCCGTCGCTCGAGGCGTACGCCATGTCCGTGACGAGCCGGTCGCCGATTCTCTCGGCCTCGCCCGACGGCGTCGTCGCGCCCGGCCGGCTCCGGCGCTCCCGGAGCATCTCCCGCACGGCACGCCGCTCCTTCTCGTCGATCGTGCCGTCGCCGTCGGTGTCGAAACGGCGGAGCAGGCCGGGGGCGTTGCGTGCGTCGGGGCGGGGTTCCTGGCAGCGTGCGACATTCGTCACGACGCAGGTCAGAGCGAGAACCGCGACGGGAACATGGCGTCTCATGGATCGTCTCACGGTGAAGGGGGGCCCTCAGTTCACGTCTGGGTACTGTCTCATGAGCCCGAGAAACTCGTTCAGCAGATCCCTGCGGGCACCACGCATCGCGCCGCGGTCACGCACGTCGGCGTCCGGGTCGACGTGTCCACGCCACTCGTACGTCGTCTCATCGCGGGCGTCCGTCTCCTCGAGCGTGAATCGGACGCGAGCCACCGTCCGTCCTCGGACACGTCGCTCGAGGACGACGCTCAGCACGCGGAGCGAGTCGCGATCGATCGCGATCTCGATGGTGCCGAACCGCGACGTGCGAGTCCTGGGCCGCGCGAGGATCGTGTCGGCGGTCCCCGTGTCGCCGGCGCGCTCGAGGTCGAAGTCATCCAGCAGCGACGCCAGGAGCGTCGGCAGGTCGAGCGTGCGGAGGTCACAGACGTCCCGGAGCGCGTCAGGAATTTCGTCGGCGTCGAAGACCGCGACCGAGTGGGGCGACAACGAGAACCAGACCGCTCCGCGGGCATCTCGTCCCCAGGACAGGCTCCTGCCGTGGACCTCTGTCGACTGCACGAAGCAGGCGTCGCGCACCCAGAGCGTCGACTCCGGGGGAGATGGCCGGCCCAACGCTTCACGGAGATGGGCGCGGGCAGGCTCGACTCGCACCGAGTAGCGCCGGTCGATCACGAGGTTGCAGGCCTCGAGTGCCTTCTTCACGAGATCTCCTGGGCTGGCTGCCGCGCGGGGCAGGGCCAGCGTCACGACGAGACAGAAGGCCAGAAGAGCGGCGGTCGTCCACAAGACGTGACGTCGCGACGGCAGTCGTCGCGCGGAGGGTGCGTCGAGGGGTCGCAGCCGGTTCACCGCCTCGCGGAGGTGCACGTGAAGGATCGCACGGTCGGCGAGGTACGACAGCCGCTCCGGGTCGTCCTGGAGAAGCTGCGCGAGCGTCGCTTCGTCCTCGGCCGGCAGTTCGCCGTCGAGCCACTGATCGATGTGGTGGCGATCGTTCCTGTCGATCATCCGCCGGCCTCCTCGGCGAGGCGCCGCTCGACGCATGCGGCGAGGGCCTCGCGAATGCGGAACAAGGCGACTCGCACCGAACCCGACGTCGAATGAATCGTGGCGGCGATCCTTTCCATCGAGAGACCGTCGTGGTAGCGGAGCGTGAGGAGCGATCGGGAACGCTTGGGGAGGGCGTCCAGACACTGCTCGAGCGCTTCCCGACGTGGCGACACCTGGGAATGCTTCTGCACGAGCGTCTCGGCGACACGGTCGAGCATGCCGTCGGTGAGAAACAGACGTTGGCGTTCCTGGGCACGGTAGAAGTCGATGATGCGGGACTTGGCCAGCCACAGGGCCCAGGCGACGAATGGTCGCCGCTCGTCGTATTCCTCGAATCGGCGGGCGACCGTCAGGGCGACTTGCTGGAGGACATCGTCCCGGTCCGAGACGGACCGGACGGCGGCCGCGACGAAGGCGCGGACCGACGGCTCCGCGGCGAGCCAGCAACGGGTGAGTTTCTCGCGGGTCTCGATTTCGCGTGGGGACGCCATGCCGGTATGCCGCGGAAGGACCGAAAACGTTACGCCGGGCCGTTGTCTCGGGCCCGACCGCCGCTCCGACGCCGCCCTCCGCCGGGGATCACCTCGCCCGTTCGATCATCCAGCCGTCGGTGACCGCCTCCAGGCCGACCCTCTCGTAGAAGCCCATCGCCTCCGGGGCCGTGAGCAGGCGGAGCATCGGCAGCACCGGCCAGCACGTCGGGAACTCCTTCCCCTTGGGGACCACGTCGGTCACCCGGACGGCGTCGGCGAGCGTCGCCCCGGCCTCCCGGAGCGCGGATTCGACGTTCCGCAGGCACTGCTCGGTCTGTTCGGCGATCCCCTCCGCGATGGTCATCGTCCGGTAGTCGAAACCGGTGGTCCCGGAGACGAACACCCACTCGCCTTCAACGACGGCGCGCGAGGAGCCGATCTCGGCTTCGAAGGTGGAGCCCGAACTGATCAAGCGCCGTGCCTTGGATCGCTCCCTGCCGTGCGGGTTGCCCCGTGGTTGCCGTCCCTCGTGCCATGAGCATACGGTCGACGGTGGGCGGCCGGGGGGCCGCGCGTCCGACGGGCCCGCGTCCTCCGCGAGCGCGGGACCGACTCGATCGCCGACCGGCCGGGGGGTTCGTCACATGTCGCCGCCGGCGAGGATGCCCAGCATCGCCCCCCCGACCGGCTGCGCAAGCGCGATCGCCACCGTACTGCCCCCCAGACAGAGAAAACCGAGGCCCTCGAGACGACGCATCCGCCACCTCCAGCCGCGGCCCGCCGGGCCCGGTTCGACCTGTCCCCCGACGGTCCCCTTCCGAATCACACCATCCGCATCCGTCGGACGGGACCAGTGGCCGCTGGGGCGCTTTCCATCCTTTGGCCACGGGCTCACGATCGCGGAACATGTGCCGCAGCGGCGCTGTGCACGACCCGTTCGATCGAGGCCCCGGGGCCGTTCCCATGCCGCAGCACCCCATCCGCAGCGCGGCGCTGTCGGATGCGCCGGAGTTGGCCCGATTGACGGCCCAACGCGGCTATCCCTCCCCGGAGGCGGCGATCGGCAGACGGCTGGCACTGATCACGGGTTCGCCCGACGCCTGTCTTCTCGTCGCCGAGCGACCGGGCGGAGGTCTGGCCGGTTGGATCCACGGCTTCCTGTCGCGGCTGCTCGAGTCGGACGGCCGCGTGGAGATCGGCGGCCTGGTGGTGGACGAGGCTTTTCGTCGGCGGGGCGGTCGGACCGGGGGTCGTTGAGAACGACCACCGAAGCCGATTCGTCCTCGCGCGACCATTGCCGGTCCACGATCTCAATCCGAGGCTCCTCTTCGCGAGTCGACCAGACGTCCGGGGGGAGATCGAAGCCGCGCGGCGAGCGTGATTCGCGCTGCGCCGTCGGCCGGCGTTAGACTCCTCCGGCGAGGATTCGCTCGATGCCACCGGTCGACCCTCGACCCCGCGATGCCCCGGCCGCCTGGCCGTTCGCGCGGATCCCGCCGCCGCCGCGGGTGAGCCTCGGCTTCCTGATCCTCGCGCTCGTGGTCGAGAAGTTCGCCGTCGCCTTCTTCCAACTGCTCGCGTTCCGCGCCCCGGGCCGGTGGTTTCCCCCCATGAGGTGGCTCGGGCACGCGACCGGCGGCATCGTCGACGGGACGCTCGTCGCCGGCGTGACGTTGCTTGCCATCGTCGTGGTCGGCCTGCTCTTCGGGGTGGCTCGGCTCCGCCCCCGGGACGTGGGGCTCGACCCGCGGCGGCTCTGGCCAGCGCTCGGGTTCCTGATCGCGGCGTGGGGCGCGATCCAACTGCTGCTCGTGCTCATCCTGCCCCTCTGCGGCCAGCGGATCGGCCTCGGCTCGCAGTGGACCGCCGACGGCTGGCGCGGCGCGGTCGGGGAATGGCTCGGGCAACTGCTGGGGAATTGCCCGTACGAGGAAGTGTTCTTCCGCGGCTTTCTCCTGCCGCAGTGCGGGCTCGTGGCGATGCGCTGGATGCCGACGGCTCGTCCGGGGACGCTGGTCGCGGCGGCGCTTCTCTCGTCGCAGGGCCTTTTCGCCCTGGGGCACGTGTTCTTGAACCTGCACCTGCCGCAGGGCCAGTGGCTGCTCCTCGCCCAATTCGTCTTCGGCATCGTGTTCGCCCTCGTCTATCTCCGCACCGGCAACCTCTTTCTCGCGATGGCCCTGCATGTCCTGATCAACAACCCGGCCCCGCTGCTCGAGGATTCTCTGCCGGGCCCCGGCGCCGCCGGATCGATCGTCCTGGCAGGCATCCTCGTGTGGCTCGTCTGTCTGGCGTGGGCGAAGCGCCCCGCGGCGGCGGCGCCGACCGGGCCACCGTGACGCACCCAGGGGCTGGCGCCGGATCAGCCACCCAAGCCGCGACGGATCGCGAAGTGGGCCGTGCCCAGGCAGGCCAGTTCCCCCCGGGAAAGGATCCGACACTCCACGACGGCGCTGCGGCCGGAGAGCCGCACCACGCCGGCCCGTGCGGCCACCGCCTCGAGGGCCGGCTCGAGGTAGCGGATGTGGAGATCCGCGGTGGCGAAGGGCATGCGGCCGTCGAAGGCGGTGGAGAGCGCCAGGGCGCTGGCCAGGTCGGTGAGCGCCGCGAGGACCCCGCCATTGATCTGACCGCGCGGGCCGTTGGTGACGTTGGCACCGGCCCCGAGGTGCAACTCGGCCCGACCGGGGTGCAGTTCGGCGAGCGTCACGCCCCACTGCGCGACGAGGGGCCAGTCGCCGAATCGGGCGCGGAGCCTGTCCGCGAGATCGGGCGGGATGGCGTCGGGAATCCGGTGTGCGCCCACGTCTGCCCCGCCTGCTGCCGTGCTGCCCGGAAGGCCCAGGCGATCCCCCGCTGCGGCCGCCGCGATGATAGGCCTCCGCGCGGGACGCCGCCAGCGGGCCGGCCGCGGTGCGTCAGGCCCGCGGATCGGCCATGGGCTCGATCGGGGGCCGGCCACGCATCCGGCGCCAGGAGGAGAGCTGCCCCACGTGGGTGGCCGGGTGCGTGGTGAGCAGGTGGGCCAGGAGATGGGCCACCGTCTGCAGCGGCGTGTCGGCCAGGAACGCGATGCCATGCGGTCGCGCGGCCACCTCCGGCGCGAGTTCGCGGCAGGCTGCCCGCGCCTCGGCGAAACCCGAGATCACGGCCTCCAGGTACTGCGCCTTGCCCCCCTCCGGCACCGACGCGTCCACGGAGGGAGAACCGCGACGGAAGGCGCGGTGCCATGCCTTCGGGCAGCGGAACCGCCCGCCGCTGACGCGCAGTGCCAGGTCGGTGGAGATCGCCAGGTGGCCGAGGATCCAGCGCGGCGGATTGAAGCCCGCCACGGGCTGCTCATCCATCTCGTCCTCGCTGATGTCGGCCATCAGCGCCTCGAGGTAGCGGACGATGAACTCGTTGAGGATGATCTCGGTGTCGAACATGGCTCTTCCCCATCCCGGCGGTCCGGCCCCGGCCGACGTGGCGCCGGCGGCGCACCGGGGGAGCATAGCGTGGTCGCCGCGCGGCTACCGCGGCGAACGCCCGCGGACGTGGAAAGAGAGGCGTGCCATGCCGCCGTCTCCGGGCTGGGTGAACCCTCCCTGGGCCCGATAACGTTCCGCCACCGGCGGCGGCATACATTGTGCGGGTGCGGGGCCGGACGACCGGTCTCTGGCACGTGCCCACCCGCTAGAGGGATCGAGCCATCATGCGCCTGCGCCCCCGACCGTTGCCGGCCCTGCCGGCGCTCCTCGCGGCCTGGGCGGTCGTCGGCGCGCCGGTCGCGGCGCACGCCGCCGACACCGGCACGCCCGATGGCTGGACCGCCACCGTGGCCGCCGGGCGCGGCCACTGGGCGTTTCGCGCGCCGGTGGCGCCGGCCGTGCCGGCGGTGCGCGACGGGCAGTGGCCGGCCGGCGACATCGACCGCTTCCTCCTGGCCGCCATGGAGGAGGCCGGCGTGAGGCCGGTCGTGGATGCCGACCGCGCGGCGCTCCTGCGCCGGCTGTCGTTCGACCTCGTTGGTCTGCCGCCGACGCCGGAGGAGGTCGCCGATTTTCTCGCCGACACCGCGGCCGGCGCGGTGGAGCGGGTCGTCGACAGGCTGCTTGCCTCGCCGCGCTACGGCGAGCGCTGGGCCCGGCACTGGCTCGACGTGGCCCGCTACGCCGACTCCAGCGGCAAGGAGACCAATCTCCCCTACCCCCATGCGTGGCGCTACCGCGACTGGGTGATCGCCGCCTTCAACGACGACAAGCCCTACGACGACTTCCTGCGCGAGCAGATCGCGGGGGACCTCCTTCCGCATGCGGGGCCGGCCGACCAGGCGAGGAAGATCATCGCCACCGGCTTCCTCGCGCTCGGGCCGAAGGCCCTCAACGAGCGCGATCCGCGGCAGTTCCGGATGGATCTGGTCGACGAGCAGATCGACGTCACCTCGCAGGCGATGCTCGGGCTCACGCTGGCCTGCGCCCGCTGCCACGACCACGCCTCCGATCCCGTCTCGCAGCGCGACTACCACGCCCTGGCCGGGATCTTCATGAGCAGCGAGACGCTCTACGGCACAGGCGCCCAGCTGCAGAACGCCCACCCCTCGACGCTCATCGAGCTGCCCCCCGAGGCCGGGCTGCCGTCGGCCCTG
>CAIWZS010000113.1 GCA_903917235.1 uncultured Planctomycetaceae bacterium | reverse complement strand
TGGATCGCCGCCGGATTCTCGCGGGACCACCGCTCGTTGGGCGCGGTCATGAATCCGCCCGGGCAGATCGCGTTGACCGTGACGCCGACGGGAGCCCAGTCGGCGGCAGCCGCCCGCGTCAGTTGGATCACGCCGGCCTTGGCCGTCTCGTAACTGCGGCCGCCGATCGCGCGATTGGCGACCATGCCGGAGATCGACGCGATGTTGATGACGCGCCCCGGCCCGCCACGCCGCACCATCGCCCCGCCCACGTGCTTCATGCAGAGGAACGTGCTCGTGAGGTTCAGGTCGATGATGGACTGCCACTGCTCGAGCGACTGCTCGACGAGCGGGACGTTGATCCGTCGGCCGCCCACGTTGTTGATGAGGATGTCGATGTCCGGGCGCAGGGCGAGCGCCTCCCGGCAGACGCGCTCGCATTCCTCGGGCATGCCGACGTCGCCCGGAAGGACGAGGCACTCGCGGCCCAGGGCCCTGATCTCATCTGCGGTCGTCACGAGCGTATCGGCATCGCGGCCGACGAGGATCACGTCGGCACCCGCATCCGCGATCGCCAGCGCCATCTCCCGACCGAGACCCCGGCTCCCCCCGGTGATGAAGAGCCGCCTGCCCCGCAGACTGAACCGATCCAGGACCGACATCGAAAAGCCTCCTCCACGTCGCCTCCGTCGGGCAGCGTCGGCCACGCGTGGTTGCATGTGGCCGCGGCGCTCGGCGACGCCGCGCCGAGTCACTGGTGTACCATGCCCGATCACCACTCCGAGGAGATCGCCAACCCATGCCATACGTCTCTCGCCCCACCGCGCGCGCCGTCTGGCTGCCGCTTCTCGCCTGCACGTTCACGCCGCTCGACTCGCTCGACGCGGCGGAACTCCTCGCCGGTGCGGCCACGGTCAGCCTCACACCGGACCGTCCCGTCGCCCTCTCCGGCCAGATGCGCACCCGCATCTCGACCGCCGTCGCCAGCCGCGTCACGGCGACCGTTCTCGTGCTCGAATCGCGTGACGGAGACCGCGTGCTCGGGACCACGACCTTCGTCTCCTGCGACGTCGTCTCGATCCCGGACGACGCGCTGGCGGCCATCCGGGCACAGGTCGCGCAGAAGACCCCGGGCGTGCCGGTCGAGCGGATCGTCGTCAGCGCGACCCACACGCATACCGGGCCCGTCCTCGTCGAGGGCATCTATGAGATTCCCGCCGGCGGCGTGATGCAGCCGGCCGAGTACGTCGAGTTCTTCGCCGGCCGGATCGCCGAGGGAATCGCCGCGGCGGTCGAGGGTCTGCGGCCCTGCCGGGTCGGCTGGGGCATGGGGCACGCCGTCATCGCGCAGAACCGTCGCAGCGTGTACGCCGATGGCTCGGCCGCGATGTACGGCTCCACCACGAAGGACGACTTCCGGATGATCGAGGGGTACGAGGACCATGACCTCGATGCCCTCTTCGTCTGGAATGCCGACGGCCGGCTGCTCGCGACCGTCATCGACGTGCCCTGCCCGGCCCAGGAGGTGGAGGGCGCCAGTCAGCTCGATGCCGACTTCTGGCACCCGGTGCGCGAGACCCTGCGGGCGGAGTACGGTGCCGACCTGCATGTCCTCGCGTGGATCGGCGCCGCAGGCGACCAGTCTCCCCACCTGATGTTCCGGAAAACGGCTGAAGAACGGATGCGGCGGCTCCGCGGGCTCTCACGGCTCGAGGAGATCGCCCGGCGGATCGTGGCCGGCTGGAAGGACGCGCTCGCCGGTGCCGAGCAGGAACGGGTGGCGGGGGCGGTGCTCGAGCACCGCGTCGACCGGATCGAACTTCCGCGGCGCGAGGTCAGCGAGCGGGAATACGAACTCGCCCGCGAGAAGGTGCGCGATCTGTCCAAAGGGACCGGCAACGAGACGCTGCTCTTCTGGCACGGCAAGGTCGTGAAGCGGTGGGAGGACCAGCAGGCGGGCACCGTCACACCCTTCACGACGGAGGTCCACGTGATCCGCATCGGTGACGTCGCCGTCGCCACGAACCAGTTCGAGCTCTATACCGACTTTGGCGTGGCCATGAAGGCCCGCAGTCCCGCCCTGCAGACGTTCGTCGTCCAGCTCGCCGGCCGTGGCACCTACCTGCCCTCCGCCCGCGCGGTTCGCGGCGGCGGCTACAGCGCGATCGCCGAGAGCAACGAGGTCGGTCCCGAGGCAGGCCAGGTGCTCGTCGACCACACCGTCGCACGGATCAAGGAGCTGTTTCCCGACGCGGCACGGTGAACGCCCGCTCGTGAATGCCGTTCGGCGTCCCGCGGCGCCCCGCGGGGCCACGCGTGCCCACCCGAAAGCCCCAGCTCCCGATTGAAGCCAGCCGCCCATCCGCCGCCACACGCAAAGCCCTGCAGACGGCCACGTTTCGTCACAACCACGACCCTGGGGCAGGATTCGGGCCGGGAACGGTCGTTGCGGTGAAGTCCTGATTGCCGATATCCTCATGGGGTCGCGGTGGGGTGTCGCCCCTCGGGATCCGCCCGCGGCCCGGGGGTTTCTCCGGATGTCGCGCTGACCATCAACCTGCCCACGCGGAGGAGTTCGCCATGCTGGAAATCCGACACGAGCGGCGATTGGGGAACTGTGCGGGAGAATCCCGTCGCGACTTTCTCCGGGTGGGCACGCTGGGCCTCGGTGCCGGCGTGGGCCTCGGCAGCCTGCTGCGGACCCGGGCGGCGGCCGCTGCCGCCGGCTCGTCCACCAAGGACACCTCGGTGATCTGGCTTTGGCTGAGTGGCGGCCCGACGCACGTCGAGACGTTCGACCCCAAGATGACCGCACCGGCGGAGTACCGCAGCGTCACCGGCGAGGTGAAGACGAACCTCGCGGGCGTGACGCTCGGCGGCAACTTCGAGCGGATGGCCAAGGTGGCCGACCGCATGGCGTTCGTGCGTTCCTTCGCCCATACCAACAGCGGTCATTCCGGCGGCACCCACTTCGTGATGACCGGATACGACAACCGGCTCGCCGACAACGGCGCGGCGGCCGACCGCCCCGGCATCGGCTCGATCGTCGCCCGAAGCCGCGGCACCAACCATCCGGAGACGGGCATCCCCACGTACGTCAGGATCGGCGGGATCTACGGCGACGGCCCGGCGTTCCTCGGCACGGCGTTCGGCCCGTTCGATCCGGGCGGTGAGGCACGGCAGAACATGGCACTCGTCGTCGCCCAGGACCGCTTCGGCCGCCGACGCGACCTGCTCAAGTCGATCGACAACGCCCGCCGCGAGGCGGATCGCAGCGGCCTGGTCGAGGGACTCGACTCGTTCGAGCAGCAGGCCTTCGACATCATCACGAGCCGGTCGCAGCAGGCCTTCGACACGAAGTACGAGGATCCGCGTGTGGTCGATCGTTATGGCCCGGG
>CAIWZS010000112.1 GCA_903917235.1 uncultured Planctomycetaceae bacterium | reverse complement strand
CGTGCCGCTCGACCAGATGAATCCGGCGCCGCAGGCGATCCTCGACCCCGTGCTGCGGGCGGCGGCGATCGCGAGCGCCGCGATGAACTTCGAGGAAATCGACCGCGCCCCGGAGGACGCGCTCAACCGCGTGCTGTGGGGTGCGATGAAGGGCTCGCAGACGCCCTACCCCGCGTGGTCCGTCACGACCGGCGATGACGACGACGATTGAAGAGGCATCGACCATGAGCGCGGCCACTCGACCGACCGGCCTGTCCCGACGCGGCTTCACGGGGCTCTGCATCGGCACGACCGTCGGTCGCGGGTTCTTCCCCGGCCACGGCGCGGCCGTCGCGGCCGACCCGGGGCCGAACGATCGCCTCCACCTGGCGTTCGTGGGCATCGGCGGCCAGGGGGCATCGAACCTCGGCGGCATGAGCCGGCAGGCGGTCGTCGCCCTCTGCGACCTCGATGAACGCCGCGCGGGCAAGTCGTTCGAGGCCCATCCGCAGGCGGCCCGCTTCACCGACTTTCGCCGCATGTTCGACGCGCTCGAAAACCGCATCGACGCCGTCGTCGTGAGCACGCCCGACCACACGCACTTCCATCCGGCGTGGTGGGCGATCGAGCGCGGCAAGCATCTCTATCTGGAAAAGCCGCTCGCCCACGAGGTGGAGGAGGTGCGCCGGATCACCGACGCGGCAGCGGCGCGGGGGCTCGCCACGCAGCTCGGCTGCCAGCGGCACGCGCTTCCCGGCCTGCGGGCGGGCGTGGAGATCGTGCGGGCAGGTCTGCTCGGAACGGTCACCGAGGTGCATTCCTGGATCGACAGCAAGCGCGGGATGCCCGCGCGGCTCGGAGCCGAGGAGCCGGCACCGGCGGGCCTCGACTGGGACCTGTGGCTCGGACCCGTGCCGTCGCGACCGTATCGCAAGGGGCTCGCCCCGTACGACTGGCGATTCTGGTGGGAGTTCGGCACCGGCGAGACTGGCAACTGGGGCTGTCACATCCTCGACATCCCGTTCTGGGCGCTCGACCTCGCGCACCCGGTGCGGGTCGCCGGCGGCGGCCCGCCCGCCGATCCCGATCGCTCCCCCACGAGCCTGACGAGCCGGCTCGACTTTCCGGCGCGACCGTCGACCGCCGGCACCATGCTGCCCCCCGTGAGCGTGCACTGGTATCAGGGCGTGCCGCCGGTGCTCGTGGAGCGCGGCATCGACCCGAAGACCGCGCGCAAGAAGAACACGCTCTTCGTCGGCACCGAGGGGATGCTCCTGTGCGGCTTCGACGACTGGACGCTCCTGCCCGAGGAGCGTTTCGCCGGGACCGTCGCCCCCGCCACGCTGCCGCGGTCGCCCGGGTTTCGGGAAGAGTGGCTCGCGGCATGTCGGGGCGGCGCGGCGGCGACCTGCCACTTCGGCTACTCGGGGCCGCTGGCGGAGAGCGTGCTCCTGGCCAACATCGCCTATCGTGTGCAGGATGAATTCGCCTGGGACGCAGCCGCACTCACGAGCGGCCGGGCAGACGTCGATGCCCTGCTCCGCCGCGAATACCGCGAGGGGTGGCGGGTGTGAACAGGCGGCAGGAGTGGCTTGCGCCGGTGTGGCACAGGACACGGTGGTGACAGCATGAACCTCGCCGAACTGACCCACCCCGAGATCGCCCGGCTCATCCCGCACACGCCCGTCGTCGTGCCTGTGGCGGCGATGGAGCAGCATGGCGTCCACCTGCCCCTCGCGACCGACAGCATGCTGCTTGGCGAGGTGGTGCGGCGGGTCGAGCCGCGGCTTCACGCGGAAGTCCTCTTCGCGCCGCTTCTGTGGCTCGGCAACTCGCATCACCACCTCGAATACGCCGGGACGCTCTCGGCGGCCCCGCGCACCTACCTCGATCTCGTGAGCGACCTGCTCGACAACCTCCTCGGCCACGGCTTCCGGCGGATCCTCTTCCTGAACGGTCACGGCGGCAACATCACGCCCGGCCGGCAGGCGATCTTCGAGACGCGGCAGAAGCATCGGGCTCGCACCGACCTGCTGCTCCTCTTCGCCAGCTACTGGGACTTCGCCAGGCCGGAGCAGGGTCGCGGCGACCTTGTGCAATCGGCGGTGGGCCATGCCTGCGAGTGGGAGACGTCGATGATGCTCGCGATCCGGCCCGACCTCGTGAAGCCGTTCGCGTCGCTCGAGCCGCGCGACGTGGGATACGGGTTCGAGCCGGCATATCGCGGCTGGATCACGCAGGAACGGCGGCCACGCGGTGGCGACGCCCCGGGCCACCTCGGCGATCCCGCCCGCGCATCGGCCGAGAAGGGCGAGTACCTCCTGGGCTGCTACGCCGACGGCATGGAGGCGTTCCTGCGAAGGGTGGTCGCGTGGGACGGCCATTCGTGGGAGTGGCCCGTGGCGGATCGGCCCGGGTGACACGACCGTGACACGCAGGAGCGAAACCATGAGTGAGGCCACGGTGGACGTGAGTCGGCGGGACTTCCTCTCCGGTGCGCTCGCGGCGGGCGCGGCCGCCGTCGCGCGTGCGGACGACGCGGCGCCAGGACGCGCGGCCGGGCCCCGCGTCGTGATCGACACCCACACGCACTTCTACGACCCGACCCGGCCGCAGGGGGTGCCCTGGCCCGGCAAGGGCGACGCGTTCCTCTACCGCACCGTGCTGCCGGCCGAGTGGGAGGAACTCGTCGCTCCGCTCGGGGTCACCGGCACGATCATCGTCGAGGCGAGCTCGTGGGTGGAGGACAACCAGTGGCTCCTCGATCTCGCCGCGGCATGGAAGCCCCGTCCCGGACTGCAGGGCATCGTCGGCATCGTCGGCAACCTGCCGTTCGGCGACGCCTCGTGCCGTGCGGCGATCGACCGCTTCGCAGCGAATGAATTGTTCCTCGGCGTGCGCGTCAACGCGGGGCGACTGCTCGAGGGGCTCGACGACGCGGCCTACCTCGCCGACCTCGATCGCTTCGCGGGCCACGACCTCACGCTCGATGTCAACGGCGGACCGGTCAACGGCGCGATCGACCGGCTCGCCACGCGCTTCCCGGACATGCGGATCGTCGTCGAGCACATGGGCAGCACGCGGATCTCCGACGCGGGCCCCGACCCCGCGTGGCGGGATGCCGTCGCCACGGTGGCCCGCCACCCAAACGTCTTCCTCAAGGTCTCGGCGCTCGTCGAGTCGCAGGCACATGCCGCGGGCGCGCCGCAGGGACGAGTCGACACGGCCTATTACGAACCGTGGCTCGACTGCGTCTGGGACGCCTTCGGCATGCAGCGGCTCTTCTTCGGCAGCAACTGGCCCGTCTCCGCGCGATCGGGCAGCTACGCCGACGTGCTCGGCGTCGTCACGCCGTTCGTGGCGAAGCGCGGGGCGGACGCCGACCGCTGGTTCTTCGCCGATGCGTCGCGTGCCGCCTACCGCTGGGATGCCGCCACCGCGTCATCGAAGCCGTGAATCGCCACGGGCACCCGGGCGGCCGGTGATACACTTCCGTCCATGGATGCACGCGCCCGTGACGAGCTCTTCTGTGCCGTCCGCGAGGCTGCCCTCGCGGTCTACGGCGACCGCCTCGCGGCGGCCTGCCTCGGCCGGCTGCTCGGCGGTTCCGGCCCCGCCTGATCGAGGGTTCCGGGCCCCCAAAACCCATCTTTTGCTCCTCTAACCGGAAAAAGCCAGAGTCAAGGCATCGCCGCGGGCGACCCGCTCGCGTCGTCCGGCTCCACCAAGGCCGGATCTGCGTCCCGTTCCCGCACTGGCTGCTGCCAAAAACCACACCGGACCCTCTTCCATGCCACGCCGCTCGCGACCGTTTCGATCACGTGGTGGCGGGCCGCGTTGGCCGTTTTGGTCACGGGGTCGCCGCGAAGCCTCCCGGCGCCATTCCCGCCGTGCTCACGGCCGGCTGGCGTTCCAGCCGCTCGAGGCCCGCTGCGTCCTGAGCGCCGCCCCGGTGCTCGACACGCTTGCCGCGCCGCAGCTGGCGACGGTCGTGGAAGATGCCGCTGCCCCGGTGGGAGTGGTCGGCACGCTCGTCTCGGCACTCATCGACTCGGGCGGGCCACTTAACAACTTCTCCGATGCCGACGGCGACCTGCCCGGCATCGCGATCACCGGCACGAACCTGCAGGGCGGATCACTCTGGTACTCGGTCGATGGCGGTGCGTCGTGGCAGGGCGTGGGCGCGGTGAGCGTTGCCTCTCCCCGTTACCTCGCGGCCACCGAGACCACGCGGGTGTATTTCCAGCCGGGAGACAACTTCAACGGCGCGATCAGCGACGTGATTTCGTTCAAGGCCTGGGATCGCACCGGCCTGCTCCAGCAGCTCGGCCTCGACATCGACGGCGAGGCAGCCGGCGACAGGTCGGGCGGCGCCGTCTCGCTGTCCGCCGACGGCATGACCGTCGCGATCGGGGCGGTCGGTAACGACGGCTCCACCGGCATCAGCAATGACAACCGCGGCCACGTCCGGGTCTTCCGCTGGAATGGCGCGTTCTGGATGCAGCTCGGCGATGACATCGACGGTGAGGCGACCTCCGATCGATCCGGGCAGACCATCTCGCTTTCCGCCGACGGCAAGACACTCGCGATCAGCACCCCGCCCAACCTGATGCGCGGCAGCACACAACCGGGCCACGTGCGAATCTATCGCTGGAACGGGTTGGCGTGGGTGCCGTTGGGTGCCGAGATCGACGGCACGGCGATCGCCGGCCAAGCGGACTGGTCTGCTTCGCTCTCGGCCAATGGCGAAATCCTTGCCATGGGGGGCACCCGGCCCGACGGCAACGATGATCTCGTGGGATATGTGCGGATCTACCGCTGGACTGGCTCGGCGTGGACGCAACTCGGCACCGATATCGAAGACGGGGTGGCCCGCAGCAGCTTGGGCCGGTCGGTATCGCTCTCCGCGGATGGCATCACCGTAGCGATCGGCGCGCCTTCCAATGACGGAACCAACGGCACAGCCTCCGGCCAGACACGGATCTATCGCTGGAACGGCAGCGCCTGGGTGCAGCTTGGCACGGCGATCAACGGCGAGTCCGCATTCGGCAAGGCAGGCTGCTCCGTGGCACTG
>CAIWZS010000111.1 GCA_903917235.1 uncultured Planctomycetaceae bacterium | reverse complement strand
TACCGAGGACCGATGCATGCCCAGACGACAGCCGCAGCCGACCGGGCGTTCACAGCGCAAAAAGACCCGCCCCGCGGTGGCAGCCGCATCACCATCGCGCCGCAAACAACTCGCCGCCCTCGCTGCCGAGAGCGACCGGCAGCTCGAGGAACTCATCGCCCGGCGTCTGGCACTGCCCTTGGACAAGCGGATGAACTTCCTGCGCCGCCGGCTCCCCGGCGGGGGAAGTTGCCTGTAGCTGGGATGCACGACGGTGCCGGTGCGGTGTCGAGTCTGCAGCCGGGCGGCTCCTGGCTGGCGAGCGCCCCGGAGGAGGACTGGCCCGAGGAACTCGACCGCGACGAGATCGACGCGCTCTGGGAGGAGCCGTGGGGGGACCGCCGGCAGGAACTCGTCGTCATCGGTGCCCGGCTGGCCGACGACCTGCTCGACCGGCTCGAGGCCTGCTGCCTCACCGACGACGAGATGGAGGCCGGCCCGGAGACATGGATCACCCTGTCCGATCCCTTTCCCGCGTGGCGAATCGCGGTCGAGGACGACCCCGAACCGAGCGGTGAGGACGCCGCCATCTGACTCGTCATCCCGGGTCCTGCCGTGGGCGGCGACGATGCCTCACGTCATCCGCGCAGCGCGAGGATTGCCGCCGACCATGCGGCGACGATCCACCGCCACAGCATGAGGTGCGCGACGCAGGCGAGAACGATGAAGAACTCGGGGGCGATGGCCTCTCGACGGCCGATGCCCGAGGACCAGCGGCGCGCGACGGCCACCGACACGCAGGCCACCGACGCGATGACGGGCACGGCCTGCCAGCCGAGGACGGCTCCCACGAGCGCGAGGCTCGCCGCGGCGGCAGAGCGTGTCGTGAGTCCGTGAGGCGGCCGACGATGCCCGCACGCGGCGGCGCACACGCCGCCCACCACCCCGCCGACGAGCATCCCCGCAGCCGAGACGAAGAACCCCTGCCAGAGCCATGCCGGATGCTCCGGCGGAAAGGCCGCACCGGCGACCGTCGTCGGTGGAACGACGAGCGGCACCGGGTGCAGCCACGGAAACGCCACCGGCAGGAGACCCATGATCAGAAGCACGGCTGCGACGTGTCCCACGGGCACACGACGAGCACCCGCCGCGATGATCGCCCAGGTGAAGACGAGTGCCACGCACGCGACGTGGTAGGCGTAGATGCCGATGAGATCCCACTTCGGGTGGAGAACGGTCCACATCACCCCGGCGGGATCGTGCGGCGCGCGGAGCGGCAGCGTGACGCCACCGGAGGCCACCTCCGCGAAGCCGAGCGCCAGACAGAACCCGGCCAGTGACGCCTCCACCAGCGGGTAGCGTGGGTCGATGAGCGCGCCGCACTGGCTGCAGCGCCCCCCCAGCAGCAGCCACCCGACAATCGGGATGTTGTCGCGCGGCCTGATCCGCGTGCCGCACGACGGGCAGGCGGACCGGCCGAACACGACCGAGCGGCCAGCCGGAAGCCGATGCACGACGACGTTGAGGAAGCTCCCCAGCATCGATCCGACGGTGAACACCCACACCGCCCAGCCGACGCCGACCATGCCGACCCCGATCGCACTGGACGGATCATCGTGCACGTCGAGCCCGGACGGGGACCGCTGCAGCCGGTCGTGCACCAGCGCGCCGAGCGGCCACGCGCATCCGATGGCCAACGCGACGATCGCGCCGCGGGCGACCACCGTGAAACGCGGATGCCGCCCGTACTCCTCCGGCGCCGGCCGCGACACGTCCCAGGGACCAGCCACCCCCGCGACGTCACTCCCGGACGACGCGGAAACGCTGCCGACCGCCGGCGCCGCGGACCCTCCAGGCTCGGTGTCGAACATCGCGCGTCCCCCGGACGTCGGTCGCACGGCCGGCGGTCACCGCACCTCGAGGGCGACCGACTTCGAGTGGGCGGAAAACTCCGGCGCGTAGCGGCTCTGGATGTGGGCGAAGCCGCTCGACGCCGCCCCTCGGTGGGCCACCCGCAGCCCGTACTCGAAGACGTGCGTGCCGCGTGGCAGCCGCTCGAAGAAGAGTCGCGTGCTCGCATCGCGGATCGCCACGTACCAGCCGACGCCGTCCCCGAAGCGCCAGCCCGAGAGCACGTCGAGCGGCTCCGTCAGGCTCGGACGGTGATCCGCCAATTCGAGAAACTCGTAGTCCCGGTCGCTCGTGACCACGAGCCGCACGACGAGTTCATCACCCACCTCGACCGCCACGCCGTCGCCGGCCGGCACGAGCTCCGGTCCCGCCTTCGTGAACCGCTTCACGAAGAGCTTCTTCTCGATCGCGAGCTCCTCGCGGCCCGCAGCCGGCACGTTGGCGATGTCGTCGAGATACTGCCAGTGGACGCCGCCGAAGGCGAGGCCCTTCTCGGGCTTCACCAGTGTGACCGCCGCCTTCTCGGGCGTGACCTCGCCCCGCACCAGGCGCGTCTCGAAGAACCCCGTGCCCGCTTCGACGTCCGCCGGCACGACCGCCTCCCCGCCGACGGTCATGCGCACGAGCTCCCGGGAGCCCAGCAGGTCGTCGCCGCGCTCGAGCAGGGCGCCCACCGCATCGGCCGTCGCCCGGCTGCCCGGCCAGGCGCTCGTGCGCTTCTGCGAGAGGAGCCACACCTTGAGTGCCTCGACGGCCGCCGCGTCCCCGGCCACCTCGTCGAAGGCCTCGATCATGATCGCCTGCGTGGCGATCGGGGCCGATGCCCAGCTCCACCACGAAGGGTGCGGATCGCGCCACCACATGCCCTGCCACGCATCCTGTTCCGCACCGGGCGCCACGTCGGCGTCGACGGCACGCTGCCGGAGGCTGTCGATGATCGAAAGCGCCGCATCGCGGTGTCCGGCCCGATGCAGCACGATCGCGAGATGTCCCTGTGACCGACGATGGTCGAGCTTCATCCATGAGCGGCGCCCGACGTCGAGCGCCCACGCGACGGCCTCGGCCGCGGGCCCCTCGGGGGGCGCATCCTTGGCGAAAAAACTCCGCGCATAGAGGGCGTAGACGCCGATCGGGGTGAGCACCATGTCGTCGGGCTTGTCGCCGAACCGCTTCAGGGCGAGCTGCTTCTCCTCGACGAGCCGGCCGTCGAGCCACGGGAGGGCCGCGAGCGCCGGCTGCACGTCGATCACGTCACCCGGCACGCCCGCCACCCGCAGCCGGCCGAAGCCGGCGATGATGCCGAGGGTGACCGAGTCGCACGTGCGGCCGCCGGGAAACCACGGCCAGCCGCCGTCGTCGTTCCGCAGGCTTTCGAGACGGTCGAGCGCCGCTCGCACCTCGGCCATCGCCCGGTTCGCGTCGAAGGCCAGCGCGATCCGCGCCCGTGACTCCCGCTCATCGACGGCGTCGCGCACCCACGGCGTCTCCGTCAGGAGCGTCTGCACGAGCCCGGTGTTCCGCTCGAGCGGGCTCTCGAGCGCCGCGCCACCGGCGAGTCGCCACTGCTCGAACACGCGGCCGATGCGCGGGTCGCTCGTCGCGAGATGCCTGGCCAGCGTGTTGGCGTAGAGCCGCGTGAAGAGCGTCTCGGTGCTCTCGTCGGCCTGCTCCGTGATCGAGGGGAGCGCGAGGACCGCGTACCACGCCGGGTTCGACACGGCCTGCACGACGAGCGACTCGCTCTTGATCGCGGTGCCCGCGCTCGTGGCCAAGCGCTCGAGCGACACCCGCCGCTCCCCGGGCCCCCGGATCGTGATCGGCACGGTCTCGGTCACCGGCACGCGCCGCGGCAGCACCGGCAGGTAGGCCTCCTCACCATCGGCGGCTTTGCCGGCGGAGCCGGTGGCGAGATACCTGAGGACGTCGGTGCCGTCGGCCACCCGCACCGTGAACACGACGGCCCGCGACTCACCCGCTGCCAGATCGAACGGCTGCACACGCTCCCCTTCGATGAGCCCGCCACGATCGGCGTCGGAGCGCGCGTCGGAAAGCGCGAACCGCACGGAGCCGGAGAGCCGGCCGGTCGACGCGTTGCTCACCTTGACGGGAATCTCCACGAGGTCCCCCTCGCGGACGAACCGCGGCACGAGGGGCTCGACCATGAGATCCTTCGCGGCGATGCACGTGTCCTCGAGCGTGCCGCTGCGCAGAAGCGCATCGTGCGCGAGGCCCCTGAACTGCCACGTGGTGAGCGTGTCGGGGAGCGTGAACTCGATCGTGACCGTGCCGGAGGCGTCGCTCGAGAGCGTCGGCAGGAAGAACGCCGTCTCCACGAGATTCTTCCGCGGCGGCGGCGCGGCGGCGGCAGCCTCGCGGGCGGGTCCATTTCCACCGCCGTCGTCCCGGCCGTCCGCGAGCTGCTTGTCGGCGGCGCGCTTGCGCAGTTCGCTGCCCGCCGCAGGGTCGCCGATGTTGAACGGGGCGGCGTCGGCTTCGGCGGGCGCCGCGGCCGCGGCCATCGGGGCCATGAGCATGCGCCCGCGTCTCGCCATGCCTCCCATCCCGCCCCCGAAGAAGCCCCACGGGCCGGAGGGTGAGCCGAACGGATCACGGAACGCACGATACGTCATCTCCGGCACGTCACGATGCGGCTCGCGGAACGTGCCCTGCACGTGCTGGAGCCCGATGCCGGAATTCGTGAAGGTGATGTTCAGCCAGGCCGACTCGCGTCTCAGGAGCCCCGCGAGGCCTCCGCTCGGCCACGCGTGCGGGGCCAAGGCCTCGAGCGACTGGTCGAAGAGCAGCGCGAGCACCTCCGCGGCCGCTGGAACGCCCATCCCCGGCTTGTCCACCACGCTCGTCACCTTCGCGCGCCAGACCTCCTTCGCACCCGGCTGCGTGCGCCGCGTGAACCGCTCCCACTCGACCGCCAGGCGCTTGTCCGTCCACGGCACGTCGATGGTGCGGCTCTCGACGTGCAGCCGGCCGTCGCGCACCATCCACGCGCGGACGGTGAAGCCGCCCCGATTGGCCTCGCCCGCCTCGAACGACACCGGCCACTGCGTGCGCCCAGCCGCCGTCCAGAAGCGGTCGAGCACCGCGCCCGCCTGAGAAATCTCGACGAGCGCCCGGCCGGCGTCGTAGCCAGTCCCGAGGAGGGCCAGGTACGTTTCGCCCGGCGCCACCTCCTCTCGCGCGGCTCGCATCACGAACGCGCGCGTGACGCCGTACCGCTCGGCCGCCGGATCGACGACCTCGATGAGTCGCGTCGCCTTCACCGCGGGCCCGTCGCCCACTCCCGGGATCTCGAAGGTCGCGCGGTAGATGCCGGCAGCGAGGCTCGCGGTCGCCACGAACGTCCCAGCGGCCGCGTCGGTCGTCACCGCAGCGGAGAACACCTCCTCACCCGGCTCCCACGTCTCGGGATTGGCCGGATCGGGCCGCGTCGGCGGCACGGGAGCCGGCATCCCACCACGTCCACCCCGAGGCCGCCGCGGCGGACCGCCAGCGTGTCCGAGGAGGTCGCCGCGCACGACGGTCGCCGGCTGGACGAGCCGACGCACGGTGAGCATCCCTGCCGCCGCGCGCGGCTGGCCATCGAGCGTGGTCGTGGTGACGGTGACCGGCACGGCGGCGGGCCTGCCCTCGGCCACCGCCTGCCACTCGGCGACCGCCAACGAGGCCTCCACGTCCGTGTAGCCGACGTTCACGCTCCGCTCGTCCGAGCGCGTCTCGCCGCCGGGATCGGTGACGTCGGCCACCACTCGGTAGGTGAAGATCGGCAGCGTGTCCCTGGGCAACGAGCGATCGGGCCGCGCGGGAAACGAGATCGTGAAGGCGCCGTCGGCATCGGTGCGGGCCGTGCCGCGCGCGATCCGCTGCGCGCCCGAGTCGAAGGGCAGCCAGGGAAAGAACCAGCGGCACCACACCGGGAACCGCACGGACCGCTCGACCCGCCACCGCACCGTCGCGTCGGCGACGGCGAGGCCCGTGTACGTCTCCGCCCTGCCCTCGAGCGAGGCATCGCCACCCAGCGGCACGGACTTTTTCGGCGGGGCGAGCTTCACGAGAAACTTCGGGCGCTTGTACTCCTCCACGCGCACGCCGACGACACCTTCCATGCCGGCGCCGCGCGCGAGGATCGACCACTGGCCCGGCAGGCCACCCGGCGGGAGCGCGAAGGTGCCGTGGAACGACCCGTTCGCGCTCGTCGTGTGCGTGGCCGTCGCCACCTCGCGGCCGTTCGCGTCGCGCAGCGTCACCGTCATCTCCGCGGCGGCGACGACGCCGTATCGCGCGGCGGCTCGATCCGCCTCGGTCGCGATGCCCTTGTAGAAGACGGTCTGGCCGGGTCGGTGGATGCCGCGATCGGTCACGAGCACGATCGTGCGGGCGGTGCGAGGCAGTTCGTTCCGCCAGACGTTCGTCGGACCGGTCGTGACGTCGTGACGCCGGCCCTCCCGTGACGCGGTCGCGACGAGCACGAGCTCACGCCCCTGCTCGGCCCCGATCTCGAACCGGCCAAGGTCGTCCGTCGTCGTCTTCCCGGTCTCGGCGAAGCCCTGCCTGTTCCGCTCCTGCTCGCGCACGAAGAGTCGCACGGCCGCCCCGCGGACCGGCTCGCCGGATGCCAGATCGACGACGTGTCCCGCGAGCGGGGGCGCCGCGTCGCGGCCACCGGCCGGGCCATCGGCCCGGGGGAACGTCTGTCGCTGCTGCTCCGTCACGAGCGCCAGCCGCGTGACCCACACGAGCGTGACGGCCACGACGTTGTCCTCGGCACCGAAGTCGGGTTTGTGGCTGGCGATCACCCAGTAGGCGCCCGGCTCGAGGTTCGCCGCATCGAGCGCCGCACCCACGGGGATGTCGTGGTGCCGCGGGTGGTAATCGTCGGTCGCGGGCAGGTCCGACTGGTGGGATCGCAGCGCGGGCAGCGCGAGGATCGCGAGTCGGTCCGCGTCGTCGATCCAGCCGGCATGCGGCTTGCCGGCGCGCAGCCGCGCCTCCCAATCGGCCCTGCACACGCGCAGGTGCACCCGCGCGACGTTGCGGTAGGTGACGCGCACGACGGGCCATGGCTCCGCCCACGCCTGCTCCGTGGCGAGTTCGAGGGACCGTGATTCGATCTCGGCGGCGAGGTTCGCACACATCGCCGCACCCGCGGCCTGAGGGCGGCCGTCCCGGGCCGGCCACTTCCCGACCGCGGCGGCCGCGAGCGTCCTGGCCTCGACGAGATCTCCCTGCTCACGGATGAGGCTCGCCAGATGAAAGGTCGCAACCGCGGCGGTCTCGTGGTCGCCGGCCCGCTCGATGAACGCCCGCAGGGCCGCCGCCCGACGCTCGGCGACACCCTCGCCGACGGCCGCACCACCGGCCCACAGGATCCGATCGAGATCGGCGGCCAGCAGCGCGGTCCTGTCGGCATCACCCCGGTGGAACCCAAGCAGATCCCGGTAGAGCGCCGCCGCCTCGAGGATCGGTGAGTCCTTGTCGGTGACCGACTCATCCGCCCGGGGTCGCCACGCCAGGAACTCTTCCGGCGTGCCGAGCGCAGGCGCGGAGGCGTCGAGTTCGAACGCATCCTCCGGCGCCATGAGCCCACGCTCGCCCGAGGCGGCGAACTCGAGCGCGTCGCGCACGACGACGTCCCAGACCGTCGGCCGGTAGGCATCCGGCATCGTGCCCTTCTCGAGGAGCGCATCCCACTCGGCGCTGGCAAGTGCCTGGAGCGCCCTCCGCTCCGGCCCATCCTCGGGGCCGACGGCCGCCGCGAATCGCGCACGAATCTCGGCCACGATCGTCGGAAGATCCCACTCGGCGATCTTCGTCACATCCTCTGGATCGGCACCTCCCTGCGTGCGTTGCCGGTAGCGCCACTGGTTCTGCTGATAGAAGCCCCACGTCCAGTTGGCACGGATCGCCTCGAGCACGCCGCGGGTTTCCGGAGGGGCCGCCGCGCTCGCGGCCGCGAGCCGCACGACGCGCTCGGGGTCGTCTTCGGGTCGATCCATCGTCTCGGCCAGAACGCGTGTCGCGATGGCCCGTGCCGCCTCGGCCCAGGCACGGTCGGCGGTCGCCGCGGCCTCGACACCTGCCAGGGCCTCGAGCGCGGTTTTCGGCTTGCCCTCATCGAGCGCCTGCTGCACCGCCTTCCACGCCCCGGCGCGCGGTCCCGCCGGCACGCCCTCGTCGGTCCACCCACGACGGCTCACGAGCGCGGCTCCCACGACGAGACAGACGACCGCGGCACCGCGCCACGTGTCCGGAAACGGGTACGGACGAGACACAGGGTGTTCTCCACGAGGAGGGCGCCCACAGGTCCGCTCCGCCGGCACCGGGCGGGGCCCTCGGAAACAACGCGGCGGAAACGATGCCGTTCCACGAGCCGCCATGACGGCGGGAGCGGAAGTCTATCCGCAGCCACCTCCACACGAGCGATCCGACCGTGCCGTCCCACCCGAGCAAGCCCGGGAAAAGAGCCAAAACCCCGTCGCGACGCCCGCTCCCCCACCGTCCGGACACGCGCCGGACGATGGCCGACGCAGCCGCGCCATGCTATCTATAAAGGAGTCGGTTTCTGTTCGTGATCGATTCGGCGGAGCGCAACGCCGGGTTCCTTGTGGTCCCTTGCCGAATGCCGTGACGAGCGTCGCGGTGTGTCAGCAACGAGGAGTTCGTCATGCGTTCGATGGCCCGTTCGTGCCCGCAGCGCAGGGGTGCCGCCCGGGATCGCCGTTCGGTCGACCGTCCCGGCGCCCACATGTCCGCCGTGATCGTGGTCCTGGTCGCCCTCGCCGGCGTGTGCCCGCACGATCGCGACGCCCTCGCGCAGGATGCTCGCCCGGTCCCGGGCTCCGAGGACGCCCCGCGATACAACCGCGACATCCGTCCCCTGCTCGTCGAGCACTGTTTCTCCTGTCATGGCGCCGACAGTGCCGCCCGGCAGGCCGACCTGCGCCTCGATCGCCGTGACGTCGCCATCGAGTCCGGCGCGATCGTGCCGGGAGACCCCGATTCGAGCGTCGTCCTCGACCGCGTCTTCTCAGACGACCCGGCGGTCATCATGCCGCCGCCGCAGGTGAAGAAGCCGCTCTCGGCCGAGCAGAAGACACTGCTGTCGCGCTGGATCGCCGGCGGAGCGGAGTACGAGCCGCACTGGTCGTTCATCCCGCCGACACGCCCCGAGGTGCCGCAGGTCCGCGACGAGTCGTGGGGCCGCACGCCGATCGACCGCTTCATCCTCGCCGGCCTCGAGGCCAAGGGCCTGACGCCGGCACCTGAGGCCGACCGGCGCACGCTCGCGCGGCGCGTGGCCCTCGATCTGACCGGTCTGCCGCCCGATCCAGCCCTCGTCGAGGCCTTCGTCGCCGACACGGGTCCGGATGCGTATGACCGCCTGGTCGACACGCTGCTGGCGAGTCCGGCGTGGGGCGAGCACCGCGGCCGCCACTGGCTCGACTACGCCCGCTACGCCGACACGCACGGGATTCACTTCGACAACTTCCGCGAGATGTGGACGTATCGCGACTGGGTGATCGCCGCCTTCAACCGCAACCTGCCCTTCGACGAGTTCACGCTGCTCCAGCTCGCGGGCGATCTCGTCGAGCACCCGCAGGGGACGCCGCCGGCCCGCGTGCTCGACGACCGGATCGGCAGCGGATTCAACCGCTGCAACGTGACGACGAACGAGGGCGGCACGATCGACGAGGAGTACTACGTCCTCTACACCCGCGATCGCACCGAGACGACCTCCGCGGTGTGGCTCGGGCTCACGACGGGCTGTGCCGTCTGCCACGACCACAAGTTCGATCCGCTCTCCCAACGCGAGTTCTACGAGTTCGCCGCGTTCTTCAACAACACGACCCAGAAGGCCAAGGACGGCAACGTGCAGGACACGCCGCCGATCCTGCCCGTGCCGCGGCCCGACGAGCAGGACCGCTTCACCGAGATCGAGCGGCTGCTGCCCGAGGCACGTGCCGCCGTGGACGAGCGTCGCACGACGGCGCGCCCCGCGTTCGACGCCTGGATCACGGCGGTGACGCCGCAGGTCCTGTCCGAGACCCGACCCGCCGACGTGCCGCTCGTCGCGCTCGCTTTCGCGGAAGGCGCCGGCACATCGACCCGCGCGACGGTGCGCGGCGACGCAGCGGCGGCCGGCCCGGCCGTGACTCCGCCGGTCATGGAGATCGACGTCCCGCTCGCGGCGACGACGACCTGGCAGCCTGGGCCGACGGGTCCGGCGCTCGCGCTCGACGGTCGGGCCGCCGAGCTGCCGACGGCCGGGGACATCGAGCATGACCAGCCCTTCAGCGTCAGCTGCTGGCTCAAGGTGCCGGCGATCGACACGGCCTACACGGTCGTCTCGCGCATGGACGTGGCCGCCGACTACCGTGGCTGGGATCTCCACGTGCAGGGGCGGCGCGTGGCGATGCACCTCATCCACGCATGGCCCGGTGACGCGCTCAAGGTCGTCGCGACCGACCAGCTCAAGCCCGACACCTGGACCCTCGTCACGGCCACCTACGACGGGTCGGGAAAAGCCGAGGGCATCACGATCTCCTACGACGGCCGCCCGCAGAAGCCGAACGTCGAGACCAGGAGCTTCCAGAAGCACACGATCCGCACCGGCGTGCCATTCGTGATCGGCGGTCGCTCCGCGGGGTCGACGGCCCACGCCGTCGGGCTCTCCGACGTGACGATCTGGGGCCGGGCGCTGACGGCGACCGAGGTCGAGGGTCTCGCGCTCGCCCGCTCCCTCGCCGACGTCGTGAAGCTGCCCGCGGGCGAGCGGCCGAAGGCGGCCGACGGCGTCTACGGATGGTGGCTCGGCCGGTTCGACGACGCGTTTCGCACGAGGACCGATCGGGTGAAGGAACTCGAACGCGAGGAGGCCGCCATCCGTGGCCGTGGCAGCATCGCCCACGTCATGCACGAGAAGCCCGAGATGCCGAAGGCGTTCGTGCTGCACCGCGGCGAATACGACCAGCGCCGCGACGAGGTGACCGCCGACACACCCGACATGCTGCCTCCCTTTCCCGAGGATCTGCCGCGCAACCGGCTCGGCCTGGCCCGCTGGCTCGTGCGGCCCGACCACCCCCTGACCGCGCGCGTCACCGTCAACCGCTTCTGGCAGGAGGTCTTCGGCACGGGCCTCGTGCGCACCGCCGGCGACTTCGGCATCACCGGCGAGCTGCCGAGCCATCCCGAGCTGCTCGACTGGCTGGCCATCGAATTCCGGGAGAGCGGCTGGGACGTGAAGCGGCTCTTCAAGCTCCTGGTGACGAGCGCCGCCTACCGGCAGGCCGCCGTCACCACGCCCGAGAAGCTCGCCAGGGACGCCGACAACCGGCTGCTCTCGCGGGGGCCCCGGTTCCGCATGGACGCCGAGATGGTGCGCGACCACGCGCTGGCCGCGTCGGGGCTGCTCGTGCGGACGATCGGCGGCCCGAGCGTGAAGCCCTACCAGCCCGACGGGGTCTGGGAGGCGGTCTCGATGGGGGGCAACACGAGCCGCTACCAGCGGGACGCGGGGGACAAGCTCTACCGGCGGAGCATGTACTGGTTCTGGAAGCGGACGGCGCCGCCGGCCTCGATGGAAATCTTCAACGCCCCATCCCGCGAGAACTGCACGGTGCGTCGCGAGCGCACGAACACGCCGCTCCAGGCGCTCGTCACGCTCAACGACCCGCAGTTCGTCGAGGCGGCACGGGCGTTGGCCGACGACGCGCTCCAGGCGGGCGGTGCGGACGATGCATCGCGCGTCGAGTTCGTGTTTCGACGGCTCCTGGCGCGACCGCCCGCGGCCGACGAGATGGCGATCGTGCGGGCGTCGCTCGCGGAACTCGACGCCTGGTATGCCGCCCATCCCGACGAGGCGAAGCAGCTCGTCGCCATCGGGGAGTCGAAGCCACGCACCGACGACCCGCCGCGGCTGGCGGCCTGGACGATGCTCGCCAACGAGCTCATGAATCTCGACGAGGTGCTCTGCAAGTGAGAGGCCGACCCATGCACGACGCGACCCTCCCGCCGGCGCCCCGCTCGCCCCTCGACGAGCTCGGCCTCGCGCTCACGCGACGACGCTTCTTCGAACGCGGCAGCCACTTGCTCGGCGGGGCCGCCCTCGCCACGCTTCTCGGCGAGGCGGCCGTTCCCGGCACGCCGGCGCTCGCCAATGCGTCGTCGGCCGGCGCCGTCTCGGGGGGCTTCGGTCCGCACTTCGCCCCGCGCGCCAGGCATGTCATCTACCTGCACATGGTGGGCGGCCCGCCGCAGATGGACCTCTACGACTACAAGCCGGTCATGAACGACTGGTACGACAAGGACCTGCCCGAGAGCGTCCGCAACGGCCAGCGTCTCACGACGATGACATCGGGCCAGTCGCGGTTTCCGATCGCGCCGTCGAAGTACGCGTTCTCCCGCCATGGCGAGAGCGGGATGTGGGTCTGCGAACTGCTCCCGTGGACCGCGAAGATGGTCGACGAGATGTGCTTCATCCGCTCGATGCACACCGAGGCGATCAACCACGAGCCGGCGATCACCTACATGCAGACCGGCAACCAAATCACCGGCCGGCCCTGCCTCGGCTCGTGGACGAGCTACGGCCTCGGCAGCCTGAACCAGGACCTGCCGACCTTCGTCGTGATGGTGGCACGACCCACGCAGAACGACCAGAACCAGGCGATCGGCGCGCGGCTCTGGTCGAGCGGATTCCTGCCGGGCGAGCACGCCGGCGTGAGCTTCCGCACCTCGGGCGACCCGATCCTCTACATCGGCAACCCCGCCGGCGTGTCGTCCGCCGTGCGGCGCCGCACCCTCGACGGGCTCCAGGCGCTCAACGAGCGGACGCTCGCGGCCCTCGGCGATCCCGAGACGCGCACGCGGATCGCGCAGTACGAGATGGCCTACCGGATGCAGGCCAGCGTGCCCGATCTCGTCGATCTGGCCGGCGAGCCGGAGACGACGCTCGCGCTCTACGGCGACGCGGTGCGCAAACCGGGCTCCCTGGCCAACACGGTGCTCATGGCCCGCCGCATGGTGGAACGGGGCGTGCGGTTCGTGCAGGTCTACATGAACAACTGGGACACCCACGCCAACGTGTCGGGACGCCTGCCGAGCCAGTGCCGTGATATCGACCAGCCATGCTGGGCCCTCGTGCAGGACCTCAAGGCCCGCGGGCTGCTCGACGAGACGCTCATCATCTGGGGCGGCGAGTTCGGCCGCACGGTCTACTCGCAGGGCGGCCTGTCGAAGGAGAACTACGGCCGCGATCACCACCCCCGCTGCTTCACGATGTGGATGTGCGGCGGCGGCGCCCGTCCCGGCCGGATCCACGGCGAGACCGACGACTTCTCCTACAACATCGTCAAGGAGCCCGTGCACATCCGTGACTTCCACGCCACGGTGCTGCACCTGCTCGGATTCGACCACGAACGCTTCACCTACCGCCACCTCGGGCTGGACCAGCGGCTCACCGGCGTCGAGCCGGCGCATGTCGTGACCGAACTCCTCGCGTGAGGCCGGGCGCTTCGCCGCATGCGGATGCGCTGCGGCAGGGGGCGGTCGGTGGTGGGCCACCGGCTCGGGGGCGGCAACGGGATCTCGTCCGCCGCTCCAACGGCGGATTGGCTCCTCGCTGTGGCCGCGGCGGCCACACGCTCGTCGAGCGTTCGCCGACCCCCTTCGCCTCGCCGCCCAGACTGTCGGGGCGTCGCTCCAGTAAAGACCGAAGCTTCTTTAGGATGGTGATGGTGGCGTCCGGCGACGGGGCAGTGGCTGCCCCGACTCGTGCACGGGACGCCGACGGATCGCGTGGATCCCGCACAGGCTGCGTTCACGGATGAGCGAACAGATCGGCGTCATTCTCGTCTTCGGTGGCCTCGGCGCGGTGCTCGTCGGGGCATGCTGGCTCGCCTACCGCGGCATCGCCATGCTCTGGCGGCGGCGCGAGGCGCGACGTCTCATCGCACCGGCGCTGCTCCTCGCCTGTGGCCTCGTCGTCGGCGTCGCGCCGTTCGCCTACCAGCACGTCTACCTCGCCATCGTCGGGCTCGGCGAGCGTGAACGCGTCATCGACGGCGAGCGGCACCTCAACCTCACCGGCTGGGACCGCGACGGGTACGGCATCCTCGCGGACAGGCCTGACGTCGCGGTGCTCGAGATGAGCAACCCCGACGTCACCGATGCCACGCTCGCACTCCTCGCGGACCTGCCGAATCTTCGCGAGCTCACGCTCAACGACTCGGCCGTGACGGACGCCGGCCTCGAGACGCTCGCGCGCCTGCCGCGACTCGAGACGCTCCGCCTCGCCCGCACGCAGGTCACGCCCGACGGCCTGAGGACCTTTCTCGCGGCGCCACCGCCGCGGCTCGCGCGGATCGACGTCTCTGGCACGGGTGTGCCCACCAAGATCCTTCGTGACTGGAAAAACGCCGACCCCGAGGGAACGCGTCGCTATGTCCAGTGAACCCGGTGATACGAACGCCGCGGATGCGGGCCGACCCACGCTCCAGGAGGAGCCGCCCGGAAACCTGACGAGCGCGCGGTTCCTCTGCGAGGCATCGGCCCTCGCCTACCTTCCCGAGACGGAGGGCCGCAGGCGATTCGCCGACGAGCTGGGGCTCGACGCCCGGCTCTTCAGTGTCGGCAACACGCAGGCATGGCTCGGAACGGACGACGCGAACATCGTGGTCGCGTTTCGTGGCACCGAGTCGCCCGCCACGCTCGACGGCCTCAAGGACATCCTCCTCACCGATGCGATGAACCTGCTCGTGGTGCCGGAGGGACGCTTCGGCCACGACCTCTCCGCCGCCGGCGTCGGCGCCCGGTTCCACAAGGGCTTCGTCGACGCGTTGGCCACGGTGTGGGAGCCGCTGGCGTCGGCCGTGGAGTCGGAGATGACGCGGGCGGACCGGCCCCTGTGGCTGACCGGACACAGCCTCGGTGGGGCGCTGGCGCTGCTGGCCGCATGGCTTCTCAAGCGGCGCTTCATCCAGGTACACGAGGTCTGCACCTTCGGCGCGCCGATGATCGGCAACGACGCCGCCTGTGCGGCATTCAATCGCGAGTTCGCCGGCCGGATCTTCCGCTACGTCAATGGCCGGGATCCGGTGCCGAAACTGCCCTCGATGTCGCTCGTGGCCAACGCGTTTCTCCACGTGGACTCGCAGCGGCTGATCGGACCCGATCCACCCACGGGCTTCGCCGATCTCCTCGGCACCGTGGCAAGTAAGGCGGCAGGCGGCCTGCTCACCGGCGCGATGCTCGACGACGCCTGGCGGCACGTGAACGCGGAGGTCGCTGCACACTTCCTCGATCGCTACCGGGATCTGCTCCGCGACACGGAGCATGCCTGACAGCCGCCACGCCATGCTGGCCCCGCTCATCGAGCCACCGCGCCCCACATGCTCCACCGGTGACCGGGGAGGGTCTGCCCACGCCCCGAGCACCGGCGTACGCCGACCAGCGCAGCCCGGAGGGCGAAGCGCCGGAGGCGTCGAGTGAGCGAAGGGCACGGATGCCCGCAGCGAACGTCCGGTGACCGGGGCGTGGGCAGACCCGACTGAGCACGGGGCAGTGCCGCTCAGAAGGTGAGCATGTGGCGGTATTCGGCCACCCGGCGATCGAGATCACCGCGGTCGATGGCCGCCAGCCGGTCGAGGCTGAAATCCTCGACGGTGAAGCTCGCCGTGATCACGCCGTAGGCGAGCGACTCCTTGAGAGCCTGCGGGTCGAAGCGGCCGAGCGACGCGAGGTGCCCCATCATCCCGCCTGCGAAGCTGTCACCGGCTCCGGTGGGATCGACCACGTGCGGCGTCGGGTAGGCGGGCATGACGTACATCTCGTGCTCGCTGAAGAACATCGCGCCGTGCTCCCCCTTCTTGATGACCACGAACTTGGGGCCCATCCGCCGGACGGCGTGTCCCGCACGGACGAGGTTCTCGTCCTCCGCGAGGAGCTTCGCCTCGGCGTCGTTGAGGACGAGTCCGTCGATGCGGCGCAAGAGCTCCTCCAGTTCGTCGCGCTGGATGTTGATCCAGAGATCCATCGTGTCGGCCACGGTGAGCGCGGCCTCGGGCACCTGGTCGAGCACGGAGAGCTGCGTGGTCGGGGACGAGTTGCCGAGGAACACGAACTGGCTGCGTCGGTGGTTGCCGTTGAGCCGGGGGCGGAAGTCGCCGAAGACGTTGAGATGCACCTCGAGCGTCTCCCGGTCGTTCATGTTGGGGAGGTAGCGACCACGCCAGCGGAACGTCTTGCCGCCGGCGATGGTCTCGATGCCCGAGGTGTCGATGCCCCGCCGCTCGAGAAACGCCGTGTGTTCCTGCGGCCAATCCTCCCCGACCGTGCCGATCATCTGCACGGGGGAGAAAAACCTCGCCGCATAGGAGAAGAACACCGCGGACCCGCCGAGGACGTCGTCGCGTCGAGCGGTGGGGGTCTCGACGCAATCGAGGGCGACGCTGCCGACGACGAGCAGGGGCATGCAGGAATCCTTCCGAGACGAGGGTGGGTGCAGGCGGCACGGCCGCCGAACGAACGACACGCCGCCCGGACCGCCGCGGGCCGAGTCGCCGAATGTACGGCCCCGTCGCGACGACAGCCAGCCCCGACAGGACCGATATAATTTCGCGTTCTCGACCCTGACGGAGCATCTCTTCCCCGAGGAGCCTCGAGCATCATGCGCCCACGTCCGCATCCGGGATCCATCGGACTCCTCCTGCTGGCTGCGGCGTGCACCGCGCCGCGGCACGCGGATGCCGCACGGCTCGAACTGCTCGAGGGGGCGCACGTCTGCATCATCGGCGGTGGCGTGGCCGACGCGATGCAGCACTCCGGCTGGCTCGAGGTCCGTCTTCATTCGAGGTTCCCCGGGCATCGGCTCGTCATCCGCAATCTCGGCTTCGATGGTGACGAGGTCGATCCCGCCAGGCGGCTCCGGAGCGCCGACTTCGGCACTCCCGACCAGTGGCTCGCGGGCGCGGCGCCGATTCCCAAGCCCGACGACGTGGCCGACAAGTCGGCGGTCCGTGAAAACCGCTTCGAGCTCACCGGCACCCGCGCCGACGTGATCCTCGCCTTCTTCGGATCCAACGAGGCCCACGCGGGACCGGATGGGGTGGCCGCCTTCGAGGAGCACGTCGCGACGTTCATCAGGCACACGCTCGCCCAGAAGTACAACGGCGTGTCGGCGCCGCAGCTCGTGATGATCTCGCCGATCGCCCACGAAAACCTGCGCCGGCCCCACTGGCCGGACGGCGCGGCCCACAACGCCAACCTCAGGCTCTACACGCAGGCGCTCGAAAAGGTGTGCCGTGCGCAGGGAGTCGCATGCGTCGATCTCTTCACGCCCACGCTCGAGGCATACGCCAAGGCCGACCGACCGCTCACCGACGACGGCATCCACCCCAACGCCCACGGCGACCGGATCATTTCGCGCATCATCGACGAGGCGCTCTTCGGACCGCACCCCCAGCGGACCGACGCGGCGCTCGAGCGGCTGCAAGAGGCCGTCGCTGACAAGAACTGGCACTGGTTCCACCGCTACCGCGTGACCGACGGCTACTCGACGTACGGTGGCCGGGCGTGGCTGAAGTTCACGCCCGGCATGGTGGACCGCACCTACAAGGCGGGGCAGACCAACTACGAGGTCGCGCAGCGCGAACTCGAATACCTCGACGTGAAGACGGGCAACCGCGACCGCCGCATCTGGGCCACGGCCGCGACGCTCGACGATCCGGGGGCCGCCCTGCCGCCGGTCGACGACGCCGGGCTGCCTGAACTGATCCCGGTGGCCACGAACAAGCCGGGGTCGCTGCCGGGCGGCGCCCACGAGTTCCTCTCCGGGGAGTCGGCGATCGCCGCGATGACGGTGCACGCCGGGATGAAGGTCGTGCTCTTCGCCGACGAGTCGATGTTTCCCGAGCTCGTCAATCCCGTGCAGATGGCATTCGACACGAAGGGCCGGCTCTGGGTGGCGGCGTGGCCCACCTATCCGCACTGGCGACCGGACGGCGCGATGAACGACAAACTGCTCATCCTCGAGGACACCGACGGCGACGGCCGCGCGGACCGGTGCACCACCTTCGCGGGCGACCTGCACAATCCCACCGGCTTCGAGTTCTGGGGGAAGGGCGTGATCGTCGCGCAGGGGCCGGACGTCCTCTACCTGGAGGACACCGACGGCGACGATCGCTCCGACGTGAAGCGCCGCATCATCTACGGCCTCGACACCGCGGACACGCACCACACGGCCAACAGCTTCACGCTCGATCCGGCCGGCGCCCTCTATTTTCAGGAGGGCACGTTCCATCACTCGCAGCCGGAGAGCCCCTGGGGTCCACCCGCCCGCGTGGCCAACGGCGCCGTGTTCCGCTACGAGCCGCGCACGGGAAAGGTCGGGCTCTACACGTCCTACTCGTTCGCCAATCCGCACGGCCACGCGTTCGACCGCTGGGGGGACGACATCGTCGTCGACGGCACCGGGGCGGTGCCCTACTGGGGCAGCGTCTTCTCGACGCGGCTCGACGGCATGGAAAAGCACTCGAAGGCACCGAGCGTCTACAAGCAGCGCACGCGACCCTGCCCCGCGATCGAGATGCTCTCGAGCCCGCACTTCCCCGAGGCGTTCCAGGGCAACCTTCTCGTGGGCAACGTCATCGGGTTTCAGGGCATCCTGCGCTACGCGTTCGAGGCCCCGCGGATCCGGCCGTGGACGCGTTCCCCCGGGCGGTCGAGGTGGAGCCGATCGTGTCGAGCACCGATCCCAACTTCCGTCCCGCGGACATCGAGATGGGGCCCGACGGCGCCATCTGGTTCACCGACTGGCACAACCCCATCATCGGCCACATGCAGCACAACCTGCGCGACCCGAGCCGGGACGCGGTGCATGGCCGCGTGTACCGGGTGGTCGTCGACGGTCGGCCGCTCGTGACACCGGTGCCGATCGCCGGCCGGCCGGTGCATGAACTCGTCGGGCTGCTCTCCGATCCCGTCGACCGCGTGCGGTATCGCGCGCGGATCGAACTGTCGGGACGTCCGGAGGAGGAGGTCGTGCCGGCGGTCGAGGCGTGGCTCGCGAAGCGGGAGCGAGGGGCCGCCGCCTTCGAGCATGAACAGCTCGAGGCGCTCTGGATGCTCCGGCACTTCGACCGCGTGGAGCCCGCCCTCATGGAGGCCGTCCTCACGGCGAACGACCCGCGATCACGGGCCGCCGGGATGCGCGTCGTCGCCGCGATCGCGGATCGCCTGAGCGACCCGCTCGGCGTCGTGCTCCGGGGAGCGGGAGACGGGAGTCCGCGGGTGCGGCTCGAGGCGCTGCGCACCGCCACCTTCCTCCGTCAGCCGGCCGCCATCGAGGCGCTGGCGATCGTGGACGAGTTTCCGACCGACGAGGCGCTCGCGTACGTGAAGCAGGAGGCGAAACGGGTGCTCGAGCCGGAGTTCCAGCGGGCCCAGCGGGCCGGCGAGCGGCTCGTCTTCCGGACCGACGCGGGGCGACGCTTCCTCTACCGGTCGCTCTCCAACGACGCGCTCGCGGCCGTGCCGCGTTCGCCGCTGGTCTACCGCGAGATGCTCCTGCGTCCCGGGCTCGACGACCGGCTCCGTGCCGAGGCGGTGGTGGAGCTGGCCGGGACCGATCGCACGAGCGTGGTGAAGGTCGTCGCCGACGCCCTCGCCACGCTCGACGCACGCGAGGGCGAGGTCGACTCCGCCACCGTGTTCGCGCTCATCCGGCTGTTGCTGGGACGGCCCGCCGGCGAGCTCGTCGAGCTCCGCGGAGACATGCAGGACCTCGCGACCGGTGCCCGGCGGCCGGTGCTGCGACGGATCGGGTACGTGGCCCTGATGACGATCG
Organism: uncultured Planctomycetaceae bacterium; assembly: GCA_903917235.1. GTDB lineage: Bacteria > Planctomycetota > Planctomycetia > Pirellulales > UBA1268 > QWPN01. The sequence goes on along the minus strand of CAIWZS010000111.1, from coordinate 7,004 downwards.
ACGCCACGGCGGGCGGCGACGGTGTCGACCGCGTCTGGGATCTCGCCGCGACCGATCCCCGTCGGCTGGTCGACCTCGTGTCCGCGCTGCCGCTCGTCGGTGATCCCGCCGTGGGATCGAGGCTCTACGATCGCATCGTGCCGCTCCTCGACAGCCCGTCCGCGGCGCCGGCGAACTCCGGAGGCCCGTCGGCCCGCTACGTGCGCGTGGCGCTGCCCGGCCAGGGGCGCACGCTCACGCTCGCCGAGGTGGAGGTTTTCGCGGGTAACGCGAACGTCGCCCGTTCCGGCCGGGCCACGCAGAAGAACACGGCGCACGGCGGCGAGGCGTCCCGCGCCATCGACGGTCGGACCGATCCGATCTACGCATCCGGCACGCAGACGCACACCGAGGAGAACACGACCGATCCCTGGTGGGAGGTCGACCTCGGTGGACCGCACCCGATCGACCGAATCGTCGTCCACAACCGCGGCGAGGGCGGCCTCGCGAAGCGGCTCGACGGCTTCACGCTCGTGGCCCTCGATGCGAACCGTGCCGAGGTGTTCCGTGCGGAGAAGCAGCCCGCGCCCGCGCCGGCCGCCGAGTTCACGCTCACGAGCGAGGCGGAACGACTCGCTGGCAGCGTCCGCCGCGCCGTCTTCGCGGCGCTCGTCGGCGTGAAGGGCCGCGAGGAGGAGGCGTTCCGGCGGATCGCCCCCTTCGTCCGGGCCGGCATCGACCGCGACGACGCGATCCGCGCCCTCGCGCGCATCCCCGTGACAGCCTGGCCGGCGGCCGAGGCGGCCGGACTCGTCCTGCCGCTGACCGAGGCGATCCGTGCGTCCTCGACGCAGGAGCGCTCGAGCGATGCCGGACTCGCGGCCTGGCAGTTTGCCGAGGCTCTGACGACGCGGCTGTCACCCGAGGAGGGCCGCGTGCGCCGACGCGAGCTCGCCGATCTGGGCGTGCGCGTCGTGCGGATCGGCACGATCTACGAGCGCATGGCCTACGACCAGGAGACGGTGGCCGTGCAGGCCGGGCGACCGGTGCTCTTCGTGCTGGAGAACCTCGATGCGATGCCGCACAACTTCGTGATCACCCGGCCGGGGCGAATGCAGGCGGTGGGCGAGGCGGCCGAGGCCCAGGCTCAGGATCCCGGATTCGCCAGGCGAAACTTCGTGCCCGAGTCGTCCGATGTCCTCGCGGCCAGCACGCTCATGCAGCCGCAGTCCACGCAGCGCGTGACGTTCACGGCGCCGACCGAGCCGGGCGTCTATCCCTACGTGTGCACCTATCCCGGTCACTGGCGTCGGATGTTCGGCGCGCTCTACGTGGTGGACGACCTGGAGGCGTATCTCGCCGACCCGGGCGGCTATCTCGCAGCCCGTCCCCTGCCGATTCGCGACGACCTGCTCGCGGACCGTCGCCCACGGACGGAGTGGACGCTCGCCGACCTCGAGGCCGACGTGCGGTCGCTCGAGAAGGGGCGGTCGTTCGTGCACGGGCGCGAGATCTTCCGCACGGCCAGCTGCGTCGCGTGCCATCGTCTGGGGGACGCCGGCAACAACTTCGGACCGGAGCTGGCGAAGCTGTCCGCCGACATGAACCCCCTCGAGGTCACGCGGCACATCCTGGAGCCCTCGCTGCGGATCGACGAGAAATATCGTTCCACGACGATCCTCACCGACGACGGCCGATCCCTCACCGGTCTGGTCGTGGAGGAGACGCCGACGGAGGTGGCGCTCGTCGAGAACCCCGTGCTCAAGGCCGCACCCATCCGCATCCGCAAGGACTCGATCGACGAACGTGTCGCATCGCCGGTCTCGATCATGCCGAAGGGCCTGCTCGACAAGCTCACACGGGACGAAATCCTCGACCTCGTCGCGTACGTCGCGGCCCGCGGCGACGAGGCGAGCGCCCTGTTCAGCCCGGAAGGCTGCCCGCACCACCGCGCGCCGGGCGTCCCTGCCGGCCGGTGACACCGCGGGCGGCGGGCGCGTCGGTCGCACGGGTCGCCGGTAGGATGTCGGCTCGTCCCGGAGGATTCAGCCATGCACGGAGCGGATGTGGCCAGGCCGGTGCGGCCTCTCGACGCGGCGGAGCGCCGCGTGCTCGGCACGCTCATCGAGAAGGGAAAAACGACGCCGGATCAGTATCCGCTGTCGCTCAACGCGCTGGTCAACGGCTGCAATCAAAAGAGCAACCGCGATCCGGTGACGTCGCTCGACGAGGAACAGGTGACGAGGGCCCTCGCGGGCCTGCGCCAGTGCGGCGCGATCGCCGAGGTCTACGGCAACGGCAAGATCGCCCGCTACCGCCACCTCGCCTACGAATGGCTCGGTGCCTCCAAGGAGGAGCTCGCGATCCTCGGCGAGTTGCTGCTCCGGGGTGCGCAGACCGAGGGCGACCTCCGCGGCCGCGCGAGTCGGATGGACGAGATTCCCGATCTCGACGTGCTCCGCCGGCACCTCGACCGCCTCGCCGAGCGTGGACTCGTCGTCTGGCTCTCGCCCCCGGGCCGGGGCCGGATGCTCACGCACGGCCTCCTGCCGGAGGAATCACTCGCCAAGGTGAGGGCCGGCCTCGGACCGGCCGCGACATCGCCGCCACCCCCTGCGTCCCCGGAACCGCGGCGCCAGCCACCGGCGCACAGTCTCGCGGCGATGCCGCCCGACCACGCCACGGCGGGCCACGCCACCAGCGACCACGCCATCGGCCGCGCAGGATCGTTCGAGGATCGTCTCGACGCGCTCGAGGCCGAGGTCGCCTGGCTGCGCGACGCGGTCGCGGCACTGCATTCACGGCGGTATGATGGAGGCTGACGGGCGACGTGTCGCAGGTGGCCTTCGCCCATCCGACGGTCGCGGCGGGGATACGTGCCGATGCTTGTCGCTGTCATCGAGGACGATCCGATCATCGCCCGTTCCGTCAGCAAGGCCGTGAAGGGGGCCGGCCACGAATGCGTCTGCGTCGACGACGGCGAGGCGGCGATTCGGGATGAGACGATCCTGTCGAGCGATCTTGTGATCCTCGATCTCATGCTGCCCGGTACCGACGGCGTCGAGGTGCTGCGCGCCGCAAGGGCCCACGGATCGCGAACACCCGTGATCGTCCTCACGGCCCGCGGCAGCATCGACGAGAAGCTCGAGGCCTTCGAGGCGGGGGCCGACGACTACCTGCCCAAGCCCTTCGAGATGGATGAACTGCTCGCCCGCATCGAGGCGGTGCATCGCCGCACGTCCGACAAGCCGGCGCTCAAGCTCGAGGCCGGGAAGCTGTCGCTGTGCCTCGGCAGCAAGCGGCTCTCGGTCGGGGGCCGGACGGTGGACCTCACGCCGACGGAGCTCGCCATGATCGAGCTCATGATGCGGTTCAAGGGGCAGGTGGTCACCAGAAAGATGCTCTGCGAGCACGTCTGGGGCTTCGACTGGGACGGACCCACGAACGTGATCGAGGTGCACATCAACCGGCTGCGGGGCAAGCTCGATCGTGGCCGATCAACCTCCTTCATCCGCACCGTCCGGGGCCGTGGCTATGCGCTGGCGGCGGAGTGACCGAGCGTGGCGGACGAGCCTCCGCGTCCGGCTCACGCTCTGGAACACGGCGGTCGTGCTCGTGACCACGCTGGCGATGCTCTTGGTCGTGCGCATCGCTGCCCGGTCCATGCTCTACCGCGAGGCTGACGGCATGCTGCGGGCCGCCGTCATCGAGATCATGTCGGCGCTGCGCGACAACCATCCCGACATCGACGAGGTGGTCGACGAGATGCGTCGGATGACGGCCAGCCATCAGACGCGCGGCTGGTTCATGCACCTGCTGACGAACGATGGGCAGACCGTCTGGAAGAGCGACAATTGTCCCGACGCGATCGCCGACCATCCCCCGAGCAAGCTCGACCGCCGGGAGCTCGTCGCCGACGTCGGCCCCTACCGGTACGTGCGCCAGTGGATCCGACAGCCGGGGCGGCCCCGCTACCACCTGCGCGTGGGCATGCACACGGGCGTGCTCGATGAGAGTGTGACCGGCCTGATGCGGCTGCTGGTGCCGATGGGCGTGGTGGTGACGCTGCTCACGCCGCTCATCGGCTACCTGCTCGCCGTGCAGGCCACGCGCCCGGTGGGCGACATCCTGCGCACGGCCGGGGGACTGAGGCCCACGCGTCTCGATGACCGACTCCCCGAGCGCGGAACGGGGGACGAGCTCGACCTCCTCTCGCACACGATCAACCATCTGCTCGACCAGGTGGCGGACCACGTGCAGCGACAGGAGCGCTTCGTGGCCGATGCGGCCCACGAACTGCGTGGACCGCTGGCCGCCATCCAGAGCTCGCTCGAGGTGGCGGTCGCCGGCGCCGGGAACACCGCCGACATCCACGAGGTCCTCACGGACACGCTGGAGGCCTCCCGCCAGCTGTCACGGGTCACCAACGACCTGCTCCTGCTCGCGGAACACGCCGGCGACCAGCGGATCGTGCAGAAGGAGACCGTGGACCTCGCGCTGATCGTGCGACAGACCGTCGCCATGTTTTCCGGCGTGGCCGGCGAGCAGGGAATCGATCTGTCCGCCGACGCGTCGGCACCGGCGCCCGTGACGGGTGACGCCGCCGGGCTGCGCCGCATCGTGGCAAACCTGCTCGACAATGCCCTGCGATTCACCCCGGACGGGGGCCGTGTCACGGCACGCGTGCGGTGCGACGACGGTCACGTGACCCTCGCCGTCGAGGACACCGGCGTCGGGCTGGAGGCACACGAGCTCTCGCGCGTCTTCGAACGGTTCTACAAGTCCGACCCAGCCCACAGCCACGGCGACGGGCACCGGAGCGGAGGACTCGGGCTGTCAATCTGCAAGTCGCTCGTGGAGATGCTCGACGGCTCGATTCGCATCGCGAGCGCTCGAGGACGCGGCACGACGGTCACGGTGGTGCTGCCGGCGACGATGCACGCGACGCAGGTTTCCGTCGACGCGCGGGAGCCCTCCGCCGCGCATTCCGTCGCGCTCGCTTGTACCCCGGCCCCCGTGCGGTAAGTTCACGCATGGGCCGAGGTCGGCCGGACCGCACCCAGCAGCGCACCGATCAGCGCACCTCGCAGGATGATCCGCCGCATGCCGGTCCGCCCACCCGCCCAGCCTCCCGAATTCCTCATGAACGGGGTCGGGGGCGACGAGGTCTCCGCCCTCATGGGGAGGGTGATCGAGCGACTCGACGGTCGCCTCGACCCCGACCAGCGCCGGCAGCTCGCCGCAGCGATGCCCGCGATCCTGTGGGAGTTTCCCGACACCGGCGCCCGCGTGCAGCTGGTCGCGACGCCAGCCGCACTGTGCTGCGTCAGCGCCGGAGACGCGCCATCCCTCGTCGTGCGGATGCCGCTGGGCACGCTCCACGATGCGGCCTTCGGCCGCTGCTCGCTGGCCGCCTCCTTCCTGGCCGGACGGATCACGGTGCGAGGCATGAGCCCGACCCGCCTCCGTGAGTTCATCCTGCTGGTCGATCCCCTCCTGGAAAGCTTTCGCGAGGCAGCCCGTGAGCACTCCTCCCCCGCCGCGCCGGCACCGGATGTTTCGTGACGAGCACGCCGACCCGGGCGCGCTGCGCGGCACGACCGTCGCCATCCTCGGGTACGGCCTGCTCGGCCGGCCCCTGGCGCTCAATCTGCGCGACACGCTCGAAGCCCGCGTGATCGTCGGAAGCGATGACGATCCCTCGAGCCGGCAGGCACGCGACGACGGCTTTCACGTGACGACCTTGGCCGAGGCGGCTGCCGAGGCCGACGTGGCGCTTGTGCTCGTGCCGGACGAGGTGCAGCCCGCCGTGCTCGCCCGCATCGCCCCCCGCCTCCGCGCGAGGACGCTCCTCGTCTTCGCTTCGGGCTACGCGCTCGCGAACGGCCTCGTGGTTCCCGCGACGGATCTCGACGTCGGCCTCTTCGCGCCGCGCATGGGGGGCGACGCCATTCGCGAGCGCTTCCTCGCGGGACGGGGCTACCTCAGCTACGTCGGCGTCGAGCAGGACGTCACGGGAACCGCGTGGACGCGGCTCCTGGCGATCGCAGCCGGCGCCGGTTCGCTGAGGCAGGGCGCGCTCGAGATGAGCGCGCGGGAGGAGGCGGTGCTCGATCTCTACGTCGAGCAGGCCTGCGGGCCGTGGCTCGGGGCCGCGATCCTCTCCGCGTTCCACGTCGGGGTCGAAGCGGGGCTCTCGCCGCTCGGACTGCTGCTGGAGATGTACCTCTCGGGCGAGATGTCGGAAACCTTTTCGCAGATGGCCCGCGACGGCTTCCTCGCGTCGAGCCGTGCCCACGGCTATGCGGCGGCCTTCGGCGGCATGACGCGCACGTTCGCCATCGACCGCGAGGGGATGGCGGCCCACATGCGGGAGGTGCTGACGGAGATCGAGAACGGCGGCTTCGCCCGGGCCTTGCAGGACGAGTTCGAGGCGGGCTATCCGTGCCGCGCGTTCATCGAGCAGGTCATCGGGGAGGACGACCTCCTGTCGCGGACCGAGGCGGTCTTCCGGGCGATGTGAGGCCGTGCCGCTGGCGATCAGGCGAGCGGGTCGTCCGGCCACGCGTGCTTCGGGTAGCGGCGGCGCAGTTCCTTGCGGACGACGGGATACGTCGTGGCCCAGAAGCTCGCGAGGTCGTCGGTCACCTGCTGCGGGCGCATGTTGGGCCCGAGCAAATGGAGCAGCACCCGCACACGCCCCCCGGCCACGCGCGGCGTCTCGCGCACGCCGAACAGCTCCTGGATGCGCACCGCCAGCACCGGCGGCCGGGCCGGAGCGGAAGCGTCGGTCTCGTAGAGCAGCGGTCGGGAGCGACCCGCGACGTCGATCCGCGCCGGCGCGAGCCGCTCGATCTCGGCGATCCGCTCGGCCCCCACCACCCCGACGATGGGCGTCCACCAGTCCGCCGACGGTATCTCGTCGAGACCGCGCAGCCCGCGGCAGACCGACTCGAGCATGCCGCCGAGCGTCTGGTCATCGAGCGGGGGCAGGCCGAGCTCCGGCAGCGCCGACGCGAGCCAGC